>NZ_JACGWE010000001.1:0-428201 GCF_014077575.1 Pseudomonas sp. 5Ae-yellow | reverse complement strand
AAGAGCAGACCTATTTGAATACATCGAGCGGTTCCATAATCCTAGGATGCGACGTAGAGTTGCTGCGCAGGATCAAAAGCTCTTAGCTGTTTTATAACCGTCCGTGGAAACGGGGTAGAACCCGAGCGGGTAGTAGAGGCTTACGATACGTCTGAAGGCGATCAGCAGTTTTTGCTGGTGCATAGCGATTACCGCCAGTTGTTCGCCGATAACGACGTGATCTATGTAGCGGGGCACGAGCACCAGTATCTGCGCAGCCTGGTATCCGGTTATTACGGTGGGCATTACACAGAGCTGGTCAGTGGCAGCGCTTCTTATAAGGGTTACGACTCGCGCTATGGCGAGAGCGAATTGATCCAGAACATGCTCATGGTCAAGATCAACGACGGTAGCTCTGGGACATTGGATGTCAACGCATCCATCCTGAGCTTCGAAGGCGACCTGGTTGATTACCGCTCTTACTATGAAGCTCATACTATTACGCGTAACGAGGATGGTATGCGTGAGCTGGCGCAGCCTGATTGGAAGTTGATAGATCGTTTTACGCGCACGGCTGAGCGCTGTGACAAGATCGTTTACCCCTCCAGTATTCCGGCCAGTAATCAGCTTAATATGACGCACGACAAAAGCTATCGCACGAGTGCCTGCGTCTCGGATAATGGTTTTTCGGCACGTATTCTTGATGGTGAAAATGCCATTTTCAACCGCTACGATACGCGTACCAGAACCACTAATTTTGAGCCCGGTGTATCCACGGCAAAAAGCAATGCTGAGCTGGCGGCTCGCTATTTCCGTTACCTGCACATACCGCACGCAAGTTACTCACCTAATCTGAACAACAGCCAGCGTGTGCGCTTGATCAATCAGGGTACTGCTGACGAGGAAGTCGAGATTCGTGAAACCACGATCGATCTGAAAAAACAGGTTTCCTTGAGTTGGGTTCCCCCTTACGAGGGTGCCGAGTCTGATGTGTTGATCGTCAGCGGAATCCAGGGGCAGGATGGTACTTACAGCAGCGCCAAAGGTGTTATGAAGAATATCCAGGCTGACGTTGGTTTTGCCGGTAGTTTTGGTGATGGCAGCGAGAGGGGAAAGCAACCGGTGACGCTCCCGAGCGATCGCGTAAACAGCAACTCGATATTGGATGACGATGCCCGCGGCGACGACTTTGTCCTGCAGTTCAATTTACCGGCTGTGGCGGAAGCAGAGAGTTTGACCCTTGGGCGCTGGAATACGGAGACCGAAGGCTGGGAAGCCGTCGTAGCAGAAGACTGTATCAGTGCAGCCAGCTATGACAGCAGCTATTTGACTGACCTGCCAGCTGACGTACCGCAAAGTTGTGAAACGGCCGCCGGCATAGTGACGGTTGGTGCCGGTTATGCGTGGGCACGCTTGCAAAATGATGGCGCTTACGCACTTATCGCGCGCTGAGTATTCAGGAAAACCGCACCGTGTCGTGCGGTTTTCCTGCCTTCTTCGCGTCCTTCTGTTCAGCATGAATTAGTCACGGACTTCACGCGTTTCTCCCCAAGGTCACAGAGCTTTGGGGTATTGTTCTACCGCCCCGCCTGCAATTAACGCTACTCTTATTTTCCATACTTCGACGTCATACGAATGAATGTTGCTGCCTATGTGCGCTTTCGTTGTCTCGACGTTGAGATAAAAGTGACTGTACTAGCCAGCTTCGGATCGCGCCTCGTGGTGATCCAGCTGCTAGAGTGTATAAACAAAATAATTAATTCCGTGCCGTGATGAGGTCTTTATGAATCTGTTGACCATTAATGGTGAGCAACACCAACTCGATGTTCCGGACGATACCCCCTTGCTATGGGTGTTACGCGATGTGCTGGGGCTAACCGGAACCAAGTTTGGCTGCGGTATCGCCCAATGTGGCGCCTGTACCGTGCACCTTGATGGCGAAGCTGTGCGTTCCTGCGTGCTGCCAGTTGGCTCCGTTGCTGGCAAGTCGGTGACAACCATCGAAGCCATTGCCGAGAATGCGGTTGGTGCCAAGGTCCAGCAGGCCTGGCTGGAACACGAGGTGGTGCAATGTGGTTACTGCCAGTCTGGTCAGATCATGTCGGCCACGGCGCTGCTGCAACATAACCCGTCTCCGAGTGATGCGGATATCGACGCCGGCATGGCAGGCAATATCTGCCGCTGCGGCACTTACACCCGTATTCGTGCCGCGATCAAAGACATCGGCCAAGCCTGAGGAGAATAGCTAATGGGTAAATCGACATTTGCAGTCTCACGGCGTGGCTTCCTGAAAGGGTCAAGTGCAGCATTGGGTGGTTTGGTGCTGAGCACCTGGCTACCTGCGTTTACACCCCGCAGCGTAGCTGCCGAGGCCACCGAGGCTGGCCGATTGGGTGACCAGTCGCCCCGCGCTTATGGCGCCTATGTGCGGGTAGGGCATGACGGTCTGGTAACTGTTATTTCGCCCAAGATCGAGATGGGCCAAGGCGCGCACACCGGCATTGCGATGATGGTTGCAGAAGAGCTGGAAGTGCCCCTGAGTGCCGTCACCATCGAAGATGCGCCACCGGATAGCGAGCTCTATGCCGACTCACTGATGCAGTTTCAGGCGACTGGCGGCTCTACTTCGACCCGCCACTCCTGGAAGCCGCTGCGCGAAGCGGGTGCAACGGCGCGTCTGCTACTGATTCAGGCGGCCGCAACGCGCTGGGGCGTTGAAGCGTCGCAGTGCCACGCCAGCAATGGCGAAGTCTTCGGGCCTGCGGACCAGAAACTGGGTTACGGCGAACTGGTCGATGCTGCCAGCGAGCTGCCGCTGCCAACCGAGGTGGTGTTGAAAACACCTGAACAGTTCACCCTGCTGGGCACCGCGGCACCGCGCATAGATACCCCCAACAAGGTCAACGGCAAGGCGCAGTTCACGATCGATCTGAGCGTGCCGGACATGCTGATTGCTTCTACGCTGACCTGCCCGGTTTACGGCGGCACCCTGAGTAGCTTGGATGCCTCTGATGCCAAGAAGGTGCCGGGCGTGCGTGACGTGATCAAGCTGGATAATGCCGTAGCGGTTACGGCGAGTAATTACTGGGCCTGTCAAAAGGGACTGAAGGCGCTCAAGGTCGAGTGGGATCTGGGCGAGCACGCCAGCATCAATTCAGCTCAGCTGGATGACGCTCTGCTACAAGCCAGCTCGCGCGATGGTGTGGTTGCCCATAGTACGGGCGATATCGCCAAAGCACTCGAGGGCGCTGCCAGTCAGTTTGAGGCGGTGTACGAACAGGCGTTCCTGTCGCATTCGCCGCTTGAGCCCATGACCTGTGTCGTGCATGTCCGCCCGGACGCCTGCGAGCTTTGGGTAGGTACTCAGGTGCCGGTCTTTGCGCAGCAGACCGCAGCCAAAATCAGTGGTCTGCCGGCGGACAAGATCATTGTGAATAACCAGCTGATTGGCGGCGCTTTTGGCCGCCGGCTGGATTATGACTTTATCACCCAGGCAGTGGATGTGGCGCGCCATGTCAGCTACCCGATCAAGTTGATCTGGAGTCGTGAAGAAGACATGACCCACGATCTTTATCGGCCACAGTATGCGGATCGACTGACCGCCGCGCTGGACGCCGATGGTAAACCGGTTGGCTGGCAACACCGGATAGCTGGCGCATCGGTGCTGGGTCGCTATATGGGCAGTCTGCCTGAGAGCGGTATCGACGCCGATGCGGTCGAGGTGGCCATTGAGCCTATCTACTCGCTGCAGAATCTGCTGGTCAATTATGTGCGTGAAGAGCCCAAGGTCATCCCGGTGTCCTGGTGGCGCGGCGTGGGTCCGTTGCGTAGCACCTACGCGCTGGAGTGCTTTATCGACGAGTTGGCGCTGAACGCGGGTGCTGATCCGGTCGAATACCGCTTGAGTCTGATGTCTGAGCAGCCCCGTGCGCAGGCCGTATTGCGTTTGGCTGCCGAAAAGGCGGATTGGGGGAGCGCGTTGCCGGCCGGTCGTGGCCGAGGTGTTGCGGTGAGTGCGGTGTTTGGCAGCTACGTGGCGACCGTGGTGGAAATGGAAATGCGCGGCGACAAGGCAATCCGCATCACTCGTCTGGTGAGTGCTATCGACTGCGGTCTGGTGACTAACCCGACCTCGGTGCACGCGCAGATCGAGGGCGGAACCCTGTTTGGTCTGTCAGCCTCGATGTTCAATGAAATTCTGATTGAGCAGGGCGTCGTCCAGCAGAGCAACTTCAACAATTACCGCCAGCTGCGCATCAGCGAGGCGCCCGGGGTTGAGGTCCACATAGTGCCTAGCCTGGAGGCGCCGGGCGGCGTCGGTGAGACCGGTACCGCGCTGATTGGACCAGCTCTGGTCAATGCGTTGCATGCTGCATCCGGGACGCGTCTGCGTCGTCTACCACTAAGCCGTGCCGGCTATTACCCGGTTTAAGGAGACAGGCCAATGCGTTTTACTCAATTAGTTGTAATGGGTCTTGGATTCGCCGGATTGTCGAGCACCGCACTCGCGGCTGACGCGGATCTGATCGAGCGGGGCAAGTACCTGACCGATGCCGCCGACTGTGTAGCGTGTCACACCACGTCCGGCGGTAAGCCCTTCGCCGGTGGCGTGGAATTCAAATTGCCCTTTGGCTCGTTGTATTCACCCAATATCACACCGGATGAAGAGACCGGTATCGGCAGCTGGAGCGATGAAGACTTCGTCAGCGCGCTGCATTCGGGCGTCGGCAAGGACGGCAAGCACTACTATCCGGCCTTTCCATATACGTCCTACACGCTGATGCCAGAAGATGAGGTGTTGGCGATCAAGGCTTATCTATCGAGTCTTGAGCCGGTCAAGAACACGCCGCCGGAAAACACCCTGTCTTTTCCGTTCAACCAGCGCTGGGGCATGGTTTTCTGGAATATGCTGTTTCTGGATGACGAGCGCTTTGAGCCCGAGCCGGAGCAGAGCGAGCAGTGGAACCGCGGTGCCTATCTGGTTCAGGGGCCGGGCCACTGCGCCGAGTGTCACACGCCGCGTAATCTGTTTCAGGCTCTGGACAGCAGTCAGCCGCTGGCTGGCAACCTGGTTCAGGACTGGCAAGCCTACAACATCAGTTCGGATGAGGTGCATGGCATAGGTGCCTGGAGCGAGGCTGAGCTGGTGAGTTACTTCAGCAAAGGCCATGCGGCAGGAAAAGGCGTCGCCGCTGGCCCAATGGGTGAAGTGGTGAGTAATAGTCTGCGTCACCTGGAACAGAGCGATCTGTCGGCGATGGCAACCTACCTGCTCTCGACTGAGCCACAAAGCGCGGGTATTGCCCGCCCTGAGGTGAAGCAGCTGAGCATGCCGACCGCTGAAGAAGCCGGTCTGGGCAGCAAGGTGTTTGCCGACTCTTGTGCCAGTTGCCACCGCTGGGATGGTAAGGGCACGCAAAGCCCGATTGCGTCACTCGCGGGGCTGAAAACGGTAAATGATCCGGCGGCTACCAACCTTTTAGGTATCTTGCTCACCGGGCACAGTAACCCGGAGCAGCAGGTTGACCAGCGTATGCCACGCTTTGCCGAGAATTACAGCGATCCTGAATTGGCCGCGCTTAGCAGTTTTGTGCTGCAGCATTTCGGTCAGAGCGGCGGCAGCGTTAGCGCCGAACAGGTTGCCGCCAAGCGCGGTAATACCGGGCATTGATCAGCGTGCTATCGGTTTTTGCTGGCAGGAGGCATTGAGTGGCTGCAGTTGAGCAATTGTTGCGAGCCGTTGATGCGGCTGTCGGGCAGGGTGAAGAAGCCGTGCTGGCGACCGTGGTCAAAGTTGAGGGCTCCGCCTATCGACGGCCCGGCGCGCGCATGCTGATTACCGCGCTGGGACAGACTGAAGGCACCATCAGTGGTGGCTGTCTGGAGAGTGAGGTGGCGCGCACCGCCTGGTGGCTTACCGAGAGCGGACCGGCACTGCGCAGCTATAGCACGGCCGATGACGAGGAGGACGGCGATGTTGCCGTCAGCTTCGGGCTTGGCTGTAACGGCAAGGTGCATATTCTCTTCGAGCGTATAGATGCTCCCGCTGGACGCGTGTTGTTGCGCGGCTTGCGCGCGCTGCAGGCGGATGGTGAGGGCAGGGCACTGGCAACCCTGGTGAGTGCTTCGCCAGACCTGGGGCAGCGCCAACTCTTGAACCCTGATGGCGGTCTGGAGGGGCAGCTGCCGCAAGCCTTGCAGGCGCCCGTGCAGCAGGCGCTGCAGCAGGCTTTGGTCGAGCGCGGGACCAGTCTGCACCGTTTTCAGCAGGCAGGCAGTGAGGTGCAGGTATTGGTCGAGTATCTCGCGCCCGCACGGCGACTGGTTATTTTTGGCGGTGGTCACGATGCACAGCCCTTGGTGCGCATGGCCAAGTTGTTGGGCTGGCACGTAACTGTCATCGATAGCCGCGCGCATTTTGCCCGTGACCGTCGCTTCCCCGACGCAGACCAGGTGCTGCATGGCCAGTTAACCGACCGCTTTGATCCGTTACCTCTGCTGCAAGGTGCAGCGGTAGCGGTCATGACCCACAGTCTGCAACAGGATGCCCACTGGTTAGCCTGTGCCCTGGCCTCGGAGGCGGTCTACATTGGCCAACTTGGGCCGCGCGACCGTACTGAACGGTTATTGCGGGAGATGACAGCTGAGCGTAGCGTTGCACCCGGGCTTGAGCGTTTGTATTACCCTATCGGTCTGGATCTTGGCGGCGATACGCCAGAGTCCGTCGCCATGGCGATTCTTGGCGAGATGACAGCGGTGTTCAATGGTCGCCAGGGCGGCATGCTCAAGGGGCGCACGTCATCGATTCATGATGTTTCACCTACTCACTATCATCAGTTTGCCGCCGACGCTGAGCAGCAAGCTGACCCATTACTTCGCACAGAGACTTATTAGATGTCAGATACCATTACTGTTGTTGCTGTGCTGCGTGCTGTTGATGGTGCTGCGGCCAAGGTTGCCGAAATCCTGCATAACGCCGTGGAGCCTTCGCGCGCCGAGGCGGGTTGCCGTGGCTATGTGCTGCATCACGATCGCAGTGAAGATCACAAATTTGTGTTTGTTGAGCACTGGGCCGGCATGGAGGCCATTGAGGCGCACCGCCAGGCCCCGCATTATCAGGCCATGGGCGAAGCGTTGAAGGGTTTGCTCGCCGAGCGTGAAGTCATGCTGCTGGACGCTCAAGCCTGAGCCGATCAGCACCCCGTGTTGCCGGGCTGATGCTGGCCGCAGGGCAATCCAGGCGCTTTGGCAGTGACAAGCGCGTTGCGCTCTTGCCTGACGGCCATACGTTGCTTGCCACTAGCTTGCAGCGTGCTCTCTGCGCTTTCGCGCAGGTTGCTCTGGTGCTACGAGCGGATGATGATGCCGCCGAGTTAGGCGTACCCGAGCAGGTCAAGGTGGTGCGTAACGCCAATAGCCAACAGGGCATGGCCAGCAGTCTGGTCGTTGGGATTCAGGCGCTGCAGTCCGCGGATATCGATGCCGTGGCGGTCCTGCTGGCCGATATGCCGCAGATTCAGCCTGCGACTTTTGCGGCACTGGCGGCCATGGCATCCCCCGAGCATATCGTAGTTCCGGTGTATCAAGGACAGCGTGGGCACCCGGTACTCTTTGGACGCTCGTTCTGGTCCGAGTTGATGGCTGTGCAGGGTGATGCTGGCGCGCGTGATGTTGTGCGCCGTTATCCCGCTCGCGTTAGGGTGCTGACGGTACAAGACCCCGGTGTGTGCATTGATGTGGACGATGCCGCTGCGCTGGGGTGTCTGTCGCAACAACAGGTTTGAGTCGGCGAGGAGAGAGTAGGTGAAGTCGGTTTATCTGGCAGGTTTTGATGTTTTTTGTACTGATGCCATCGAGCGTGGCGAATACCTCAAGCAGCTCTGTGCCGTGCACGGGTTGATTGGCCTCTACCCGCTGGATGATCAACCGCCCGCCGACGTCGTGGATATGGCCAGCTGGATTTGTCAGGCCAATCTCAACAAGATCCGCTGCGCCGATGCGGTGCTGGCCAACCTCGACAACTTTCGTGGTGCTGAGCCCGACTCGGGTACGGTGTTCGAGATCGGTTTCGCCTGTGCGCTGGGTAAACCGGTGTGGGGTTACTTTCCCGATCACCGCTCAATGCTCGAGCAGCTGTCGCACGATGCTGACGGCTACTGCGCGGCAGGTTATCAGGTCGAGAACTTTGGTTTGCCCAAAAATCTGATGCTGGCTTGCAGTTGGTCTGGTGCTAGCCAGTCGGCCGAGGTTGCCATCGTGGCATTGGCAAGCTACCTGAGTTAAAGCCTGTATCAGGTCTCAAGGTTATCCTGCCAGCGGTTACCGTTCTGTGGGCCGTTCCGTGGTTTGGTGCTGTTCAGGCAAATAGAAAGCTGAAATAATAATGTTATTATATTTCATTTCTAGGTGTCCTTGTCCTTTATGTCTTCCCATCGTCTGCTCTCGATCGACGCTCTGCGCGGTCTGGTTATTCTCCTGATGTTGCTCGATCACGTCCGCGAAACCTTTTATATGCATATGCAGGTATCCGACCCCATGGATGTCATGCAGACCGATCCCGCGCTGTTCTTCAGTCGTTCGCTGGCGCACCTGTGTGCGCCGGTATTCATCCTGCTTACGGGGTTGGCAGCGTTTCTCTATGGCGAAAAGCAGCAGAGCAAATCTGTCGTCACTACTTTTCTGTTCAAGCGCGGGCTTTTTCTTATCGTCCTGGAGCTCACCTTGGTGGGGTTTGCCTGGACCTTTCAATTCCCGCCCACGGTCATCTACCTGCAGGTGATCTGGGCAATTGGTTTGAGCATGCTGGCGCTCTCGTTGCTGCTCTGGTTGCCGCGCAGCCTGCTCGTGTTGCTCGCTTTTGTGCTGATTGCCGGTCATAACCTGCTGGATGGAGTGCATTTTGCCGTCGATTCCTGGATGCACCTGCCGTGGGCCGTTTTGCATGATCGTGGTTGGATTGCGTTGTCGGACGAGGTGCGCATGCGCACCTCATACCCGCTGTTGCCGTGGATTGGCGTGATCGCATTGGGTTACTCGATAGGGCCCTGGTTCTGTGGGGCAACCTCGGCTAGTCGACGGCGCGCCTATTTACTCGCCAGCGGTTGTTGCGCATTGCTCGTCTTTATGTCGCTGCGTTTGCTTAATGGCTACGGTGAGCAACCCTGGACGCAAGGAAGTACTTGGGTAATCACACTAATGAGTTTCTTCAACATGACCAAGTATCCGCCGTCACTACTATTTCTGGCGCTCACGCTGGGAATTGGCCTGTTGCTGCTAGCGTGCTTTGAGCGTCGCAATAACAGCATCATGGTGGCTGTCTTAGCGGTGTTTGGCGCGGCGCCCATGTTTTTCTATCTTCTTCACTTGTATGTGCTGAAGTTGCTGTCTCTGGGGGCTTTGGCGATATTCGGTGCCAATCAGGGTGAGTACTTTAGCTTCGATTCGGTGCTGGCGCTCTGGCTGACGGCGCTGTTTCTAGCCTTGGCGCTGTTTGCGCCGGTACAGTGGTTTGCGCGCCTGAAGGCACGTCGGCGCGATATAAGCTGGTTGAAATACTTGTAGCGGGTTGCTCCTGCTTGGAGCAAGAGTAGCCTGGCAGCCTGCCAGGCTACTGGTAATGAAAATGCGGGGGGTAGTTCGGGGTTAGAGCTTCATATCAACAGACACAAAGCCGGACCGCCCCGGTGCTGGCGAGAACATGGGCTGATCGTCGCCACCCCAGAAGAAGTTGTCGTACCACACGTATTCGTACTCGCGATCGGTCAGGTTCTTGAGCTGTAAGCCAAGGCTCAGCGTATCGGTAAGCTGGTACTTAGTGCTTGCGTCCAGCACCGCAAAGCCACCGTACTTGCCTTGCTCGTTGCGTTCGTCAATGTAGTAGTCGCCCTGTGCCCTGGCTTGCATACCAAACTGCCAGCGGTCATTAAACTGATAGTCGGGTCCCAGGTTGCTTATGTAGCAGGGAGTGGAGAAGACCTCTTTGCCCGCCAGTGAATCTCCCCCCGCAGTGTAGGCACTGACTACTTTCGCTTCCTGCATCGCGTGTGAAGCCCAGACCGTTAACTGGTCGGTCAAGCGGCTGTTGATCTGCAGGTCAAGGCCGCGTCTGCGGGTTTCACCTAACCCAACGGTGGTACCGGTACTGGGCATGTTGGCGACTTCGTCAGTTGCATCTTGCTGCCAAACCGCAACCCGTACATCGGTATTGGCTGCCGGACTGAACTTGATGCCCAGCTCCTTACCGGTGTTGATGGACGGCTTGAAGCGGGTTTGTCCTGCCGTCATATAGGCTGGGGCAGTTGAGCCGGTCAGGACCTGGAAGGTACGGCCCCAATTGGCGTATACGCTGACATCATCGCTGATGCTGTAGATGACGCTGAGCTTTGGTTGCTGGATCCAGCCATAGTCTTGCAACGAAGCATTTACGTTGTTGGGCAGATGTGTACTGCCGGAAAACCGGTCTACGCGCCAGGCCGGGATGATTTTCAATGAGTCGAATGGCTCAATGATCGCCTGTGCGTAGCCACCAAGGTTATGCAGCGTGTAGCTATCATCGTTTTGGGTGCGTGCAGGTGCTGCATCGAAATCAGTCGGTAGGCTAAAGTTATAACGATAACGACGATATTCGTTGTCCTGGTGCTCATAGTTTATCCCGCCTTCCAGTGCGATCACGTCGTTGGCGCGCCACGTCAGGGTGCTTAATACACCTGTCTGCTTTTCATTCCATTGCCGACGCTGGCGTGGGGCATTCCCGAGAGGGTAGTCGGTGAAGGTGATGGTTCGGTCGTCATCGTAGCTATTAAAGTACAGCTTGTTACTCAAGCTGAGGTCGTCGTTCAGCTGCCAGGTGATATCAGCGCTCAGCTGTTTCATATCACGGTCATCACCATCATTGGCGTTCTTGTCCGGCGATTGAGTTCTGCTGGCATGCAATTGTTGCGCGGTCAGAAAGCCTGACTCCTGCGCCTGGTGATGATAGAGGCGAGCGCTCAGCCCGGCAGTAAAGGTATCGGTATCATCGGTATAAAACCACTTGCCACCCAGTGAGTATTTGTTTGATTCACTATGATCGCGAAAGCCGTCGCTATCCTGTTTCGCCAGAAAGTAATTCTGAGCAAAGTTACCGTCCCCATGGCCCAGCGCCAACTGGAACTCACGAGTATTGAAGCTGCCGTAGGTGACCCTGCCGTCGGTATAGTTGCCGCCCTGACGCGTGACGAAGTTGATGTTGCCGCCGATATTATGCAGCCCGTAGCGCGGATCATTGGTGCCGCGGACGACTTCAATCAGGTCGATATCCAGCGGGAAAACCATATCGATAAAGCGCTGATTGCCGCTGTTTACGTTACTGGGGATGCCATCAATCAGTACCTTGATGCCATTGATATAGCCCTCGCCGTTGAATGCGCGAAACGTAGCCTTGCCTGACTCCGCGCCCTGCCCCGTCTCCGTGAGTTGAATACCGGGCATCTGTCCCAGCAGCTCCCAGCTGTTGCTCACATTCTTATCTTCGACCTGTTCTGCGCCCATGATGTCGACTGACGTCATGATGCTGTCGGTACGCAGGGGGCCGCTGGATTTTGCTGTGACATAAAGCCCTCCGAGCGTAATCGTCGAGTCGGCAGATTGAGCCTTCACCGTTGCAGTGCTTAAGAGCGCGGTGATCACAGCGAGCGAGGTAGATACTACTTTCATGCTTTTTCCTATTCTGGTCGTTTTAAATCGCGCCAATCTTACATGTATTGCGTTGTTATATCATAACGTTTTGAGTCGCGATTTTATTAGCCAAAAGTGCTTGGCTGATCTGAGCAGGAGTGGATGATTGGCACTTTTTTTGATCCAAGAGGCGCAAGGCTGGCTGGCTGGGCAGCAACGGGATCTATTACCAATAGAGGAATACGGGAAATCCAAGAGTCTTTTTGGTAGGGCGGGGCGTCGATTATCGCTGTGGGTAAGTTCGTCGGGCCTTGTCGGTGGCCCAGGTTATTGGGTGGTGGTGCGGTGGCAAGCGCGCAGCCCACTTAGGCTGGCGCTTGCCTGGTCAGCTATCTTAGGTGCTTAAAACAGTAAGCATCCAGGCATATAGCTCGATACCTACTAGTACGTTGAATGGGAATGTAATGCCGAGCGAAGCCAGCATGACCAGTCCGATATCCGCGTCGGCTATCGCGTGGCGTACTGCGACCGGCGCTGCGATATAGGATGCGCTAGCAGTCAGCGTGGCCAGGACGACAGTGGTGCCTGGCGCCAGTCCCAACGCCATACCGGTTAGCAAGCCCGGTAGCGCCAGCACGGTGGGCATACACAGGGCGAAGGCAATGACGCGCCAATGACGCAGCTGAACCTTGCGCAGGGTTTCAGCTGCCACCAGTCCCATTTCAAGCAAGAAGAGTGCGAGGATCAACGCGAAGGCACTGGTCAGTGTTCCGGTCACCTGGCTGCCGTTGTCCTTACCGTAGAGCAGGCCGATCACCACGCCACCCACCAGCAGTATCACGCTGCGGTTGGTGAGCGTTTCTTGCCATAGCGGCGTAGTTTTGGCCGCGTCTGCTTGCCCAGCCGATGGGCTGAAACGTCGGTAGAGCCATAAACCGGTAATGATGGCTGGCAACTCCAATAGCACCAGGTAAAGCGTGACCTGGCCACTGGTTGCCAGACCGCGCGACTCGGTCCAGGCCAATGCCACGGCGAAGGTCCCGGCACTGACCGAACCATAGTGCGCACAAAAACTGGCCGCGTCGGCGATCTTGAGTTTAACCAGGTAGCGCAGCATGGGATAAAGCAGCAGCGGAATCAGGAAGCCGAGTGCGGTGACTGCCAGCACCTCCGACAATAAAGACCAGTGCAACTTGCCGTACAGTGCCATACCGCCTTTCAGGCCAATGGTGAGCATCAGCAACAAGGACAGAATGTCATAGACGGCCTTGGGAATGGCCAGGTCCGAGCGCAATGAGCCAGCGATCAGGCCAAGCAGGAAAAACATCACAATGATATCGGGCATGGGCCGCGTTCCAGTCGATGAAGTAAAGGTTAACGTACAGGCAAAAAAGAGCCCCTTAACGGGGCTCTGGTCAATACCTGGCTAGTCTCAAGCATGCTGCCTCTCAACAGTGCCAAAGACTAAAGGGTCAAAGGGTTTGCGGGTGCGGCTGGTGGTTGCTTCTGCAGGCGCTATCACTTCATAGACGTGGAATGCCTGCGGACCAAAAGGGTCCAGGGCCGTATCCACGTGGTTATAGCTGACCGGTACCGGATCGCCTGAGCTAACTACCATGAACTGGTGCTCGGTAACCGGCAGATCAATTCTCAGCGGTTCCTCGACCCAAAGATAAACCCGTTTCTGCGCAACCACATACTCGCAGCGTACGATCCGGTATCCATCGCGTAAAGCGAGAGTGCTGACCTGTTTGTCGCTTTCGAGCTGATACTGGTGAATGGTTTTCATGGCCTTTCTCCCTGCTGTTGAAGACAGTTGTATAGTCAGGCAATGATAGGTCGAAATAAACAGCGTTAAATCTGTTTTATAGTTCGGTTTTTTCGATGCTATCGTCAAGCTCTGCACGTTCCATCAGCAGTGCCTGGATGGCAATATTGTGTCCGGTTCGCGCCCGCGTAATGGCATATAGCGTCTCTCTGACTTGCTCAATCGAGCCGATGCACTCAACCTCGTATTGTCGACACACCTCATGCTGAATGACCGTGGGCGCGGCAAAGTAGCCGATGCCCTCGCGGCCGAACACTTTGATCAATGCGCTATCGTCGACTTCGGCGACGACCTTGACCTGGATGCGTTGCGCCGCGAACCAGTTCATCAGCTCGTTGATGTAAGGTGCATTCAGAGACGTGGTTAAAAACGGCTGATGATCCAGGCTGGCAGGAAAGCCCGGCTTGAGCTTGCTCGCTAGCGTCGGGGCCGCAAATAGTGAGATAGATGAGCTTGCCAGTCGGTGCGCTCGGAACTGGCCTGCATCCTTGAAATCCGGTTGCCGGTCGGTCAAGAGTACATCCAAGTCGCGCTGGCCAAGCGCTTTGAGAAGCTGATTGGTTTCCCCGGTCTGACAGCGCAGGTGGACTTCCCTTGATAGTGCTAACGCTGGAGCGGTGAGATGGTAGGCAATGAGTTTGTGAATAGAGGCGGCGACACCTACCGACAAGTTGAGTGGACGCTCCTCGGGCGGCTGCTGAATGACTTCGTCCAGGGCCTGTGCCGTCTGAAAGATGTCGTCGGCGTAGGCAAACACTGTCTGGCCGAATTCGGTCAGTTGCAGAGAGCGATTAGTACGCCTGAACAGCGCATTGCCCAAGTCCGCCTCAAGCGTTGCCAGTTGTCCGCTCAAGGTTTGCGGTGAAAGGTTCATGCTCTCTGCCGCTCGCACGATCGAACCGCTACGCGCGATCATCCAGAAATACTGGAGATGGCGAAGATTAAGGCGGTTCATGTCTTGGCTCCACTTGCGCTAGTGCCGGTATTCATAAGGCTACCTTGATCGGCCATTCGAGAGGGTGACGCGCGCTGATCCGCAGGATCCACAATATCCGTATCCTAGCGCTTTTGTGCGCAACCCTCATCGTTTTGCCGGTTAGCCTCTTGCACGCTAGCGAAAATCGAAAAGCTCGCTGTGCAGGTTTTGCTGTGGAATCTGGTGACTAATCATTAGCTGGCGTACCTTGACCAATAACCCCTGGGGGCCACAGAAGCTGACATGAACCTTGTGCGGTTCGGTGTTTGCCACTGCTTGACCTAATACCTCGGCTATCGACTCCATACCACTGGGGTTGCTGACAAAGTGAGCGCCACGCAATGTGGCCATAGCTTGCAGTTGGTCCGCCGGAGGAAAGGCGCGTCCGGGATTAAAACAATAGACCAGCGTTGCTTTCTCGAAGTCTTTGACGTCCGTGTCCTGCAGCCAGGAAATAAAAGGCGAAATGCCCACGCCAGCACCGATCCAGATTTCGCGCTCGGCCTTGGCCTGTCGCTTAAAGCGTCCGTATGGCGCATACAGGTCAGCATGCATACCTACTTTGGCGCTCGCGCAGAGTTTTTTGGTGTAATCCCCCAGCCCTCTGATCACAAATTCGACCTGTCCGTTTGCAGCGTTCGCACTGGCGATGGTGAAGGGATGGGGTTCACGCAAGCCTTTTTGCTGCATCGCAATAAAAGCAAATTGGCCGGCTTTGAAGTCGAATTTTTTGTTTATCGGTTCCAGAGTTAAATGCAGGGCACCTTTGTCCGTAGAAACGGCGATCACCCGGTACTCGCCAGCGCGCGCAACGAAGGGGTAAAGCACTAGCTTGTATAGGGCTGCCAATACGCCTGCACTGCACAAAAGCGTTAACCAGATGCCTGAGGGGCTGGCGAGGGTGATGGGTGATTTGAAGCTTAGCCAGTGCAGAATCACTATCAGGAATAGCGGCCCGGAAAGCTTGTGCCACCAGCGCCACTGGCTGTAAGGGATTTTGCGATTCAACGCCAGCAGAACGATCAGACCCAGTGCGACATAGCTCAGCTGGCGTACCAAACGGGTCCAGTATTTGGGCAGCTCCAGGATAGGTACGCTGTTCCACACATCCAGGTTGGCTTTGAATACGAAGTGATACGTGGCAAAAATAAGCGCCCAAACGCCCAGCCATTTGTGCGTTTCATAGACACGGTCAAGACCGCTAAAAACGTTCTCAACCGCTCGCCAGCGGCTGGCAAGCAAGCATGATACCGCCATGTAGGCCAGTGCCGCTGCGCCGAGGATCATGCTCAGAGTGGCTGAGGTAAGCCAGGTATCGCTGGGTATTTCAAGCAGCAAAGTGAGTGTGGTGATCAGCAGTATGCCCACGATGCAGTGCCAGGTTTTCAAGGTAGGATCTCCAGTCGAAATCTAGTCGGGGGAATTGGAAGGCGGTCTATAACCCGCATTCCAGAGCGGTCGGCATTCCATCAGTAACGGCCTGCAGAGTTGTTGACTCAGGTCATATCCCGGCTGGTGGTATAGGAAGATTTGGGGGGGAGGTGATCAAACCGCTAGTGAGTTTGCTGAATGCGTTGGTCCCATGGTGGGACTCTCGGTTCATCCGGATATCAGGGCTAGTTGCTGCCTGTTAAGCCGTGGCGCAGCGCTATCGTGTCGTAAACACCATTATCGCGCAGTGTTTTCAGGGCTGTATTGAATCTCTCGAGTAATTGCGGAGCCTCCGGGTAATTAAGAGATGTCATCAGATAGTTGTAACCCACATTCAAGGGGGTATCCAGAACATAAAAGTTTGCATGGTCCTCTGGGGGGAAGGTCTTGCGTATGATATTCCAGCCGACCGACTCCACTGCCGGTACCAGTTCGACCCGCCCTGCACGCAGCTTCCTGAAACTCAACTCTTCACTGTTGGTTAGCTCCAATCTGAGCCCGGCTCGAGCGAACCTGTCCAGATAGTAGTAGCCGCGTACGCCACCTATCCTGTGCGGACTAAGCTCGTTCAAGTGACAGAACGTCATAGGTACCCGTGGCTCATCGTCGCTGTAGTGAAACAGCACGGTGCGCTTGGTGTACAGAGGTTCTGAGAATAGAAATTTTTTATTACGTTCAGGTGTGGGCACGTAGGGCATGGTAGCCCACGCCTTTAGCGTATCGACGGCTAGCTCACAGCGTGGCCAAGGCATAAAACGGAACTCGAATACTACGTCCATCTCCTTCGCTACTTCCGGCAGCAGCTCGGTAAGAAAGCTTTCACGAGGCTCAGCACTGACGAAGGGGGGCAGCTCGCTGGTAGCTATAACCAGAACCTGCGGTGCCCCCAGAGCCAAAGCGCTGTTAACTAGTGCAAGGCATAAGGCAATGACAGCGCTCGAACAGGTACGCCCAATGCTTGAGGCTGTTGTATGAACGGTGGTTCTGATCTGTTTGATCATTAACCTTCCTGTTCCGGAAAAGTGTGCAAGGCCTTCTTCTGGCACAAGCTGCTGCTCAGAATTCACGTTGTCGAGAGAGGTATACCTTCAGCTGCTTTGTGTGTTCATCGTTATAGTAAAGCAGATACTTTTAGTAGATGCCGGGCGGCACAGGCCATTCGCCAACCAAGAGAATGGACGTGTTTTGTTAACCGCTAACGTAGCCCATTGGCCGCAATGACAGTGCCAGTTAAAAAGCCAGTTCAGGTTCCACGCAACCTCAAGCGATGCGCCGCCAGTCTGGTTGCTTATCCTTGATGAAGTACTGCAAACCACAGGAGTCTTAAGTTGTCCTTAAGTCAGTGCTTTTAGGCGTTCAGCTTGACTTAAGGCTTTGCGGTTAGTTTGAGCCATCCAAACTGGAGGCTCAGCATGAAAAAGATGACTTGTACGCTCGCGTTAGCGGGATTGGCGGCATTGCCAGCGCTGGCGCAGGCCCGCGAAATTACCTTGCAAACCACCCTTAAAGACTATCGAGGCAATGACGCCTATCTGGCTATCTATGTCACCGACGCGCAGGGTAACTACCAGCGCACACTCTGGGTGTCTGGCCGTAAGGCCAAGTATTACAAACACCTGCGTGACTGGGTTCGTGGCGGTAGTAACGCCGCTGAGTTCGATGGGTTGACCGGTGCAAGCGTTGGCAGTGGCGAGACACTGCAAGTGTCTGTCGAGCTGTCGGATACGTTGATTGATGCAGGTTATGAAATCCGCATCGATAGTGCCGTTGAAGATAAGCGCGACAATCGTGCCGAGATCCAAGTGCCGCTTACCGGGCAGGCGACGGATGTGGTCGGCAGCTCGCAGGGCTATGTCGACAGTTTCAGCTATCAGTTTTGACCAGGAGGCCACGCATGCTGCAACGCACCCATGTTGTACTCAGCCTGGTCCTTGGTGCCCTGCTTATGGTCTCGGCAGCTACTGGCCTGGTGCTATCTACTGGAACTCTTTATGAGCACTTCCAGGTTGCGCCATCTGCCGGTCAGAACGTGGCAGAGGTTGTCGAGCGAATTGCCGGGCAGGTGCAGGGCATTGAGCGCATAGAGCGTGCGCCTAGCGGCGAGCTGCGCGTCATATTCAGCAATGCAACCGAAAGCGATACGGTGATCGCTGATCCTGTTACCGGCTTGGTTATGGGCCCCTACCAGCCTTCCGTCTTTTTGTCGTGGGTGCGAAATCTGCACCGTGAGTTGTTACTTGGTGAGCCGGGCCGCTGGCTGAGTGGCATGGCTGCGCTGGCATTGCTGATACTGGTGGTCACAGGGTGCTGGTTGCTGGCGCGTCGCCTGGGTGGCTGGCGGCAACTGCTGCGACCCGTACCTGATAGGGGCGGTCTGCTTTACTGGCATCTGGTCTTGTCACGCTGGACGCTGCCGGTACTGGCGATTTTGGCGGTGAGCGGGCTTTATCTTGCAGCAATTAGCGTGGGTATGGTCGACGATGGGCAGGATGTTGCGCCTGTCTATCCAGCCGCTGGCTATTCTGCTCCCGCTGCCGAAATCGGCAGCCTGCCTGCACTGCGCAATCTGGATCTGCAGGATCTACGCGAACTGGAATTCCCCTTTGATCCCCTGCAAGCCAATTTTTATACGCTACGCACCGCATCGGGCGACGGCTTTGTGGACGCGAGTACCGGCCAGTGGATCAGCTATCAGGAGCATGGCTTTACGAAACGGCTGTACGAGAATCTGTATGAGCTGCACACCGGCGCGCACTCGCCGATCTGGACCTTTTTTCTTGCTGGCGCCAGTCTGTGCCTGCTGTTGCTCAGCGGTTTCGGGCTGCTCTCCTGGTGGCATCGCAAGCGCATGGCCCGCGTGCTATCGGATAACGCCCCTGCCGATCAGGCACAAGTGATTCTCTTGGTCGGTAGTCAGGGTGGTACAACCTGGCGTTATGCGCGTCAGCTTCACCAGCAGTTATCGAGCAACGGGCTGGCTGTACATTGTGCCAACATGAATCAGCTGCAACCGCATTATCCCGGTGCCAAGCAGCTGCTGGTGCTTACCTCTACTTACGGTGATGGTCAGGCGCCGGAGTCTGCCAGTGCGTTCCTGGGTCGTCTGTCGCTTAGCAAGCTAGGGCCGGAGCTACAGGTTGCAGTGGTCGGTTTTGGTAATTCCCAGTTTGAACATTTCTGCGGCTACGCACAGGAAGTTGAACATCAGCTGCAGCAACGTGGCTTGAGGCCGCTGCTGCCTCTGCACTGTATTGATCGCAACGCATTGAGTGAGCTTAACCAGTGGGCGAGGGCGCTTGGTGAAAAATTACGTGTGGATCTGCACTTCACTGAGCAGACGCCGCCTGAAACCGGGCAACAACTGGAGCTGCTGAGTCGAGAGCTGTTCGGTGAGGATAGCGAGTCGCCAGCCGCTATCTTGCGCTTCGGTGTTAAGCCGTTGCGGCGATCATACGGGTTGTTCTTGGTCCGCAATCCGGCTAGCCGCTATGCCCCAGGCGACCTGTTGTCTATCCGCCCGGGTAGCGATCTGGCGCCCCGACTCTACTCGATTGCCAGCAGTGATGAAGATGGCGTACTGGAAGTCTGTGTACGCAAGCATCCCGCTGGGCTGTGCTCGCCGATGTTGCATGGGTTGCAGGTAGGCGACTGCATCGAAGGCGTTATTCAGCCGCACCCCGAGTTTCGCCCGTCAGCTGGCCGGCATCCGGTCATTTTGGTTGGCGCGGGTACCGGGCTGGCACCCTTGATTGGGTTTGTTCGCAAAAATACCCATCAACGCCCGCTTTATCTCTACTGGGGTGGGCGCAATGCCCAGTCGGACTTTCTCTATCAGGCACAGTTGAATGAGTACCTGGCTGACGGGCGACTGACGCAGCTAGGCCTGGCGTTTTCACAAGCGGCCCAGCCAATGTATGTACAGGATCGTTTGCAGCAGGATGCTGGGGAGCTTGTGCTGCTATTGAAGCAGGGCGCGCAGGTGCTGGTATGTGGCTCTCGAGAGATGGCGGAGGGGGTGCGGCTGGCGCTCAAGCCGATGTTGCAGCAGCTTGGCCTGAGTATTGAACAACTTCGACTGCAGGGGCGCTATCGTGAAGACGTTTACTGAGCATGACTCTCTGCAGCGCTATAGCCTCGCTGGTTCAACCATGGGCACCCGCTACACGGCAGTGCTGTATGCGGCCAGTGGATTTGATTCGAGTGCCGTGACGACTGACCTGCAACAGGCGGTAGATAAGGTCGATCAGCAAATGTCGACATGGAAGCCTGATTCCGAGCTGATGCGACTTAATGGGGCGGACTGCGGCCAGTGGCTTGCTGTTTCTGATGAGTTGATCTGGGTGCTGAGCAGTGCCCTGCTTATAAGCAAAGAGTCCGAAGGCGCTTTTGAGATAGGCGTAGGTGCGTTGGTCAGTGCCTGCGGCTTTGGCCCGCAAGCTCCATCATTAAACTTGCCAGGCCGGCAGGCTGGCGCGGGCGACGTTCTGGAAATAGATCCCGACAATAGCCGTGTACGTAAGCATGCACCTATTACTCTGGACCTTAACGGTATCGCCAAAGGTTTCGCCGTGGATCAGTTGGCGCGTTGTCTGGATCGTCATGCTATTGAGTCCTACCTGGTCGGCATCGATGGCGAGATGCGTGCCAGCGGAGTAAAGGCCGATAGCCGGGACTGGTGTGTAGCATTGGAAAAGCCCATCAAGGGGCGTCGCGAGGTGCTTGGCTCCCTCGAGCTGAGCAATACATCGATCGCCACTTCCGGGGATTACCGGCACTGGCGTGAGCGTGATGGCGTGGTCTTTTCGCACACGATGGATCCTAAAACTGGCGCACCTCTGGCTTCTGATCTTGCCTCTGTCTCCGTCCTTTGCACCAGCTGCATGTATGCCGACGCATGGGCCACCGCATTGCTGGTGCAGGGGCTGGAGCGCGGTAGGCTGATGGCTAAAGCGCAGGGCTTGAGTGCTATTTTTGTAGTGCGTGACGGCGCTGAGCTGCGTGAGGTAACGGTTGGTCTTTAAGGCGAGTAGGACGTGAGGGTGTGCGGGTCGAGATGGCAATCCGTTGGAGGGGGCTGATAACGATAGCTCCAGCATCAACACTTGAAGCGCACAGCAAAGAAATGGTGGGCCCAGTAGGACTTGAACCTACGACCAAGCGATTATGAGTCGCCTGCTCTGACCAACTGAGCTATAGGCCCACGTGCTTATAGCAGGGCGGAATTATACGGGCTGAGATGGCCTCTGACTAGGCATGCGTTGCAGGAAGCTGGAGGAAAATGCATCGGCTGGCAATGAAGGGCTAGTCTAATACCCTTGCCTGGTAAACCTTAGCCCTGCGTTAACGGCTTTAGCCGGCCGGTTGTTGCAACTTCTTCAGCGGTGACGCTCATGCCAAGATGACAGGCCAGCCAGGCAAGGGGCTGGCTGATCTCTGTGTCATGCGATTGGTCGGTGGCCAGATACAAAAATGCCCAGCATAGCTGGGCATTGGTTTGCTGCGGTTTACTGAGCTTACTCGTCGAGGAAGCTGCGCAAGTGATCGCTGCGCGTAGGATGGCGAAGTTTGCGCAGTGCTTTGGCTTCGATCTGACGAATCCGTTCACGGGTGACGTCGAACTGCTTGCCGACTTCTTCCAGGGTGTGATCGGTGTTCATGTCGATACCAAAACGCATGCGCAGTACCTTGGCCTCGCGTGCAGTCAACCCGCCCAATACATCGCGAGTGGCCTCTTTGAGGTTCTCCACGGTGGCCGAGTCGATTGGCGATTCCATGGTGCCGTCTTCGATGAAGTCGCCCAGATGGGAGTCTTCGTCGTCGCCGATTGGAGTTTCCATCGAGATGGGCTCCTTGGCGATTTTCAGCACTTTACGAATCTTGTCTTCCGGCATTTCCATGCGCTCGCCCAGCTCTTCAGGTGTGGGTTCACGACCCATTTCCTGCAGCATCTGACGAGAGATACGGTTCAGCTTGTTGATCGTTTCGATCATGTGTACCGGAATACGAATGGTACGAGCCTGGTCCGCAATGGAGCGCGTGATTGCCTGACGAATCCACCAGGTGGCATAAGTCGAGAACTTATAGCCGCGGCGGTATTCGAACTTGTCTACTGCCTTCATCAGACCGATGTTGCCTTCCTGGATCAGATCAAGGAATTGCAAGCCACGGTTGGTGTACTTCTTGGCAATAGAGATAACCAGACGCAAGTTGGCCTCGACCATCTCTTTCTTGGCGCGACGAGCACGGGCTTCACCAATCGACATGCGACGGTTAATGTCCTTGACCTCGGATACAGTCAGCTCAGCTTCCTGTTCCAGTATGGTCAGCTTCTTCTGCGCACGAAGGATGTCGGGTTTAACCGCTTCCAGTGCTTCGGCGTAGCGTGGTTTTCCGGCCAGCAGTTCGTCAACCCAGCCATCGTTGACTTCGTTGCCCGGGAAGCTGCGCAGGAACTCGTTACGCGGCATACGTGCATCACGTACGCACAATTGCATGATCGCGCGCTCTTGCTTGCGGATCTGATCCTGCGCACTGCGGACACGCACAACCAAGGCTTCATACTGCTTGGGTATCAGTTTGATCGGCATGAAGAGCAACGCCAACGCATCCAGCTCGGCAATAACTTTGCTGCTGTTGCGTGGGTTCTTCTTCAGGACCTTTTTGACTTTCTCGAGCTGATCACCGATCGCGGTGAAGCGCATGCGAGCGATCTCTGGATCCGGGCCGCCATCGCCTTCGTCATCCGAGCTGTCGTCGTCATCGCTGTCGTCGTCATCATCATCGCTGTCGTCGTCGGACTTTTTCTTGTCGTCCTTCGAGGCCGCGCTGGGAATTTGAGCGTTGTCGGTGCCAGACAGGCCGTCATCGTCAGGGTCTATATAACCACTGAAGATGTCAGACAGACGTCCGCCTTCCTCGGTGACGCGAGCGTAGTCGGCAAGAATGCTCTCGACTGTCCCCGGGAACATAGAGATGGCCGCCATGACTTCGCGGATGCCTTCCTCGATGCGCTTGGCGATTTCAATCTCGCCTTCACGGGTCAGCAGCTCGACCGTACCCATTTCACGCATGTACATGCGCACGGGGTCGGTGGTGCGACCGATATCCGTCTCAACCGCGGCTAATGCAGCAGCAGCCTCTTCGGCGGCAGATTCATCGGCATCGTTGTCGGCGAGCAACAGAGCATCAGCATCCGGTGCAACCTCGAACACGGTGATGCCCATGTCGTTGATCATGCGGATGATGTCTTCTACCTGTTCCGGATCGGAGATATCCTCGGGCAGGTGGTCGTTGACTTCCGCATAGGTCAGATAGCCCTGCTCGCGACCGCGGGCAATGAGCTCTTTGAGACGGGATTGCTGTTGCGCTTTTCCGGACATAACAACCCTTGTGGACGCATTGGTGTGCAAAAAAGTAAGCTGCGGATTATACCCTGAATTTAGGGCTCCGCGCCAGTTGAGGCGGCGTTAGCTGTCGGTTTTTGGTGCGCGTTGGCGTCCAAAAAGATCGAGCAGTTGCTGCTTCTCCTCGGCGCTAAGCGGCTGGTTAGCCGACTTTGCCAGGAGTTTGTCGATGTGCCGTTCGGTTTGTTCGGCGGATAATCTATTTATAGTGTCGAAAAACTGTTGTTCAAGGTTGTGATCAGGATTATTCAGCAACCATTCCTGTTCAGCCAAGTGACTCAGTTGCTCGCCAAGCGCCGTACCATGCCACCTGGCGAGCAATTCTATGGTGCTTAATCCTGGGTTTTTTTGTGCTGCATCCAGCAGTGCTACCAATAGTCTTGCCTCATCCTTGTCTTCGTCAGCCAGTTCATTGGCCTGCTGCGCCATGCCTGCCAGGTGCGGGTGGTGCAACAGGGTGCGAGTAGCTTGCAGTAGCGGGCTATCTACGCCTTTCTTTCCGCTGCGCTGAGGCTTTCGCGGGGCGGGTCGCTCGTTGCGCTCGCTCGGTTCATAGCTCGGCGCATAGTCATCCATCGGCGGTTGCCAGTCGTCGTCCCAGTTGGGCGGCGCATCCTGTTGCTCTGGCGCTGCGATGGTAGCCGGTTCGCTAAGGCTGGCTACTGGCTGCTTAGCTTCGGTCTCGACGCGGTTCAGGTCCATGCCGGTAATCTGGGCCAGCGACTGGCGCAGTAGGCGACGCAGCAGACTGCCGGGTACTTTATCGATCAATGGTAGTGCCAGTGCCGCCAGATGCGCTTTGCCTTCGAGGCTGACAGGGTTGGCCTCTATGCTCAAATGCCGAAACAGGTACTCGGTGAGCGGTTCTGCCTGCTCGTTGACGCGCTGCTGAAACGCTTGCTGGCCTTCTTCGCGCACCATGCTATCCGGATCTTGTCCGTCAGGCAGAAACAAAAAACGCACGTGCCTGCCGTCTTCCAGCACGGGTAGGGCAGAGTTCAGTGCCCGCCAAGCAGCCTGTTTGCCTGCCTTGTCGCCGTCAAAGCAGAAGGTCACGCTATGCACCAGACGGAACAGGCGCTTCAAGTGATCTTCGCTGGTCGCGGTGCCAAGTGTCGCTACGGCGTTGGTGACGCCGTGCTGAGCCAGGGCAATCACGTCCATGTAACCTTCGACCACAATAACGTCGTCTAGTTGCCGGTTCTGCTGCTTCGCCTCGTATAGGCCATAGAGTTCTTGGCCCTTGTGGAAGACTGGCGTCTCCGGCGAGTTCAGGTATTTGGGTTTGTCGTCACCCAGAACCCGGCCACCAAAGCCAATCACGCGGCCCCGGCTGTCACGAATGGGGAACATGATGCGATCACGAAAGCGGTCGTAACGTTTTCCGCTGTCTTCGTTCTCAACCACCAGGCCCGCTTCGATCAGCGCCTTCTGCTCTGAGGTGTCGCGACTAAGGTGCGACATCAGGTTATCCCAGCCGGGCGGCGCCAAGCCTAGATCGTAGGTTTTGGCGATATGTCCGGTGAGTCCGCGCTGCTTGAGGTAGCTGACTGCACGTTGTTTCTTTGGGTGGTGGCGCAATTGCTGACGATAGTAGGCTGCCGCTTGCTCAAGCAGTGCATATAACGGGCTGTCTTTGCGCGGTGTGTTTTGTTGCTTGCGGTCGCTGCGCTCTTCGCGGGGTACGGCGACGCCAGCCTGTTTGGCCAGGTCTTCGACTGCCTCGGGAAAGTCCAGCCGCTCAAAGTCCATGACAAAACTAAGCGCATTGCCGCCCGCGCCGCAGCCGAAGCAATAATAGAATTGCTTGTCCGGACTGACGCTGAAGGACGGTGATTTTTCGTTATGAAAAGGGCACAGTGCCGAGTAGTTCTTGCCGGTTTTCTTGAGTTTCAGGCGCGCACCAACCACCTCGACGATATCGGTCCGTCCGAGAAGGTCATCGATAAAGCCCTGAGGAATAAGCCCGGCCATGTATCTGCCTTGCACCAGCAAAAGGAAACCGCGAGCGAACGGCTAGGCCGGACGCTTGATCGGTTTGGCGCACTATAATATCCGATAGGCACGGAGACGCAAAAATCCAGCCCGTTCCAAAAATTGGAAGGCCGGAAAAGTGCGTATATCAGATTTTTTCAGCTACTTATCAAGCCTTGTAAGGCAAGAACGGTTGGGCCTGCGATCAGGCCCTACAGAGCTGAAAGTCGGAACTCAGTACAGACGTTCGCGACGACGCTGTTCGCGTTGAATCTTTTTAGCGTGACGCTTAACAGCGGCAGCAGCCTTGCGCTTGCGCTCGGTAGTGGGCTTTTCATAAAACTCACGACGGCGCACTTCAGCCAGAACGCCTGCTTTTTCGCAGGAGCGTTTGAAACGACGCAGGGCCACGTCGAAGGGTTCATTCTCTTTAACTTTGACGTTAGGCATTTCGTACCTTTCTCAAACGTTGTAGTCGTAGCCGAAGGCGATATTGCCTACGGCGATTGCATTTCAAGGGACGCGGATGTTACCGCCTCCCTTTGGAAAATGCAAAGCCTATGACACCCATAAAGGCAAAAAACTGGCCTGTGGGCGCCGGGCTGATTATGATGCGCGACTTACTGGATTAATGCGAGCGAGTTCGCACTCAACCACACAAAGGCAAAGCATGCGTGTTCTGGGTATAGAAACCTCCTGTGATGAAACCGGCGTTGCGATATACGACAGCGAGCGAGGGCTGCTCGCGGATGCGCTCTTCAGTCAGATTGATCTGCACCGGGTATACGGTGGTGTAGTGCCGGAGCTGGCTTCGCGCGACCACGTCAAACGGTTGGTGCCGTTGATGCGTGAGGTGTTTGATCAGGCTGCTCTGCAGCCAGGCGAGGTCGATGGCGTGGTTTATACCGCTGGCCCGGGTCTGGTTGGGGCGCTATTAGTCGGTGGCGCCTGTGCGCGTGCACTGGCCTTTGCCTGGGGCGTGCCGGCGCTGGGCGTGCATCACATGGAAGGTCATCTGTTGGCCCCCATGCTGGAAGCGTCTCCTCCTGCGTTCCCTTTTGTCGCGCTGCTGGTGTCGGGTGGTCATACCCAACTGGTCCGGGTGGACGGCATTGGTGAGTATCAACTCTTGGGTGAATCGTTGGACGATGCCGCCGGTGAAGCCTTTGACAAGACCGCCAAGCTGATGGGGCTGCCTTACCCCGGTGGCCCCGAGATCGCTCGCCTGGCCGAAGAGGGCGAAGCCGGCGTCTTTGTTTTCCCGCGCCCCATGACGGACCGCCCCGGTCTGGATTTTAGTTTCAGTGGTTTGAAAACATCGGTGCTGAATGCCTGGCAGCGCTGCCAGCAGCAAGGGGAGGTCAGTCATCAGGTGCAGGCCGATCTGGCGCTGGGGTTTGAAACTGCTGTAGTGGAAACGCTGACCATCAAGTGTAAGCGCGCACTCAAGCAGACGGGGCTCAAGCGGCTGGTGATTGCTGGCGGTGTCAGTGCCAACCAGCGCCTGCGCGCTAACCTGGAAAAAATGACCGCTGGTCTGAAAGGCGAGGTGTTTTATGCACGTCCCGCCTTCTGCACGGACAATGGCGCCATGATTGCCTACGCTGGCTGTCAGCGGCTGATGGCTGGGCAGCACGACATATCTGGTATCGAGGCGCGCGCGCGCTGGCCGATGGATCAGTTGCCTGCGTTGGCGGTCAAGGCTTGAAGCGCGTTTCCTGGCCGTTGATCAGGCGGCCAATGTTGACCCGGTGGCGCAGCAGTATCAGGCTGACCATCAAGGCTACGGGTATCAGTAATTGTGGCGCTTGCCAGGCTAGCCAGGGGAGTAAAGACAGGCTGGCCAATAGTGAGGCGAGTGATGCCATGCGTTGCCAGTAAAAAGCCAATAACCAGACGAGCGCTGCCAGCAGTGCGGCAGGCCACGCCAGAATCAGCATAACGCCCGCGGCAGTGGCAACGCCCTTGCCACCTTGCAGGCGGTGAAAGATGGGGAGTACGTGGCCACAGACGGCGGCCAGGCCTACCCAGCCCTGGTACGCCAGAGATAGTTCGGCATGGCGGGCCAGCCAAACTGCCAGCAGGCCTTTGCCGAGATCGCCGATCAGAGTTGCCAGTGCCAGTGAGCGGTTGCCTAGGCGTAACATATTGCTGGCACCTGGATTGCCCGAGCCGAGTCGGCGTGGGTCTGGCAGGTGACGCAGACGGCTGATCAGCACGGCAAAGGAGACTGAGCCGAGTAGATAGGCAATGCAGGACCATAGCAGCAGGTTGGCGGGCATAGTGCTGACCGTAATTAAAACGACGATTGTAGTCGACATGGGAGCAATGCGTGGATCAGGTTTTTATCAAAGGGTTAACAACGGATGCCGTTATCGGTATCTACGACTGGGAGCGCACCATTCGTCAGCCCCTGATCTTCGATCTGGATATGGCCTGGGATATTCGTCCTGCAGCTGCCCATGAAAATATCGACGCCACGCTGAATTACGCGGCAATCAGTGAGTTCATTATCACCTTTGTGCAGGCCAGCGAATTTTTACTGGTTGAGACGCTGGCCGAGAAGCTGGCGGCCAAGCTGCGCAAGGAGTTTGATATTCCCTGGCTGCGTTTACGGGTGACCAAGCCTGACGCAGTGAAGCAGGCCGCCGGCGGCGTTGGCGTTTTGATCGAGCGCGGAGTATTGCCGTCGTGAACAGGGCTTATCTTGGTCTGGGCAGTAATGCTGCGCGCGACTACCACTTGCAGCGTGGCTTGGATGCGCTGTGTGAGTTGGGCGCTAACCTGCAGGTGTCACCGGTATTTGAGAGTGACGCAGTGGGGATGCTGGGTAAGCGCTTCTACAACCTGGTAGTGGTGTTTGATACCAGGTTATCGCTTGCTGACCTGAACGCTGCGCTCAAGGCCATTGAGGCCGCCTGTGGGCGGCGAGAGACCAAGGTTCCGGGTCGCATCACCCTGGATATTGATATTCTTACCTATGGCGAGCTGAGCGGCGTGCATGCTGGCCTGGTGTTGCCACGCCCGGAGGTACTGCGCAATGCCTTTGTGCTTTGGCCGCTGGCGCTGCTGGCTCCTGACGTTCTATTACCTGGCACTGAGTTGAGCTATGCCCAGCATTGGTCTCAATGGCAGGGTACCCAGCAACTCTGGGCTGTGCCTTTTGTCTGGCATGATCGTGCCTTGACGCCTCCCGACCTGCTATCGAGCAGTCAGGTCCACGCGGCCTTGTAATCGGCGATGGCCTGTTGGCGGCTTTGCTCAAGTGCCTTGCCTAGCTCCGCCCCTTGTAACCCAGCAGCCAATAACGGCTGAACGGCCACAGCGCGCGCTGCCTCTGCTGCGCCGCGCAGGTAATCGGCTTGCGGGTATGGCGCCTCTTCACGTCCAGTGCGGCCCTGCGCATCGGCGCGGCACACCGCCAGAAAATACTCGAACCGCTCGGCGCGGCGGTAGATATCCAGTGCTTTGAACAGCTTGATCAGCGTTTGTGGTCGCAGTTCCAGTGCGCGGTGGCTGTGGGTGTGATATTCGCAGCACAGCAGGGCTAACTCCTGGCAGTCCTTTGGCGCCTTGCAGCGTTGATTGATCGCTTTTACCGCCTTGAGCCCCTTTTGCTCATGGCCGTGGTGTTTCGGCCATTGCGCCTGCGGCGTCAGGGCCTTGCCCAGGTCATGCAGCAGACAAGCCCAGCGTGCCGGGATTGGTAACTGCTCGCGCGCAGCGATCTGTAGCACTTGCAGAATGTGTTCACCGGTGTCGATTTCTGGATGGTGGGCTTGCGGTTGCGGTACGCCGAACAGGGCATCTATCTCGGGCAGTAACTCCGCCAGTGCGCCGCAGTCGCGCAGCACCTGGATAAAGACCTCAGGGTGCGGTTCCATCAGTGCGCGGCTAATTTCCTGCCAGCTACGCTCAGCGGTAAGGGTTTGCAGTTCGCCAGACTCTGCCAGTTGACGCATCAAACCAAGCGTTTCCGGGGCGACCTGGAAACCCAGGTCGGCGAAGCGCGCGGCGAAGCGTGCCACGCGCAACACGCGCAGAGGATCTTCGGCGAAAGCCGGGGAGACATGGCGCAGCAGGCGCCTGTGCAAATCTTGTTGGCCGCCGTAGGGGTCAATGATGCTGCCATCCGGCGCTTGCGCCATCGCATTGATGGTCAAGTCGCGACGAATCAGGTCGTCTTCCAGGGACACGTCCGCGCTGGTGTGGAAAGTAAAGCCACCGTAGCCTTTTCCGCTCTTGCGCTCAGTCCGGGCAAGGGCGTACTCCTCGCCGGTTTGCGGCTTGATAAATACCGGGAAGTCCTGTCCGACAGGCTGATAACCCTGCGCGAGCATGGCTTCGGGTGTGCTGCCGACCACCACCCAGTCACGGTCGGTAACCGGGCGGTCCAGGAGTTGATCGCGAACGGCGCCGCCGACTAAATAGATGGAAGATGTGGGTGACATGGAGCCTCGGTTGGCAAGCCTTTATCTTGTGAGCTGCAAGCTTGACGCGCCAGGCCGCAAGCCGCAAGCCGAACCAGCCTCTCTGTTTTGTTTGTATCACTTGGCTCGGCTTGCGCGCCCACTGCTTGAGACCTGAAACCTGCTCATGCTTTCGTATATCGTCTAAATCGGCGGGATATTCAGGTCGAAGCGCGGAAATTTATCTTCCTCCGGCTCCGGGCGCGGTGGTATGTGCGCTTCACTCACCAGGCGAGTGCCGTCGCGACTTTCCAAGTGCACATCAAAGCCCCAGAGGCGGTGCAGGTGCTTGAGCATCTCATCGGTTGACTTGCCCAGGGGCTTACCCTGGTGGCGTTGGTGGTGCAGGGTGATGGATCGGTCGCCGCGGCGATCAACCGACCAGACCTGAATGTTCGGTTCGCGGTTGCCCAGGTTGTACTGGGCCGCGAGTAACTCGCGCACCGCCCGGTAGCCGCTGTCGTCGTGAATCGCAGCCACCTCCAGGTGATCGTCTACCTCGTCATCGATAATCGCAAACAGCTTGAAGTCACGGATCACCTTGGGTGACAGGTATTGGAGAATAAAGCTCTCGTCCTTGAAGCTGCGCATGGCGAACTTGATGGTTTTCAGCCAATCACTGCCTGCAATGTCGGGGAACCAGTGGCGGTCTTCTTCGGTTGGATGTTCGCAGATGCGCCGAATGTCCTGCATCATCGCGAATCCGAGTGCGTAGGGGTTGATGCCGCTGTACCAGTCACTATCGAACGACGGTTGGTAGATCACGCTGGTATGCGATTGCAGAAACTCCATGATGAAGCCGTCAGTTACCTTGCCCTCGTCATACAGGTGGTTCAGTAGGGTGTAGTGCCAAAAGGTGGCCCAGCCCTCGTTCATGACCTGGGTCTGGCGCTGAGGATAGAAGTACTGGGCGACCTTGCGCACGATCCGCACTATTTCACGCTGCCAGGGCTCCAACAGCGGTGCGTTTTTCTCGATAAAGTACAGCAGGTTCTCCTGCGGCTCGGAGGGGAAGCGGCTCTGCTCTTCGTCGCTATGCCGCTCACTGTTGGCTACCGGGATGGTTTTCCATAGCTCGTTGACCTGGCGTTGCAGGTGCTCCTCGCGCTCCTGCTGGCGTTGTCGTTCCTCGGCAGCGGAGATAGGGTAGGGCCGCTTGTAGCGGTCTACGCCATAGTTCATCAGCGCGTGACAGGAATCCAGCAGATCCTCGACCGCATCAATGCCGTAGCGCTCCTCACACTCGCTGATGTACTGCTTGGCAAACACCAGATAATCAATGATCGCACCGGCGTCGGTCCAGCTGCGGAACAGGTAGTTACCCTTGAAGAACGAATTATGGCCGTAGCAGGCATGGGCGATGACCAGTGCCTGCATGGTCATGGTGTTTTCTTCCATCAGATAGGCTATGCAGGGGTCGGAGTTGATCACGATCTCGTACGCAAGCCCCATTTGGCCGCGCTTGTAGCCTTTCTCTGTCGCCAGAAAATGTTTGCCGTAGGACCAATGGTGATAACCCAGCGGCATGCCCACCGAGGCGTAGGCGTCCATCATCTGCTCGGCCGTGATGACTTCGATCTGGTTAGGGTAGGTATCGAGCCCATAAATATCATGGGCGATACGGCCGATTTCCTGGTCATACTCGCGGATCAGCTCGAAGGTCCATTCCGAGCCGGTAGAGATGGGCGTTCGCGTCATGTGGCCATCCTTTTCTGGAATAGCTGGCGAAATACCGGATAGATATCGGCGGCGTCGGTAATCTGCTGCTGAGCGAAGCTGTCGGCAAAGTGCTCGGCCACGGCCTCATATTCTTGCCACAGGGTCTGGTGCTCGCGCGGCGTTATTTCGACATAGCAGTAGTACTGCATGGCCGGCATGATTTGCTTGATCAGCAATTCGCGGCAGATCGGCGAGTCGTCGTTCCAATTGTCGCCGTCGGAAGCCTGGGCACAGTACACATTCCACTCATTGACTGGATAACGCTCTTCGATGATCTGCTGCATTAGCCGCAGGGCGCTGGACACAATAGTGCCGCCGGTCTCACGGGAGTAGAAGAACTCCTCCTCTTCCACCTCCTTGGCGCTGGTGTGGTGACGAATGAATACCACGTCTATGCGTTCGTAGTTCCGGCGTAAAAAGAGGTAGAGCAGAATATAGAAGCGTTTGGCCAGGTCTTTGGTTGCTTGCGTCATGGAGCCGGATACGTCCATCAGGCAGAACATGACGGCTTTGGACGAAGGGTTGGGCTGTTTGACGATCAGGTTGTAGCGCAGGTCAAAGGTATCCAAAAACGGAACGCGTTCGACGCGGGTGCGCAGTGCGGAGATTTCTTCCTGCAAGCGTTGAATGGCAATCAGGTCATCCGGGCTGTCCCGGCGCAATGCCTCCAGTTCGTCGCGCGCAGCCCGCAGGCGCTTGCGACTACCGCCGCTGAGCGCGATGCGGCGGGCGTGGGCGGCGCGCATTGAGCGGACTATGTTGATACGCGAGGGGTTGCCCTGTTGGCTGATACCGGCGCGCACCGGCTTGAAGGTGTCGGTACCGGTCAGTTGGCGCTTTATCAGATTGGGTAGCGCCAGGTCTTCAAACATGAAATCGAGGAATTCATCTTGCGTGATCTGGAAGACGAACTCGTCCATGCCTTCACCGCTGTCGCCAGCCTGATTTCCCCCAGGCCCGCTGCCACCGGCGCCCTGCGGACGGGCGAAACGGTCGCCAGTGGAAAACTCCTTATTGCCGGGATGAACCTGCGTCTGGCGGCCGCCCTGGCCATGATGAAATATGGGCTCATCGATGTCCCGACCAGGAATGCTGATATTCTCGCCATGCTCGATGTCAGTGATCGAGCGGTGGCCTACTGCTTCCTCCACAGCCTTCTTGATGTGTGACTTATAGCGCCGTAAAAACCGTTGCCGGTTCACGGTGCTCTTGTTCTTGCCGTTTAGACGTCGATCAATCACATAGCTCATTCAAGCCCCTCCGGGCCAGCCGCAAGCTATAAGCTGCAAGCTTGAAGCTGGCCGTGCTGCTTTGAAGCGTCGCAGTTAGTTTCAGGCGGCGCCGCTCTGCTTGCCGCTTGCCGCTTTACGCTTGCGGCTTGTAGCTGCCCTATGGCCGTTACTGTGCTTTACGCACGCGCAAGTACCATTCCGACAGCAGCCTCACCTGTTTCTCGGTATAGCCGCGTTCGACCATCCGGGTGACAAAGTCGTTGTGCTTCTTCTGGTCCTCGTTGGAGGCCTTGGCGTTGAAGCTGATCACCGGCAGCAGGTCTTCGGTGTTGGAGAACATTTTCTTCTCTATCACTACCCGCAGTTTTTCGTAGGACAGCCAGCTTGGGTTCTTGCCGTTATTGTGCGCACGGGCGCGCAGCACGAAGTTGACTATTTCGTTACGGAAATCCTTGGGATTACTGATGCCAGCAGGTTTTTCGATTTTCTCCAGCTCTTCGTTAAGTGAGGCGCGGTTGAGTATTTCGCCGGTTTCCGGATCGCGGTACTCCTGGTCTTGAATCCAGAAGTCGGCGTAGAGCACATAGCGGTCGAAGATGTTCTGACCGTACTCACTGTAGGACTCCAGGTAGGCGGTCTGAATTTCCTTGCCAATGAACTCGACGTAGCGTGGCGCCAGGTACTCCTTGAGAAAGCGCAGATAGCGCTCACTGACCTCATTGGGGAATTGCTCCTGCTCGATCTGCTGCTCCAGCACGTAAAGCAAATGCACCGGGTTGGCGGCGACTTCGGTGGTGTCGAAGTTAAATACCTTGGACAGAATCTTGAAGGCAAAGCGGGTCGAGAGGCCGTTCATGCCTTCGTCGACGCCTGCGGTATCGCGGTATTCCTGGATCGACTTGGCCTTGGGGTCGGTGTCTTTCAGGTTCTCGCCGTCATAGATGCGCATTTTGGAGTAGACGCTGGAGTTTTCCGGCTCCTTGAGGCGCGACAGGGTAGTGAACTGGGCCAGCATTTTCAGCGTATCCGGCGCGCAGTGGGCGTTGGCTAGTGAACTGTTGCTGAGCAGCTTTGCGTAAATCTGTATTTCGTCGCTGACGCGCAGGCAGTAGGGCACCTTGACGATATAAATACGGTCGATGAAGGCTTCGTTGTTCTTGTTGTTGCGGAAGCTGTGCCACTCGGATTCGTTGGAGTGGGCCAGAATCACGCCGTTGAAGGGGATTGCACCCATGCCTTCGGTACTGTTGTAGTTGCCTTCCTGGGTTGCGGTCAGCAAGGGGTGCAGCACCTTGATGGGGGCCTTGAACATCTCGACGAATTCCAGCAAGCCCTGATTGGCACGGCACAGGCCGCCTGAATAGCTATAGGCGTCCGGGTCGTTCTGCGGGAACTCCTCGAGCTTGCGTATATCCACCTTGCCGACCAGCGAGGAAATGTCCTGATTGTTTTCGTCGCCTGGCTCGGTTTTGGCTACCGCTATCTGCTGCAGGATTGAAGGATAGATTTTAACTACGCGGAACTGCGAAATGTCGCCGTTGAATTCGTGCAGACGCTTGACCGCCCAGGGCGAAATAATGCTGTTGAGATAGCGTCGGGGGATGCCGAAATCTTCTTCGAGAATATCGCCGTCTTCCTCGGCATTGAACAGCCCCAGTGGCGACTCGAATACGGGTGATCCTTTGATTGCGTAAAACGGGACTTGCTGCATCAATGACTTGAGCTTTTCGGCCAGAGACGACTTGCCGCCACCCACCGGACCCAGCAAGTAGAGAATCTGTTTACGTTCTTCAAGCCCCTGTGCGGCATGGCGAAAGAAGGAAACGATATGCTCGATGGCGTCTTCCATGCCATGAAAGTCGGCAAAGGCTGGATAGCGCTTGATGATCTTGTTGGAAAAAATACGGGAGTAGCGCTGATCGAGTGAGGTGTCGACCAGCTCAGGTTTGCCGATAGCCATCAACAGGCGCTCAGCGGCAGAAGCATAGGCGGTAGGGTCGGTTTTGCAGAGCTCCAGGTATTCCTGAAGGCTATATTCTTCTTGTCGGGTGGCTTCGAAGCGGTTCTGGAAATGACTGAATATGCTCATGACACGACCTCGCTGTTACCAGGGATGAGGTCTGCAACTTCCGGGCAACAGCCCGCCTGACGCGCTTTACCGGGCGACGGCATATCCTGATGCGTGATTCCCCTAAAACGCTAAGACGGGCATGGTCAGGGAGTCTGTCGGAGGCACCGGGCGACCAGATCGGCTGGCCGGACGACGGATCCGGCAGGCTCCCGTCGTTATCGGAAGCCGGCAGACCGACTTGCTCTTTATGAATCTCCTGAATTCAGGATAGATGCATACCGCGATCCATGGGAAGAATTAAGCCGGGTTTTTTTCGTTACTGATAATTTAGTCGCGGCTAACCTGGTCCGGGAAGTGTTGTTGCCATAGCTCAAAACCACCGTCCAGGCTGTAGACCGCGCTAAAGCCGAGGCTGGCCAGATAGGCGGCGGCTGATTGGCTTGAGTTACCGTGGTAGCAACAGATCAATAGCGGTTGCTGCTTGTCTGCGGCTTCGACGAACTGCGCAAGGTTGTCATTGTCCAGCCTTACTGCGCCGGGGATATGGCCCTGCTGGTAGCTTTGCGGGTCGCGAATATCGGCCAGCTGTGCGCCGTCCAGCAGCAGGTTGTTGGCCTGGTTAGGATCAATACGTTGAAAGTCGCTCATGTTGACGGCTCCGCAATAGGCTTCAGGGTTGGCTACTTAACAGGGTTTTACCAGGCAACGCTGGCGCTGCCGAAAGAGTGACAGAGCCTATGCGGAACAGTTGCAGCTATGCAGTTCCTGGTTGTCGAGGTTCATCAGTGTCATACGTCCGCCCCACACACAACCGGTGTCCAGCGCGTGTACGCCCTGGGTGCCGGTACGCCCCTCAATCGCTGCCCAGTGACCGAATAGTATCTGCACCTCTGGGTCCTTGCGCGGGTAGCGAAACCAGGGCTCATAGCCGTTGGGTGTGGTTTCCAGTCCCTCTTTCGATTTCAGGTCCAGCGTACCATCGGGCTTGCAGAAGCGCATGCGGGTCAGGTAATTGGTGATCGCGCGCAGGCGCCCCATGCCTTTGAGGTTATCTTTCCAGCGGGCCGGCTCGTTACCGTACATTTCGTCCAGGAAGTCAGGCAGGCGTTTGTCCGAGCGCAGCACGGCCTCGACTTCAGCTGCCAACTCCAGTGCCTGCTTTACGCTCCAGATCGGCGGTATGCCCGCATGGCTCATCACATAGCCCAATGCTGCATCGTGATGGGCAAGTGGTCGTTGGCGCAGACTGGCGATCAGTTTTTTACGGTCGTCTGCCTTGAGCAGGGTTCTCAGCGTATCGGATTTTTTCAGGCGCCGGCTGTCATAGCCTGCCGCCAGCAGGTGCAGATCATGGTTACCCAGTACCGCAACACAGGCGTTATCCAGGCTGTTCAGGTAGCGCAGGGTTTCCAGCGATTCGGGCCCACGGTTAACCATGTCGCCGACGGACCAGAGCACATCTCTGGACGGATTGAAGTCGACTTCGGCCAGCAGGCATTGGAGTGGCTTCAGGCAGCCTTGAATGTCGCCAACAGCGTAAGTCGTCATACCGTTATCTATCTGCCCAATGTGATGTGATTCAGTTCAATGCGTTGGGTTTGGCGAGGCGAAACCGGTTTATCTCGGCGACAAACTGATGACCATCGCTGGCACGCATGTCATAGCTGCCTTCCATGGTGCCGACCGGGGTTTCCAGTAGGCAACCACTGGTATAGGTGTGGCTTGCGCCTGGTGCAATGGTCGGTTGCTCACCCACAACGCCAGGGCCTTGAACCTCCTGCACTTTACTGTTGCCATCAGTGATCAGCCAGCTGCGGCTGAGTAACTGTGCAGGCAAGGCGCCCAGATTGGCAATAGTGATGGTGTAGGCGAACGCGAAACGCTGTGCGGTCGGATCGGACTGCTCGCGCAGGTAACGAGTTTGTACGCTGACGTCGATGGCGTAGGTTTCAGCATTGCTCATGATGCGGATGCCTCCAGGCGGGCCAGGTGGTTAGCCAGGCGAACGAAGCCGGCCAGGTCGACCTGCTCAGGCCGAATACCGGGGTCCAGACCTTCAGACTCGATCTGTTCGGCGGTCAGTAGCGGCTTCAAGGTGTTACGCAAGGTCTTGCGGCGCTGGTTGAACGCCTCGCGTACCAGGTTTTCCAGGGTGCGAACGTCATCCGCTGGATGCGGCAAGGTGGCGTGAGGCGTGAGGCGCACTATCGCTGAGTCTACCTTCGGCGCTGGCTTGAAAGCGCCGGAGCCGACGTCGAACAGATGCTCAACAGTGCAATGGTACTGCACCATAATGCCCAGGCGACCGTAGTGGTTCATGCCAGCTTTTGCTGCCAGGCGCTGCACGACTTCTTTTTGCAGCATGAAGTGCATATCGCTGATGCAGTGTGACTGGGCGAGCAAGTGAAACATCAGTGGCGTAGAAATATTGTACGGCAGATTGCCGACCACACGCAGTTTGCGCTCGTCATTGGCCAACTGGCTGAAATCGAATTTGAGCGCGTCGCCTTTGTGCAGCTGGAAGCGATCATTAAAACCGAATTGCCCCATCAGAATAGGATGGAGGTCGTGGTCCAGTTCGACCACGTCCAGTTTGGCCCCGCTGGCCAGCAAGCCAGAGGTGATAGCGCCCTGGCCAGGGCCGATCTCGACCAGGTGATCACCTTCGCGTGGCGCGACGGCACGGACAATGCGATCTATCACGCCGGCATCATGCAGGAAGTTCTGACCAAAGCGCTTACGCGCCTTGTGTTGCGGGAACTGATTCATAGTGCTCTCCGGGCGGCGATCATTTGCGCGGCGGTATCCATTGCGACCAGCAGGCTGCCGGCGTTCGCCGTGCCTTTACCAGCCAGATCCAGCGCTGTGCCGTGATCAACCGAGGTGCGAATGATCGGCATGCCGAGTGTAATGTTGACTGCCTGCCCAAAACCTTTGTGTTTAAGCACCGGCAGACCCTGGTCGTGATACATGGCGAGCACTGCATCAGCCTGATCAAGGTGTTTGGGGGTGAACAGTGTGTCTGCGGGCAAGGGGCCGACTAGATCCATACCCTGCGCACGCAGTCTGTTGAGGGTGGGGATAATAATATCTAGCTCTTCGCGCCCAAGATGGCCATCTTCTCCCGCGTGAGGGTTTAAACCGCAGACCAGAATGCGCGGAGCGGTAATGCCAAATTTACTGATCAGGTCGGCCTGCAGAATACCAATTACCCGCTCCAACAGGCTGGGCGTTATAGCGTCGGCTACGGCGCGCAGGGGCAAATGCGTGGTTGCCAGTGCGACTCGCAGGCCGGGGCAGGCGAGCATCATGACGACCTGCTCGGTGTGAGTCAGCTCGGCGAAAAACTCGGTATGGCCGGAGAAGGGCACACCCGCATCATTGATGATGCCTTTGTGAACCGGTGCGGTGACCACGGCGGAAAAGTGTCCCGCTAGGCAGCCCTCGCCGGCCAGGCGCAAGGTGTCCAGTACATAGGTTGCGTTGCGCTGGTCTAGGGTCCCCGGTTGGCAGGGCACGGCCAGTGGGACGGGCAGCACGCAGAGCTGACCGGCTGCCTGCGCAGTTGCCAGGGCATCAGGATCGTAGGTAGATAGTTCAAGTGGTAGCCCAAGAAGCTGCGCACGGCTGCGTAGTAATTCCGGGTCGGCAATGATGACACGCTGAAAGGCGCTGGGCTGTTGGGCTATCTGGATACAAAGATCTGGACCGATACCCGCCGGCTCGCCGGCGGTTATCGCAATACAGGGCAAACTCACTAGATCTTGATCTCGACGTAGGCTTCGTCGCGGATCTGCAGCAGCCATGACTGCAGCTCTTCCTCGTACTTGCGGCTCTGAATCAGATTAATCGCCTGACGTTCACGCATGTCATCGGTCATATCGACTTCGCGCTCGCCTTGCACCTGCAGAATATGCCAACCGTACTGACTCTGGAATGGCACCGACACCTTGCCTTGCGGTGTGGTGGTCATGACGTCGGCGAATTCGGGTGCGAGGCTGTCGGCGGTAACCCAATTCAGATCGCCACCATTGAGCGCGCTGCCCGGGTCTTCCGAGTAGGCCTTGGCCAGCTCGGCAAAAGACTCTCCTGCTGCGATACGGTCATATAGACGCTGGGTCAGCTGTGCGGCTTCGCCTTCGGAGCGAATTTCGCTCGGCTTGATCAGGATGTGGCGAACCTTGTATTCCTGCACCAGCTGGCCTTCGCCACCGCGTTTTTCAAGCAGCTTGAGGATATGGAAGCCAGCCGGAGAGCGCATAGGTTGCGTGATGCCACCGATGTCCAGTTGGTTCACCGCATTGGCGAAGGGGCCTGGCAGTTGTGCCGCCTTACGCCAGCCCAACTCACCACCTTCCAGGGCGGTCTCGCCAGCAGAACGGCTCGCAGCGAGGGTGTTGAAGTCTGCGCCCTGGTTGAGCTGGTTATAGATATCAGTAGCCGCTTTGGCTGCCTTCTCGACCTCGGCTTGGCTGGCGCTTTCGGACAGCGGCAGCACGATCATCGCCAGGCGAAAATCGGCAGAGGTCTGGTATTGGCCAACTTCAGAGCTCAAAAAGTTGCGAACTTCCTGATCGCTCACCTGGATGGTGTCGCGCACCCGACGTTGACGTACCCGGTTGATGATCATCTCGCGGCGAATTTGCTCGCGCGCCTGATTGTAGCTGATGCCATCGCGCTCAAGCGCCGCGCGGAATTGATCCAGTGTGACATTGTTGCGGGCGGCGATCTGCTGCATGGCCTGGTTGAGCGCGGCATCGTCGATGCGAATGCCGGCACGCTCGCCCATTTGCAACTGGATACTTTCGAGCACCAAACGGTCCACGACCTGGGACTGCAGCTGATCTTCTGGTGGCAGTTCAGTGCCATTTTGACTTAGTTGCTGGCGCACTGCCTGCATACGCTCGTTCACCTGACTGACCATGACAACATCGTTGTCGACAATGGCGGCCACACGGTCCAGCGGCACTACGTCTGCCTGAGCAGTGGTGCTAAGCAGCAGGGCTGCGCACAGGCTGAAAATGGCCGGAATAAACTTACAATGCATTTTTTTCACGCTCTCTATAGCCTGGGATTCCATCGCCGAGGAGGCTGTCGACATCGTTGCCGGTCACGCTACCAAGGCCCTTGAGGACGATTTGCAGGAAAATGCCGCGGTTAGCTTCATCTCTAGCGACCGATTCAAACTCGTTGTAGTCGACCCAGTAGCGGTTGACGACGCGTAGCTTCCAGCAGCAACTGTCGTACTCCAGACCACCCAGCGCTTCCAGGGTTCGATCGTCGGCAAAATCGTGCTGCCAGCGGCCGATCAAACTCCATTGGGGGTTGAGTGGCCACATGAAGGACATGTCGGATTGATCAATGCGGCGATCAACGTCACGGTCGAAGCTACCGGTCAACGCATTAAAGGTGTTGATGTTGTTGCGATAGCGGTAGCCCATATTAAGGATTTTGCGGGGCTCAGGCTGGTAGTTGGCCATAAAGCTGCCAGCATCACTGCCGCTGTTATCCGGGTCCCACAACATGTCGGCATTCAGGCGCCAGGCGTCGCTGACACGGTACATCAGTTCGGCGGCGTAGGCTGAGGATGACGAGGTGTCGGCGTCCGGCTCTGTGCCGTCTGCTTCAAGCAGCTGTACGTTGCGATCACGGAAATAGAACACCTGGCCCAGGCTGCCGCGTGCGCGCTCGGTGCCGTCTTCTTCCAGAGCGCGGCTGGTCACGCCAAGTGCTAGCTGGTTGGCGTCCCCAACACGGTCGTTACCGCTGAAGCGATCATCGCGGAACAGCGAGTTGTAGCTAAAGGTGTTCTCGTTGGTGTCGAACAATGGCTGGTCGTTCTGATCTTCGTCTGGCGCGTAGAGATAAAAGGCGCGCGGCTCGAGGGTCTGGCGCAGGTTATTGCCGAACCAACTGGTCTCACGATCGAAGTACAAGCCGCTATCGAGGCTGGTGATCGGAATGGTGCTCGAAGGCGTAGTGTTGGCGTTGCCATAGTTGAAGCCATCGCCGGAACGGGCGTCGAAGTCCAGATCATAGTAAGTCGACTGAACTCGCACGCTTGGCGTGACGAAGGCAAAGCTGTTACGCCAAGGGTAGCTCAAGCTCGGGCTGACACTGACGCGATGACCGGTGGCGCGCTGCAGGCCAATCAGGTTCTCATCGGGCGTCAGAATGGCGTTGCCAGCGCTGTCGAACTGGATGCCGTTTTCACCGGTGATAAAGCCGCTGTCGAGGTCGCGGTCAAAGTAGGTGTACTCGGCGTTGTAGCCAAAGCGCAGGCCCGTGTCGCCAAGCCAGTCGGCACCATCAAGGCGCAGTTGTGGCAGGCGCTGGTAAGGCGTCAGCGAGGTGATGGTTGCCAACTCGTAGCCATGAACTGCCGCCTGGAAGCGCCAGCCATCACCGCGGTAGGTCACGGCGGCGCGCTGGTTAACATAGGTATCGCTGGTCACGTCGAGCGCCGAATTGAGATCCTGGAAGTAGAAAGGATCGCTGATGTCGGTGAAATCGACCTCTGTGGCCCAGCGGCTGCTCATGCCGCCTTCATGCTGCCAGCCATACAGCCAACGATTCTCGTTGAACTTGCTGTCGTTCAGATAGGCCGCACTGAGGCTGCCTTCGTTGTCTGGCTTGAGGTAGCGGAACTCACCTTCCATCTGCAGGCCGCGCTCGGACATATAACGCGGGTACAGCGTGGCGTCATAGTCTGGTGCGATGTTGATGTAGTAAGGCGTCTCGATCTCGGTGCCATTGTCAGTGGACTGGCTGAACGAAGGCGTCAGCAGGCCGGTCTGACGGCGATCATCAAGCGGAAAGTAGATGTACGGGGTATAGAAAACCGGCACGTCTTTGACTTTCAGGACTACGTGTTTGGCTTCGCCCCAGCCCTTATCACGGTCCAGTTCAATATCCTTGCTGTGCAAAGACCAGGTGTTTTCACCTGGCTCACAGGTGGTGTAGCTGCCATCGGTCATGACGATGATGCCGTCGTCCCGGCGCATAAGCTTGTCGGCGGTGCCGCGAGCGCGAGCGTCATGAATCACGTAGTCGACGTTATCAATCCGCGTTTCGCCATTATCAATGCGCATGCTGGCCTGGTCGCCCAGCACCAGAACGCCCTGGTCGCGAAGCCGTACATTGCCCTCCAGGCGGGCGCTGCTGTTGGCCTGATCGAAGCTGGCCTGATCGGCTCGGGCCTGCAGTCGGCCCTGGCGCATCAGTACATCGCCTTCCAGTACGCCGGTCTGGCTACCTTGCTCGAATCGGCTGGATTCAGCCGAGGCGTAAACCGGTAGCTGATCGAAAGGCGTCTCGTCATTGCGGCCACTGCGCTCAGGCTCGACGTAAGTGCCGCCGCAGTAAGGCGCAATAGCCGCTTGCTGCTCTGCACTCAATTGCTCACGGGGCACCCAGTCCAGACGGCTGTAGTCGTTGTTGCCAGCATCGTTAGCGGCAACAGCGGAAGCTGCTATGCCGACCGGTTCGTTGCTGACGGGAGGCGGTGGTGGTGTCGCCTGCACTGGCCTGGGCGGCAGTTCACCGCGCGCCTGAATAGGTTCGCAGCTCCAGCTGTTGCCGCTAGGAGTACACTGTACCTGGCTGGCTGCGAAGGAGCTGATTGGCTGAGCAAGCAGCAAAGAGCTAGCCAGCAACATGGGAAATGAAGAGCGAAACGGAGGAGTTCGGTAGGCCATTATGTAATTATCCGGGCTTCCAGTCGGTGCGTGCTCGCGACGCCGTGTGCGAGGAGATAGCATTCTGCATGCTGTGTCTGTTCAGCAAGATACCGGATAATAAAGCATAGGGTGCTGCCAGAGCTAGGAAAGCGCGGAAAAAGTCCAGAGTCTGTGCAACAGCGTTGGACTTGACGGCGCTATAGATGACAATAGTGCGACTACTTACTAGATACGCTGGCTGTTGGATGCGGTCCGACAGCAGCAACGAGAAAGAGCAAAATGGATACAAGAATGACCCAGTTGGAGGGTTGGCTGCCGGCTGCTCTCGCAGAAGGCTTTACCCGCATGGGATGGCAGGGAATACCCTCTGGACAGCTGGCGCCAGCCAGTGCCGACGCCAGCTTCCGGCGCTACTTCCGGTGGCAGTCAGCAGAGCGTAGTCTGATTGTGATGGATGCGCCGCCCGAGCACGAAGACAGTACACCTTTTGTCCGTATTGCTGCCTTGTTAGAGGCCGCTGGCGTGCGAGTGCCGCGCATTTTAGCCAGTGATCTACAGCAAGGCTTTCTGCTGCTTGAGGATATGGGGGCTAAAACCTTCCTGCAGAGTATCGAATCCGGCGTTACCGCCGCACAGCTGGAGCAGATGTTCAGCAGCGCAATCGATACCCTGGTGCTGTGGCAGTTGGCTAGTCAGCCTGGCGTGCTGCCGCCCTACGATGAAGCGGTGCTTCGGCGTGAGCTGGCATTGTTTCCTGATTGGTATGTGGCACGGGAGCTGGGGCGTTCGTTCAATGCTCACGAGCAGGCCGACTGGGATCAGCTGCAGGCGCTGTTGCTGGAGAGTAATCTGGGCGAGGCTCAGGTGTTTGTGCATCGTGATTACATGCCGCGCAACCTGATGACCGCAGAAGCTGCGCCTGGGGTATTGGACTTTCAGGATGCACTCTATGGCCCGGCCAGCTACGACGCGACCTCGTTGTTTGCCGATGCCTTCTTCAGCTGGACGCCAGCAGAGCGCAAAAGCTGGCTGACGCGTTACTGGACTCAGGCCCTGGCGGCTGGCGTGCCGTTACCACGTGAGCTAGAGGTGTTTCTTGACCAGGCGCGGCTGATGGGTGTTCAGCGCCATCTAAAGGTGCTGGGGATTTTTGCGCGTATTTGCCATCGTGACGGTAAGTCGCATTATCTTCGCGATGCACCGCGTTTCGTCCGCTACCTGCGTGACGCCTGTGCAGACGACGTGCGCCTGCAACCCTTGCAGCGACTGCTGGACAGTCTTGGGCTGGCGGCATGAAAGCCATGATTCTGGCTGCTGGCAAAGGTGAGCGTATGCGCCCGTTGACGCTGCACACGCCCAAGCCGCTGTTACCGGTAGCAGGCAAGCCCCTGATTCAGTGGCATATGGATGCCCTGGCGGCTGCCGGTGTGAGTGAGCTGGTGATAAATCATGCCTGGCTGGGCGAGCAGTTGCAGCAGTACTTTGCCGATGGCGCTGCCTTCGGAGTGGATATCAAGTGGTCTGCCGAGGGCGAAGCGCTAGAGACAGGAGGAGGCATTCGCAAGGCGTTGCCGTTACTCGGCGAGGCTCCTTTCATCTTGGTGAATGGCGATATCTGGACCAATTATGACTTTTCTGCCCTGAGTATGCCGCCTGGCATGCTGGCGCACCTGGTGCTGATCGCCAATCCTGAGCATAACGTCAACGGCGACTTTGTACTTGCGCAAGGGCGAGTGAGTAACCCGCAACCGGGCGAGTCTGGACTGACCTATAGCGGCATCGCCGTATTGCATCCGGACTTGTTAGCGGATCAGCCAGTAAGCTCGTTCAAGTTGGCGCCCTTGCTGCGTAAGGCGGCAGATAAGGGGTTGGTCAGTGGTGAGTATTTTACCGGTGACTGGATTGATGTTGGCACGCCGCAGCGCCTGGCCGATGCTGGCGCGCGAGCGGTGGGTTAGCGCATGCTCTGGCCAGTGACGGTTATCGGTGCGCTGCTCGGCGCTGCTGGCGGCGGCGTGCCCGGTGTGCTGTTGGGCGCGGTCCTGGGGCATGCGCTGGACCGTCACTGGCGGCTGCGCCGCTGGCGTGATCTGTCTACCAAGTTGCGTGATATTCGTGGCAGACGCTCGCGTTTTGAACGCGTGTTGTTTCTATGCATGGGGCGGTTGGCACGAGCCAACGGCCGGGTGACCGCAGCGCACCTGCAACTGGCCCGGGATCTAATGCAGCAATATCGCCTGGACGAGACGGCCCGGCTGGCGGCTATGCACGACTTCAATGCGGGCAAGGGTGCGGGGCCGGAATTGACATCCCTGGTGCATCAGTTATGCCGCCGCGAACCAGGTCGGGCCGCCGAGTTGCTGGATTGCTCCTGGCGCATGGCAGTACTGTCAGGGCAGCTCAGTAGTGATGCTCGTGTTTTGCTCGATGCCTGGTCGAACAAGGCCGGGGTCGGCAGTGCCGAGCAGCAGCGCATGCACCAGAAACATCAACGTCATCAGCGCAGCTCTGCGCGGGCCCCGCTGGCGAGTCAGGATGCTGTGCAGCAAGCGGCGGCTTTGCTTCGGGTCGATTTGAGTGCGTCACCGGAAGAGATTAAACGTGCCTACCGCAGGCAGTTAAGCCTGCATCATCCGGACAAGCTGATTGCTCGCGGGGTGGTTGAGCCGAATATGTCGGGTGCGGGTGAGCAGATTCATCGTATCCAGGAAGCCTACGAGACTTTAAGGCGTCATCGCGGCTTTCGCTGATGCGGTCGAGCCTGCCGCCTGGGTTTCCACCAGCCGTTCCAGCCAGCCCTCAATGCGTTTTTGCAGCATGTCTTCAGCCAGCATCGAGTCCTGCAGATAATCAGTGTCCCACTGTTTGTACTGATCGTGACCTGCCCGCTGGGCTATGCGTTGATGCTCCCTGGCCTGAATCTCTCCCTGAGCGCTACCGCTATTGATCAGCTCGAGCAGCGGCTTGTCCCACTGTTCCAGTAGCAGTTGGAAGGTGGGCTGGTCCGCCAGCTCGGGCTCTCTTGGCTGGAACAGGATCAGCGCCTGTGGTGGCTGGCCGCTGACAGGCGGGCTCGCTGCGCGCAGTGCCCAGTATCCAGACGCGTCGCGCGCGATCACGGTGATATATTCATTTCCCTCTGCAGACAGCACCTTCCAGGCCGCCTGGATCAACTGCGTGCAGCGAGTGGCGTAGTCGGCCGCGGCATCCTCTGCTGGTGGCGCCTGATCTGGCTGGTTGTCAGCTGCTTGCAGTCCCTGCTCGACCGCACCGTCTTGTGGGTCGGTGTTGTCGGTTGGGGTGTCGTTCAGCGCACTGTCGGGCAGTGGTGGTGAGTCGGGCAGGCCGATTGAGAGGGTGTTCCAGCCTGCGTCGCTCAGCTGGCGGCGCAGTGGTGCAATCAGATTAGGCCAGTCCGCATGCTCGCCGGGCCCCGCAATCAATAGCACACCACCAAGGCCTTCAGGCCTCGCTGCCGGCATATATAGGCCAAGCTGCGACTCGCCGTTGAAGTCCAGTTTGCGTTGTTCTTGCGTAGGTAGTTTGCGTTCCAGTGCCTGTTCATACAGGGCGCTGCGCGAGGGCGACTCGATTCGTGTGCCTGGCTCCGCTATCTCTGCGGTTGCGTCTGCAGTGCTCGCTGGTTCTTGAGCTAATGCACATAGAGGCAGCAATAGTATGGATAACAACAGCATGGCGCGCATTTGACGGGGTCCTTTGGCGACTTCGGTCTGAGTATAACAGCGCAGCTGCGGCTCGCTTGAGGTAAACTGGCCGGTATTTCCTATCGTTACCGCCGCTGAGGTTTGCTATGCCAGATTACGCTATTGCCCCTTCCATCCTGTCTGCTGATTTTGCCCGTTTGGGCGAAGAAGTCGACAAAGTGCTGGCTGACGGCGCCGATATCGTGCATTTCGACGTAATGGACAACCACTACGTGCCCAACCTGACCATCGGGCCCATGGTGTGTGCAGCGCTGCGTAAATACGGCATTACTGCGCCGATTGATGTGCATCTGATGGTCAAGCCGGTAGACCGTATCATCGGCGATTTTCTTGAGGCGGGTGCGTCCTATATCACCTTCCATCCAGAAGCCTCCGAGCATGTGGATCGCTCGCTGCAGCTGATCAAGCAGGGTGGCGCCAAGGCCGGTCTGGTATTTAATCCGGCAACCTCACTGGATGCGCTTAAATACGTGATGGATAAGGTCGATATGGTGCTCCTGATGAGCGTCAACCCCGGCTTTGGTGGTCAGAAGTTTATCCCTGGCACGCTGGATAAATTGCGCGAAGCGCGGGCGCTGATCGATGCCAGCGGTCGTGATATCCGCTTGGAAATCGATGGCGGCGTGAATGTGGATAACATCCGCGCCATCGCCGAGGCGGGCGCAGATACCTTTGTTGCCGGTTCTGCGATCTTCAATACGCCAGACTATAAGGCCGTTATCGACCGCATGCGCAGCGAGCTGGCTCAGGTCGCGCGCTGATATGCAGGCGCTGCGACAGTTGTTTGCTGGCGATCTGCCCCGGCTGGTGATGTTTGATCTGGATGGCACGCTGATGGACTCAGTGCCTGATCTGGCGGCAGCCGTCGACCAGATGCTGGCGCTGCGCAACAGGCCGCCAGCGGGTATTGAGCGCGTACGTGACTGGGTTGGTAACGGCGCTGCGGTGTTGGTGCGTCGTGCGCTGGCTGATGATATGCAGCATGCGGATGTGAACGACACCGAAGCTCAGTCGGCGTTGGCCGATTTTTTACGTTGTTACGCTGGTGATCACTCCCGCACGCAGTTGTATCCGGGCGCTGCCGAGTTGCTGGCCGCGCTGCAGGCGAATGGGGTAAAGCTGGCTCTGGTGACCAACAAGCCGGAGCGCTTTCTTCCTGAGCTGCTGACAGAGAAAGGCCTGGCCGGTCGTTTTGCTTGGTTGGTGGGTGGCGATACGCTGCCAGTCCAGAAGCCGGATCCTGGCGCGCTGCTATGGGTTATGCAACAGGCCGGGGTTAGTGCTGGGCAGTCCCTTTTTGTGGGTGACTCGCGCAATGATGTGCGGGCGGCCAAGGCCGCAAAGGTGCCGGTTGTGGCGGTTAGCTACGGTTATAACCATGGTGAGCCGATTGCGGCGGAAAACCCTGACTTGCTGGTTGATTCACTTGATGCGCTCATATAGTCTTGCTGCGTTACCCCTTCTGCTGGATGGATCAGCCGTGTTTGTCAGCAACCGCAAACTGATGAGAGTTATCAAGGCGCTCGCCCGCTGGCGTTGGCGTGTCTGATGTGCGCTCGCCTGCGTGATTCGCAGGCATTTCTGGTTTGTGTGTGACGACAATTTTTGCCCATGAGGCTGATCATGACTCAAGACGAATTTCTTCGCCTGGCCGCTCAGGACTGTAATCGCGTACCCGTAGTGCGCGAAGTGCTGGCCGACCTCGAAACCCCGCTTTCTACCTATCTGAAACTGGCCGATGGTGCCTACTCCTATCTGCTGGAGTCAGTGCAGGGCGGCGAAAAGTGGGGTCGTTATTCCATTATCGGGCTGCCTGCACGCACTGTGCTGCGGGTCGATGGTCATACCGCGACCGTGCTGACAGATGGCGTAGAGCAGGAGCGCCACGAGTGCGCCGATCCGCTCGCCTTTGTGGAGGAATTCAAGGCCCGTTATAGGGTGCCTTCGATTCCGGGGCTGCATCGCTTCAATGGCGGCCTGGTAGGCTATTTTGGTTACGACTGCGTGCGCTATGTCGAGCCGCGTCTGGCCAACAGCGTCAATCCGGACACTTTGGGAACGCCGGATATCCTGCTGATGGTGTCGGACGAGGTGGTGGTGTTCGACAATCTGGCGGGCAAACTGCACGCCATAGTGCTGGCTGATCCCGAGCAAGCCGATGCCTTTGCCCACGCCAATGCGCGTCTGGATCAGTTGCTGGAACAGCTGCGGCAGCCCATGCAGCCGCGCAAGTTGCTCGATTTGAGCGCGTCGGTGGATATGGATCTGGATTACCGCGCCAGCTTTACCCGCGAAGATTACGAGCGTGCGGTGGATACGGTAAAAGAGTACATCCTGGCCGGCGACTGCATGCAGGTCGTGCCATCGCAGCGCATGAGCATCGACTTCAAAGCGGAGCCTATCGATCTGTATCGCGCGCTACGCAGCCAGAATCCGACACCTTATATGTACTTCTTCAACTTCGGCGACTTCCATGTGGTCGGCAGTTCGCCCGAGGTTTTGGTGCGCGTAGAAGAGGGTGAAGTGACCGTGCGTCCGATCGCCGGTACCCGCCCGCGTGGCGCGACCGAAGAAGAGGACTTGGCGCTGGAGCAGGACCTGCTCGCGGACGCCAAGGAGATCGCCGAGCATTTGATGCTGATCGATCTGGGCCGCAACGACGTCGGACGGGTAGCGGAAATTGGCAAGGTGCAGCTGACCGAGAAGATGGTCATCGAGCGCTATTCCAATGTCATGCATATCGTTTCCAACGTACAGGGCCAGCTCAAGCCGGAGTTGAACGCGATGGACGCGCTGCGCGCTATTTTGCCGGCTGGCACCTTGTCCGGTGCGCCCAAGATTCGTGCTATGGAAATCATTGATGAGTTGGAGCCGGTCAAACGCGGTGTTTACGGCGGCGCAGTAGGTTACTGGGCGTGGAACGGCAATATGGATACCGCGATTGCGATCCGTACTGCGGTGATCAAAGACGGTGAGCTGCATGTGCAGGCCGGTGGCGGCATCGTCGCTGACTCGGTGCCTGCGCTGGAGTGGGAAGAAACCATCAACAAGCGCCGCGCCATGTTTCGCGCCATCGCCCTGGCTGAACAAGCCGCCCGGTAAAGGAGCAATACCATGCTGTTAATGATTGATAACTACGACTCCTTTACCTACAACGTGGTGCAGTACCTGGGCGAGCTGGGTGCCGACGTTAAGGTTGTTCGTAACGATGAGCTGACCGTTGCCGAAATCGAAGCGCTCAACCCCGAACGCATCGTGGTCTCGCCCGGCCCTTGCACTCCTAACGAGGCGGGTGTTTCCGTCGCGGTACTTAAACATTTTGCTGGCAAGCTGCCGATTTTGGGTATCTGTCTGGGCCATCAAAGTATCGGCCAGGCATTTGGCGGCGACGTAGTGCGCGCGCGTCATGTGATGCATGGCAAGACCAGTCCGGTCTACCATCAAGGGCTTGGGGTCTTTGCCGGGCTGAATAATCCGTTGACCGTCACCCGTTATCATTCGCTGGTAATCAGCCGCGAAACCCTGCCCGAGTGCCTGGAGTTGACGGGCTGGACGCAGGATGAGCAGGGTAATGTGGACGAGATCATGGGCGTGCGTCACCGCGAGTTCATGATCGAGGGGGTACAGTTCCATCCTGAATCCATTCTCTCGGATCAGGGCCACGAGCTACTGGATAATTTTCTCAAGCAGCAGGGCGGCCTGCGCGGCTGAACGCAAGCAAAGGCGAGCAAAGGAGAATCTATGGATATTAAGGCAGCCCTCAGCAAGGCAGTTGATCAGCTGGATCTGAGCACCGAAGAAATGCAGGACGTTATGCGCCAGATCATGACCGGCCAGTGCACCGATGCACAGGTGGGTGGTTTTCTGGTCGCACTACGCATGAAGAGTGAGACGCTGGACGAGATCACCGGCGCTGCCATGGTCATGCGTGAACTGGCGTCTACCGTCTCCATTGATGCCGAACGTCTGGTCGATACCTGTGGTACCGGCGGCGATGGCGCGAATATCTTTAATGTTTCTACCGCTGCCGCGCTGGTTGTTGCGGCGGCTGGAGGCAAGGTTGCCAAGCACGGCAATCGTGCGGTCTCTGGTAAGAGCGGTAGTGCTGATTTGCTCGAGGCGGCAGGCGTCAATCTGGACCTCACGCCCGAGCAGGTAGCGCGGTGCGTTGAGACCGTGGGCGTCGGCTTCATGTTTGCCCCCGCCCATCACGGCGCCATGAAGCACGCCATTGGTCCCCGTCGTGAGCTGGGTCTGCGCACTATATTCAATATGCTCGGGCCGATGACCAATCCGGCAGGCGTCAAACATCAGGTGATTGGTGTTTTTACCCCGACCCTGTGCCGGCCGATTGCCGAGGTGCTCAAGCGCCTGGGTAGCGAGCATGTATTGGTTGTGCACTCCAAGGACGGGTTGGATGAGCTGAGTCTGGCCGCCACCAGTCATATTGCCGAGCTAAAAGATGGTGAAGTACGAGAGTACGATGTCAGCCCGGAAGAGCTGGGCATCAAAAGTCGCAGCCTGATTGGTTTGACGGTAGAGGACCCGCTGGCGTCTCTCGCGCTGATTCGCGATGCGCTGGGTAAGCGCACTACGGAGGCGGGTGAGAAGGCGGCCGATATTATTATTCTGAATGCGGGCGCAGCTCTTTATGCGGCGGACCATGCAACTTCGCTGCAAGAAGGCGTCAAGTTAGCCTCGGATGCACTGTATTCCGGTCTGGCCCGAGAGAAACTCAACGAGCTGATTGCCTTCACCGAGGTGTTCAGAGAGGAAGCTGAGCAATGAGTGTGCCGACCATTCTGCAAAATATTGTTGCCCGCAAGCATGAAGAAGTAGCCGAGCGCAGCGCGCGCGTTGCTATCCAGACGCTGGAGCAGATGGCCTCAGCGGCTTCAGCGACACGCGGTTTTGCTGCCGCCCTGCAGAGCCGCGCCAAGGCGCGTAAGCCGGCGGTCATCGCAGAAATAAAAAAAGCGTCGCCAAGTAAAGGCGTGCTACGTGAGCATTTTGATCCGGCTGCGATCGCACTTAGCTATGCCGAGGGTGGTGCGGCCTGTCTGTCAGTGCTGACGGATGTCGATTTCTTTCAGGGGCATGACGATTATCTGCAGCAGGCACGCAACGCCTGCGCATTGCCGGTGATCCGCAAGGATTTCATCGTCGACCCTTATCAAGTGGTTGAAGCGCGCGCTCTGGGTGCCGACTGCATCTTGCTGATTGCCGCTTGTCTGGATGACGCGCAGATGGGCGAGCTGGCGGCAACGGCAAAAGAGCAGGGGCTGGATGTGCTGGTTGAAGTACATGATGCCGCTGAGCTTGAGCGTGGGCTTGTGCTGGAAACCCCCTTGATCGGTATCAATAACCGTAACCTGCATACCTTTGAAGTGACCCTGGATACGACTCTGGAGTTATTACCGCAAATTCCCAAGGGTAAGACCCTGGTGACTGAAAGCGGCATACTTCATCGCACCGATGTTGAGCTCATGCTGGCCCATGAAGTTTATAGTTTTCTAGTGGGTGAGGCGTTCATGCGTGCCAGTGATCCGGGGCATGAGCTGAAAAGACTCTTTTTCTAGTTAATTGCAGGTTTAAAAACCTCCCCTCGTTAAGCGTCGGGAGGTTTTTTATGGCTGAAACATTAGGAAACTTGATGTTTTAGAACCAAATATTGCGCTTTATGTCTTAATCGCTCGATGGGATCATAATCACCAATTGAATGGAGCACGACATGTCCTTGCGAAACACAGCCCAACGGTACGGTTTGATCAGCGTTGTTTTGCATTGGCTCATGGCATTGGGTGTGATCGGGCTTTTCTCGTTGGGGCTGTGGATGACGGATCTTGGCTACTACAGTCCGTATTACACCAGCGCGCCCTTTTGGCACAAAAGCATAGGTCTGGTCTTGGCGGTCTTGCTGGTGCTGCGTCTCGTTTGGCGCTTGGCTAATCCCAAGCCTGATCCCCTTGCCGGTCATCGGGGCTGGGAGATCAGTTTGTCGGCTCTGGTGCACCTTCTGCTTTACTTACTGCTCGGTATTATCGTGCTGAGCGGTTATCTGATTTCGACTGCAAAGGGCCAGGGCATTAGTCTGTTCGGCTGGCTTGAAGTGCCAGCGCTGGTCACCAACCTGCCCGATCAGGCCGACCGTGCTGGCGCTGTGCACTACTGGTTGGCAGTCAGCGTAATTGGTTTGGCGGCCCTGCACGCTTTGGGCGCACTAAAGCATCACCTGCTGGATCGGGATGACACATTGCGCCGTATGCTTGGTATGCGGCTTAAACAAGGCAAGGAGAGTTAGCATGAAAAAGACATTTGCGGGATTGGCACTGGGTAGCTTGATGGCGCTGTCGGGTGCGTTGCAGGCGGCCGACTACGTGATTGATAAAGAGGGGCAGCATGCCTCAATCAATTTCAAGATCAGCCACCTGGGCTATAGCTTTGTATACGGTCGCTTCAATGACTTCAGCGGTAACTTCAGCTGGGACGCAGACAAGCCCGAGAGCAGCGCTGTCAATGTCAGCATCAACACTGACAGCGTTGACTCGAATCACGCCGAGCGCGACAAGCATTTGCGTAGCGATGATTTCCTGAATGTTGCCGAGCATCCTACCGCGACCTTCGAGTCCACTGGGGTTGCAATGACGGGTGACGATACCGCCAACGTCACCGGCAACCTTACGCTCAATGGCGTAACCAAGCCGGTGGTACTGGATGCCAAGTTTATTGGCGAAGGTGATGATCCATGGGGCGGCTATCGTGCTGGCTTCTCTGGCACCACTACGCTGACCTTGAAGGACTTTGATATCTCGCGCGATCTGGGTCCGGCAGCGCAAGATGTTGAGTTGATCATCACTGTTGAGGGCGTGCGTCAGTAAGCGCATCCGCTCGATAGAAAGTTGTGCTCAGGGTCTCTTCGGAGGCCCTTTTTTTTGAGCGAAATCCGCGCTGGGATACTGCGCCCTATGCGGGCTTATTCTTTCATTCTGTCTGGGCAAGGTAGCGCTCAGCTTCTGCCGTCAGCCAAGTAGCAAAGGCCATTAGTGCGGCTGCTTCTGCCTTGCGCTCAGGTATCACCAGAAAGTAACTGTTGGTGCTGTCGAAGCTCTGAGGGCAGGGGCTGATAAGCCGGCCGTCGGCTAGCTCCTGGCGGATCAGAAAGGGCGGTATCAGCGCAACGCCCATGCCATGCATGGCGGCCTGGGCGAGCATTGAAAACAGTTCCAGTCGCGTGCCGTTCAGGTCATGTTCTACGCGCATGTCGAGCGCAGCAAACCATTGTCGCCAAGCATACGGTCGGGTGGTCTGTTGCAACAACGGCAGGCTGGCAATTTGCTCGGCACTTAGTTGCTGTGCTGGCGCAATCAGTCCCGGGCTGCAGACGGGTATCGGCGATTCCTTCATCAAAAAGTGCGTTTGGGTACCTGACCATTCACCGTCGCCAAAGTAGATGGCCGCGTCGAACTCGGTATCGGCAAACAGAAACGGGCGCGTGCGGTTGGTCAGGTTGATGGTGATTTGCGGATGTTGTTTGAGAAAGTCGCCGAGGCGCGGCAGTAGCCACTGCGTGCCGAAAGTTGGCACCAGCGCCAGTTCCAGTGTGGCTGTGCCCTGATTACCCATCACCGAGAGCGTGTCGCGCTCGACCGCATCCAGTCGGCTGGCGATGCGTCGGCTATAGGTCTGGCCAGCATCGGTCAGCTTGACCCCGCGACGGGTGCGACGAAACAGTTGGATATCAAGAAACTCTTCCAGGTTTGCGATCTGTCGGCACACCGCGCTCTGAGTCAGCGACAGTTCCTCTGCCGCCTTGGTGAAGCTCTCGTGGCGGGCAGAGGATTCAAAGCAGATTAGTGCTTGAGTCGGCGGAATTTTGCGGCGCATTGGGGCTCCTTCGGAGCAGCTATAAGCTTGAAGCTGAAGGCTGGAAGTTCACCTCTTGCGGAGGTCGTCGGCTGCGAGGTTAGGCTATGCTCAGTAAAAGCAGCTACTCACGCAGTGCTCAAGCTTCCAGCCTTCAGCTCCAAGCTTTCAGCTGTGTTTTTTCGGAGTTCCAATTTAGCACAAATACCTGCGCAAAATACGCTTGTTAGCCCATTCCCCTGTGCGTACAGTTATCGTCATCTAATGCTCCCGCAGGGGGCTTTGTACCAACATCTGACTACCGGAGTGCTCATGGCCGCATCCAAAGCAAGTTTCAATTGGGAAGATCCGTTGTTGCTGGACCAGCAGTTGACTGAAGAAGAGCGCATGGTGCGTGACAGCGCACGTCAGTACTGCCAGGACAAGTTGATGCCACGGGTGCTCAACTCCTTCCGCAACGAGCAGACCGATGTCGAGATCTTCCGTGAGATGGGTGAGCTGGGCCTGCTGGGCGCGACCATTCCGGAGGAGTACGGCGGAAGCGGCCTGAACTACGTGTGCTACGGCCTGATTGCCCGTGAAGTGGAGCGTGTGGATTCCGGCTATCGCTCGATGATGAGCGTGCAGTCTTCTCTGGTGATGGTACCGATCAACGAATTTGGTAGTGAAGAGCAGAAGCAGAAGTACCTGCCCAAGCTGGCCTCTGGCGAGTTTATCGGCTGCTTTGGTCTGACTGAGCCAAACCATGGTTCCGATCCGGGCTCCATGATCACCCGTGCGCGCTCAACTGAAGGCGGTTACCTGCTGAAAGGCGCCAAGATGTGGATCACCAACAGCCCCATCGCCGACGTCTTTGTCGTCTGGGCAAAAACCGACGACGACGTGATTCGCGGCTTCATCCTGGAAAAAGGCTGGAAAGGCCTGAGCGCTCCGGCGATCAAGGGCAAGGTTGGCCTGCGTACCTCTATCACCGGCGAAATCGTGATGGAAGATGTATTCGTACCAGAAGAGAACATGCTGCCACACGTTACCGGTCTGAAAGGTCCGTTCACCTGCCTGAACTCAGCCCGTTACGGTATTTCCTGGGGCGCTCTGGGCGCTGCCGAGTTCTGCTGGCACACCGCCCGCCAGTACACCATGGATCGTCTGCAGTTTGGCCGTCCGCTGGCGCAAACTCAGCTGGTACAGAAGAAGCTGGCTGATATGCAGACCGAAATCACGCTGGCGCTGCAAGGCTGCCTGCGCCTGGGCCGCATGAAAGACGAAGGTACTGCTGCAGTAGAGATTACCTCGATCATGAAGCGTAACTCCTGCGGCAAGTCGCTGGACATCGCCCGCGTTGCCCGCGACATGCTCGGTGGTAACGGTATCTCCGATGAGTACGGTGTGATTCGCCACGTGGTTAACCTGGAAGTGGTCAACACCTACGAAGGTACCCACGACGTGCACGCGCTGATTCTGGGTCGCGCGCAGACCGGCCTTCAGGCGTTTTTCTAACGCCGTACGGCAGCAGCTACAAGCTACAAGCTACAAGCTACAAGCTACAAGCTACAAGCGGCAAGTTGGCCTGAGTAGGGCCTGCTTGCTGCGTTAGTACTGCAAGCTTAGAGCTGCCTCCTTCGAATTCACCTTAAAACTGCACGGCTAGCTTGGCGCTTGAAGCTTGCCGCTTGGAGCTGTCTCTATGGGTGCACTTACCGGTCTTAAAGTGCTCGATCTTTCCCGCGTATTAGCCGGCCCTTGGGCTGGCCAGATGCTGGCTGATCTGGGGGCCGATGTGGTTAAGGTCGAGCGGCCTGAGGTGGGTGATGACACCCGTGCCTGGGGGCCGCCTTATCTGCGTGACGCCGATGGCCGCGACACCTCGGAAGCAGCCTATTTCTTGTCCGCCAACCGTAACAAGCGCTCCATTACCATCGACTTTACCCAGGCCGAAGGTCAGCAGCAGGTGCGTGAATTGGTGGCCAAGGCGGACGTACTGATCGAGAACTTCAAGGTCGGCGGCTTGGCGGCTTACGGGCTGGATTACGCCAGTCTGCAGCAACTCAATCCGGGTCTGATCTACTGTTCGATTACCGGTTTTGGTCAGACTGGGCCGTACGCCAAGCGAGCAGGCTATGACTTTATGATTCAGGCCATGGGTGGCCTGATGAGTGTGACGGGCAAGGCTGCCGGAGAAGAGGGCGCAGGGCCGGTCAAGGTCGGTGTGGCGCTAACCGATATTCTTACCGGTTTGTATGCCAGTAACGCGGTATTGGCCGCGCTGGCCGAGCGAGAGCGCAGCGGTCAGGGGCAATATATCGATCTGGCGTTGCTGGACGTGCAGGTGGCCTGCCTGGGTAACCAGGCACTTAACTACCTGACCACCGGCGTGCCACCCCAGCGGCTGGGTAACGCGCATCCCAACATCGTGCCTTATCAGGATTTTCCGACGGCCGATGGCGATTTCATTCTTACCGTGGGTAACGACGGGCAGTTCCGACGCTTCTGTGAGGTAGCGGGACATCCCGAATGGGCCAGCGATGCGCGTTTCGCCAGCAATGCACAGCGCGTCGCGCACCGCGCCGAGCTTATTCCGTTGATCCGTCAGGCCACCGTATTTCGCACTACCGCCGAGTGGATTATTGCGCTGGAGCGAGCCGGTGTGCCTTGCGGGCCAATCAACGATCTGGCGCAGGTGTTTGCCGATGAGCAGATCAAGGCGCGCGGCGTGCAGATAACTCTGCCGCACGCGCTGTCTGGCGAGGTGGCGCTGGTAGCCAACCCGATACGCTTGTCGCGTACGCCAGTGGAGTATCGCACTGCGCCGCCGCTGTTAGGCGAGCACAGCGCGGAGGTGCTGGCAGACTGGCTGGGAAACCAGAAAAAAGCTGATCCTAGCGCGTAGGCGAGCGCTCGCGACGCTGCGCTCGCGCCATTCTTCGGTTTTCTTCCTGGCTTTGCGCCAATACGTCCTGCACGTAGCTGATGTGCTCGCTGGCAATCTTGCGGGCATCTTCTGCGCGTCCCTGCATGATCGCAGCAAACAGAGCCTGATGTTGTTCAACCAGCATCAGCCGCGTCTCGCTGCGCAGCGCGTACATGCCGCCGATATTAGTCACTACATTGCGTTTGAGCAGGTCGAACAGTCCGCGGATGGTATGCAGTAGCACCATGTTGTGACTAGCCTCGGCAATCGCCAGGTGGAAGCGCGCGTCTGCTGCGCCTTCTTCGGCGCGTGTTGCCTTTCCTTCCTTGGCGTAGCAGCGCTGTAATTCATCGAACGCGGTCTGCAAGTGCTGGCGGTCTACCTCGGTAGCACGTAGAGCGGCGTAATAGGCGCAGTCGGCTTCCAGCGTATGACGAAATTCCAGTAAGTCGCGTTGCGCTTCCGGACGCCCCTCCAGCAGGCCCAGCAGCGGGTCGCTAAAACTGGAGCCCAGTGTTTCGCTTACATAATTGCCGCCACCCTGACGACTGATCAGCAAACCTTTGGCGACCAGCTTTTGCACTGCCTCGCGCAATGACGGCCGTGACACGCCGAACTGCTCTGCCAGGGCGCGCTCGGGCGGCAAGCGTTCACCAGGCTGCAGCGTGCCCTCCAGAATCATGGTTTCCAGCTGTTCGACGATGTTGTCGGACAACCTCCTTTGGCGGATGTGTCCTACTTCCATTGTTATTCCTTTTGGTCTTACCAATTTTCGGTCAAGGGTACTCGTGCGCTGACGGCCGATCAACCGGATGAGGCCTTTGTATACCAAAGTCTACATTGCCAAATTTGACATGAGGTTGCCGCTTTCATACTCTGAGTCGAGTTTTTTGTAAATTGGTATTACCAATTAGCGCGGGTTCTGCTAAAAAACAAGTATAGGAGCGCTTCATGTCATCCGGATTACTGGCCCTATTGGCCTTCACCCCTATTTTGCTGGCCAGTATTTTGCTGGTCGGGTTGCGCTGGCCAGCCCGGCGCGCCATGCCCCTGGTGTATCTGGTCAGTGCGTTGATTGCGCTCTACGGCTGGGATATGAGTTTCAATCGAGTAATGGCCTCAACCCTCCAGGGGCTGATTGTTACCCTGGGGCTGTTGTGGATCATCTTTGGCGCCATCCTGCTGCTCAATACGCTTAAACACTCCGGTGGCATCGCCGTGATTCGGGCCGGTTTTACCACCATCAGCCCTGATCCGCGGATTCAGGCGATCATCATTGCCTGGTTGTTTGGTTGCTTTATCGAAGGGGCGTCCGGTTTCGGTACTACGGCCGCTATCGCTGCGCCGCTGCTGGTCGCTATTGGCTTCCCGGCCATGGCTGCGGTGCTGATGGGCATGTTGGTGCAAAGCACGCCGGTGTCCTTTGGTGCGGTGGGTACACCGATTGTGGTGGGCATTACCACCGGGCTGGATACTGCTGCTATCAGCCAGCAGCTAACGGCTAATGGCTCCAGCTGGGAGGCCTACCTGCAGCTGATCACCAGTCAGGTCGCCATTATCCATGCCATCGTGGGCACTATCATGCCGCTGATCATGGTCATCATGCTGGTGCGTTTCTTCGGCCGTGAGAAGAGCTGGCGTGCGGTGTTTGAAGTGCTGCCTTTTGCCCTCTTTGCAGGTCTGGCGATGACCATTCCCTATGTGCTCACCGGTATTTGGCTAGGCCCAGAGTTTCCGTCACTGGTTGGTGGTCTGGTCGGGCTGGCAGTGGTCACGACGGCTGCGCGTGCAGGCTTTTTGGTACCCAAAAATGTCTGGTCGTTTGCCGATCGCAAGGATTGGCCCGCCGAGTGGATAGGTACCATCGAAATGAAGCTCGATGAGCTGACTGCGCGCCCCATGGGCAGCTTTCGGGCGTGGCTACCTTACCTGCTGGTTGGTGTGATTCTGGTGATCAGCCGTATATTTCCTGAGGTCACCGCACTGTTCAAATCGATCTCGTTTGGCGCCAGCGATTTGCTCGGTGAAGTGGGCATTAGCGCAGCCGTGCAGCCACTCTATTTGCCGGGCGGTATTCTGGTGATGGTCGTGCTGATGACCTTCTTCTTGCACCGTATGCAGCTGCGTGACCTGGGCAATGCCGCCAAGGAGTCGGGCGGTGTATTACTGAGTGCCGGTTTTGTGCTGCTGTTTACTGTGCCTATGGTACGTATCCTGATCAATTCCGGCGTTAACGCAGCCGATCTGCCGAGCATGCCCATTGTCATGGCGCGCTATGTAGCAGACAGCGTGGGCGGTATCTATCCGCTGTTTGCGCCCGCTATCGGTGCGCTGGGCGCGTTCCTTGCTGGCTCCAATACGGTGTCCAACATGATGTTCAGCCAGTTTCAGTTCGGCGTTGCCAGCAATCTGGGGCTATCGACTGCATTGGTGGTCGCAGGCCAGGCCATCGGCGCCGCAGCGGGTAACATGATTGCGATTCACAACGTGGTAGCCGCATCGGCTACTGTCGGCCTGCTGGGGCGCGAAGGCACTACTCTGCGCCGCACCATCTGGCCAACGCTTTACTATGTGCTGGCTACGGGCCTGATCGCGCTGTTTGCGGTTTATGTGCTCAACGTCAGCGATCCGCTGCTGGCCGGTTGAAGCCAGGTTTGAACGCGCCCCGGCCGTGACCGGGGCGTTTGCCGTTTAGTGAACACGGGACACCCACATGATCATCTCTGCCTCTACCGATTACCGCGCCGCTGCCAAGCGTCGCTTGCCGCCTTTCCTGTTCCATTACATTGACGGCGGTGCCTACGCCGAACATACGCTCAAACGCAATGTGGCGGATCTGGCGGATATTGCCCTGCGTCAGCGGGTGCTGAACAACATGTCCGAGTTGAGCTTGGAAACGCAATTGTTTGGCGAGACGCTGGCCATGCCGGTTGCGTTGTCACCGGTCGGCTTGACGGGTATGTACGCGCGCCGGGGCGAGGTGCAGGCAGCCCGTGCTGCGGACGCCAAAGGCATTCCCTTTACCCTGTCCACGGTATCGGTATGCCCGATCGAAGAGGTAGCGCCAGCCATCCAGCGACCCATGTGGTTCCAGCTCTATGTGTTGAAAGACCGCGGCTTTATGAAGAACGCCCTGGAGCGCGCCAAGGCGGCCGGGGTGACCACGCTGGTATTTACCGTAGATATGCCGGTGCCCGGCGCGCGCTACCGTGATGCACATTCCGGCATGAGTGGCCCGAATGCGGCTATGCGTCGGATGCTGCAGGCCGTAACACATCCGCGTTGGGCGCTGGATGTCGGCTTGCTGGGCAAGCCGCACGACCTGGGCAACATTTCTGCGTATCGCGGCAACCCGACCGGGCTGGAAGACTATATCGGCTGGCTGGGTAACAATTTTGATCCCTCTATTTCCTGGAAGGACCTAGAGTGGATTCGCGAGTTCTGGGATGGCCCCATGGTAATCAAGGGTATTCTGGATGCGGCTGATGCGCGTGATGCGGTGAACTTTGGTGCTGATGGCATTGTGGTCTCCAATCACGGCGGTCGTCAGCTCGATGGCGTGCTATCCAGTGCGCGCGCCTTGCCGCCCATCGCCGATGCGGTGAAGGGCGAGATCAAAATTCTGGTTGATTCCGGTATTCGCACCGGGCTGGATGTGGTGCGTATGCTGGCGCTGGGAGCTGACTGCACCATGCTGGGTCGTGCCTTTATTTACGCGCTGGCGGCCGACGGTGAGGCTGGCGTCAGTAATCTTCTGGAGTTGATAGAGAAGGAAATGCGGGTCGCCATGGTGTTGACAGGGGCCAAGTCGATAGCCGACATCAGCGCTGATCTGTTGGTGCGGGAACTGCAGGAACTGACCAAGTAAACCGGAGCCACCATGAGCCTGTCTGCTGAATTTCTGTCCGGCGCGCGCCGTCTGATTCCTGCCGAGCGCCTGTTTGATGACCCGCTATCGACTATGGCCTTTGGCACCGATGCGAGTTTCTATCGCCTGGTGCCCAAGCTGGTGGTGCGGGTCGAGTCGGAGAACGAAGTGGTGTGTCTGCTGCATCTGGCGGGGCGCCATCAGGTATCGGTAACCTTTCGTGCCGCCGGTACCAGTCTGTCCGGGCAGGCGATCAGTGACTCTGTGCTGATTGTGCTGGGTGACTACTGGAGTGGTCGGCAAGTGCGTAACAACGGAGCACAGATTCGATTGCAGCCGGGTGTCATCGGTGCACAGGCGAATGCAGCACTGGCGCCCTTGGGGCGCAAGATAGGCCCTGATCCGGCCTCCATCAATGCCTGCAAGATCGGTGGCATTGTTGCCAACAACGCCAGTGGCATGTGCTGCGGCACCGCACAGAATAGCTACCAGACTCTGGCCGGTATGCGTCTGGTGCTGGCCGACGGTCAGGTCGTTGACACCGAGGATGAGTCAGGTCTGTCGGCCTTTCGGCAGAGTCATGCAGAGCTGTTGGCACAGTTGGCTGAGCTCGGTCGTGAGACGCGTGCCAATACGGCATTGGCCGAGCGGATTCGGCACAAGTACCGGCTAAAAAATACCACTGGCTTATCGCTTAACGCCTTGGTCGACTTTGATGAGCCGCTGGATATCCTGACCCACCTGATGGTCGGTTCCGAGGGCACGCTCGGTTTCATCAGCTCGGTTACCTACAACACCGTGCCAGAGTATCCCCACAAGGCCAGCGCGCTGATTGTGTTCCCGGATGTCGATACCTGCTGTCGCGCCGTCCCCATCCTCAAGCAGCAACCAGTAGCCGCGGTCGAGCTGCTGGATAGACGCAGCTTGCGTTCGGTGCAGGATCAGCCCGGTTTGCCCGAATGGGTCGCCGGGTTATCGGAGGGCGCCTGTGCCTTGCTGATTGAGTCGCGCGCGGCCAGCCAGAGCTTGTTGCACGAGCAGTTGGCACGGATTAATGAGGCGTTGGTGCCCTTTGCCGTGGAGCGGCAAGTCGACTTTACCGAGGACGCCAAGGTTTCCGGTCAGCTGTGGGCAATCCGCAAGGGTACTTTCCCGGCCGTAGGCGCAGTGCGTGCAACCGGTACAACGGTGATTATTGAGGATGTCACTTTCCCGGTCGAGCAATTGGCTGCGGGCGTCAATCGTCTGATCGAGCTGTTTGAAAAACACGGCTACGACGAGGCGATCATTTTCGGGCATGCGCTGGAAGGCAATCTCCACTTTGTCTTCACTCAAGGCTTTGACGAGCCCGCGCAGATTGCTCGTTACGAAGCGTTCATGGGTGATGTGGCGCAGCTGGTTGCGGTCGAGTTTGGCGGTTCATTGAAAGCCGAGCACGGCACGGGCCGCAACATGGCTCCCTTCGTCGAGATGGAGTGGGGCAGTGAAGCCTATCAGCTGATGTGGCGGATCAAACGACTGCTCGACCCGCAGGGAATTCTGAATCCGGATGTCGTGCTGTCCGAAGACCCGACTATCCATCTTAAAAACTTGAAGCCCCTGCCGGCAGCCAATGAAATTGTCGATAAGTGTATTGAGTGCGGCTTCTGCGAGCCGGTTTGCCCGAGTAATGGTCTGACGCTGACGCCACGCCAGCGCATCGTTATCTGGCGTGACATTCAGGCCAAGAAACGCGCGGGCGTTGATACTCGCGAGTTGGAGGAGGCCTATCAATACCAGGGCGTCGACAGCTGCGCTGCTACCGGATTGTGTGCCCAGCGTTGCCCGGTAGGCATCAATACCGGCGACCTGATCAGAGCTATCCGGGCGGATCAGGCAGATCAGGCGGGTCGGGCTGACTGGTTGGCCGGGCATTTTGCCGGCGCACTCAAGGGCGTGCGCTTTGCGCTGCGAGTCGCCGATACGGCCCATCGCTTGCTGGGCGCTCCGCGTCTGCAGCGCATGAGCCAGGCTACTCGACGTCTCAGTGGCGGACGGCTGCCGGTGTGGGACCCTTCACTGCCACAGCCGGTGCGCCTGATTCAACCCTTACTGGTGGCCGCTAGTGCCAAGCCGCGCGTCGTGTATTTGCCAGCCTGTATCTCCCGCACCATGGGGCCGGCACGCTCGGATAGCGAGCAGGAGCCCTTGATTGACAAGACCCGCGCGCTGCTGGAAAAAGCCGGCTTTGAGGTGGTTTTCCCGGAACTGATGGACTCACTGTGTTGTGGTCAGCCCTTTGCTTCCAAAGGCTACCCCGAGCAGGCTGAGGCCAAGCGCAGTGAGCTGCTGGACGCATTACGTCTGGCCAGCCGTGACGGGCAGGATCCGATCTATTGTGACACCAGCCCCTGCACGCTTAGCCTGCTCCAGGCGAACGTTGAAGGACTGGATATTTACGATCCGGTCAGGTTCATCCGCAGCCATCTATACGACCGACTGCATTTCACCCCACAGTCCGAATCGGTGGCGGTACATGTGACCTGTAGCACTCAACATTTGGGTGAAAGTGACGGGCTATTGGAGATTGCTCGCCGCTGTAGCTCTAATGTGGTGGTGCCTGAAGGTATTCACTGCTGCGGCTTTGCTGGCGATAAGGGCTTCAACCTGCCTGAACTCAACGACCACGCGCTGCGGACCTTGAAACCAGTCGTTCAGTATTGCAGTGAAGGGGTATCCACCAGCCGCACCTGTGAGATTGGCTTGAGTAGCCATAGTGGTATTGATTATCACGGGTTGGTGTATCTGGTGGATCGGGTTACGCGGCCGATTGATGCGGCTGTCTAGACGTGGTTCAACTGGGCGCTACTTGAGCTAATGCGTTAATCAGGCCTGGTGGGGGGGCTCACACGCAAAACACGGAAGATCAGGCTGGCATGGGTCGCGGCCAAGGTGCCGATCAACGCGATCGGCTTCTTGGTACAAGTGCCTTGCCGAGCTTGGTTACGTGCCGGTACTCGCTGCCCTGGCTAGTTCGCTCGCACGGTTGCTTTAGGTCTGCGGGCTAACGCAACCCGTTCTGGCAGCGCCACATTAAACAATCATTGCGCGCTATACCGGTGCCTTTAGGCCAGCATTGGTGGCGTGCTCCCCAGCAGTGCATAATCCGCTTCCATCTGTGTTGCCCGGCTAAGTCCCACGCGTAAAGCAACCTTATCCCTTCGACTACAAAAGCGCCTCACCATGAAGAAAACACGACTGATCTTGCTGGTCACTTGCGCACTATTGCCATTGATCGCGCTGGCGGCTTACTACGGCGCCACGCGGGTAGATCCCAACAGCCAGCACGCCGTTGGTGAGCAACTTGATGAGCTCAATGGTGTAGCGATTTACTATAACGGCGGGGTGAATACAGTGCAGGGCCGTAACCTGAGCGAAGACGGATACAACCTGGGCCTGCGTTATCAGTGCGTGGAGTTTGTAAAACGCTACTACTTCGAACGTTACGGACACCGCATGCCCGACTCCTATGGGCACGCCAAAGACTTCTTTGATGCCAGCCTGAGCAATGGCAGCTTGAATGCCCAGCGCGCGATGCTGCAGTTTCGCAACGGCAGCGCCGAGCCGCCCAAGGCAGACGATCTGTTGGTATTCGCTCCGTCGCTGCTCAACCGCTACGGTCATGTCGCGATTATTGCCAGCGTCGGCAATGCCTCTTTACAGATCGCCCAGCAAAATCCCGGCCCCTTTGGCAGCTCCAGAGAAGAGCTCGGGCTTAGCCAGAAAGAGGGCAAATGGTATATCGATGAGTCACGGGTATTGGGTTGGCTCAGAATGGAGCCGACGACCGAACTGCCTGACTCCCAGCAAAGCCCCACCCATTAACGCAACGTGGACGTGATGAGCACGCGTCTTCAGCGAGGTGCAAGTCAACGCCACGCTCGGAGCCCTGCAAACCGGCTGCCGCTTCCTTCTGCGCCGTTCTGCCGTGAGAGCTAGCTTACTCGAAGAATTGTAGCTTTTGGGCTACAAATGAGCTCCTTGTACGATGTCTCTGAAATGCTCAAGCAGGCGCGAAGCGACCCGAAGCAAAGCCAGGAAGCAATAGCCAGCCGGGCAGGTGTGTCACGTTCAGCAGTGGCGCGCATGGAAACATTGGCTAAAGGCGACATGAGTGTTTCTGCGTTGGTTCGTTTGCTCGAAGCCGCAGGCTACGACTTGAAATTGTTTAAGGCCGGTCACGAACGGACAGTTGAAGACATCCTCGCTGAGCAGCGTTCAGGGATAGGCTGGCCATGATTCTCGACGTACACGCCAGCTCCAGGCAACTTGCGATACCTCGGCGAACAAAACCGTCATTTGTTACGATTTTGTCCCCAATAATGTTGCAAGGCGATGCGCATGCTCGAGTTAGTTTTACTACGTGATCACCTGGAATACAGCGATATGTTTGCTTCGTGGCTGCATCAACAGTTTGCCTACGAATACAGCTCACAGCCCCTCGCTGATTGGCAGAAAGAGTTTAGCGAGGGCCAAAGCAATGGGGTCTGGCAAACCCTGATTGCTTTGGAAGAGGGGCAGCTATTGGGCGGGGCAGCTCTGGCTAAAGATGATTTGCCCGAGCGTCCGGAGCTGGGGCCTTGGCTTGCATGCGTTCTTGTTGCACCGCACGCACGCCAGCGAGGTCTTGCCGAGCAACTGATTACAGGCGTCTACGCCCAAGCTAAAGCCAAGGGCTATGAGCGACTGTACTTGCACACACATGATCGTGCTGACTATTACGCCAAGCGCGGATGGGAATATATGGAGCCTTTCCAAGCCTGGGGCATGGGGCACTGGTTGATGCAACGAAAGCTCTAGCGCCCAAGAACCCTGATCAGAGAAAAATTTATACCAGGCTGGCAATCAGAGCTGTGAGGTTCAGGTCTTGTTTTTTGCCCCTTGCTTATCCGGCTTTCCGGGACCTAGTCCACCGGATCGGCTTCGCCCCGTTCGCACCAGAGTGTCAAGCGACATCGGTCATAAGAGTTAGTTGTTGCGGCCAGTTCTTGCCTAATAAAAGTCTTGGCTCAAGGCGATTTTTAGCTCAGCGCTGCCTGTCCCTTTAGTGCTGGCTGGCACGCTCAAGTTTTACGCGGCGGAGCAGGTCAATCCTCCCACCGCTCATCCCGCCGGGTAATACACGCAGCCAACAACCCCTCCAACGACGTCTGCAATTCCTGCATAAACACGTTGCTGTCGTCACCCGGCAGTAACGCCTCACCAATGGCTACGTCACAGTTAAAGGGCACTACCATGGAGCCGCCCTTGGGTAGTGCGCGGCCGAGACCGTGCATGGCGATGGGGACTACTTTGGTGCCGGGGTGGCTGCGGGCGAGGTGGTAGATGCCTTTGCGCAGTGGCTGCAGTTTCTCTGCTTCGCCGCGGCTGCCTTCGGGGAAAAGCAGCAGTATCTCGTCGTTGGCGAGCGCCTGTTGGCACAGATCAAATACCTTTTCCTTGTCTACCTGCCCCTCTCGGTCGAGCGGGATGATGCCGATCACGTTGAGCGACAGCCAGCTGGTAAAGCGGTTACGCAGAAAGTAATCGGCGGCGGCAACCGGACGTACGCGGTGCAGTTGGCTGAGTGGGTAGAGCGCCATCAGTACCAGGGTATCCAGATGGCTGTTGTGGTTGGCCGCCAGGATCGCCGGGCCGCGTGCGGGCAGGCGCTGGGCCGAGTAAATGTTCAAACCCAGCAGCAGGTACACCACCGGCTTGACCACCAGCAGAAAGAACAAGCGTTTGGGCAGGCGTTGGAAAAAGGTCATGTGTGCCTCAGTAGCTGGTGTAGATGAGGAAGTGGAAGAACAGCGGCGCGGTGTACATCAGGCTGTCGATGCGGTCGAGGATGCCGCCGTGGCCGGGGATCAGCTGGCTGGTGTCCTTGATGCGCAGGTCGCGCTTGACCGCGGAAATGGTCAGGTCGCCGATAAAGCCCGCAATACCTATCAGTAAACCGGCGGTCAGGCCTTGCCAGAAACTCAAGGGAGTCAGCAAGGTGGCCAGTGCGCCGCCGAGTAGGGTGGTGGTGGCTACGCCGCCCAGAAAGCCCGCCCAGGTTTTGTTCGGGCTGATGGTTGGCACTATCTTGCGCTCGCCAAACTTTTTGCCCCAGATGTACTGCGCTACGTCGTTGAACTGAGTGAGGAACACCAGATACAGCACCAGGCCGACGCCGCCGCCGGCGGCATTTTGATCCGCTGGCAGCATGAGCAGGTAGGCGACGTGGCTGATAGCGAAGACCGTAGTCATGATTGCCCACTGGTAAGACCCCACCGCACGGATAAAGCCTTTGGTTTCGCCCAGCATCAGTAGGCCGAAAGGGATCAGCAGGAACAGGTAGACCGGAATAAACACGATGAACATGCCGTACCAGTCGGTGGCGATCCAGTAATACTGCAGCGGCACCATCAGGTAGAGCGCGAGGATCAGTCGGCGATCAGTGATACGCACGGGCAGGATCGAGAATATTTCACGCAGCGCAATAAAGCTCAGGACGGCGAAGAATATCAGCGAGGCCACTTGGCCGATCATCAGCGCGGTAAACACCACCGCCACCATGACCCACCAGGAGTTAATGCGCTGTTTGAGTTCCAGGTGTGCTTCCGGGCTGAGGCGCGAGCTAAGCCGCCACTGGGTGATGGAGGCCACCACTAGCATTGCCAGTACTACCAGCATGGCCCCAAGCGCGTTGGGGGTGAGGTCGAGCATAAAGGCTAGGCCGATATCCATGTCAATTGGCTCCACGTTGTTGCAGGCGCAGGTAGGCGCCAATCAAGCGGCGCAGCGCGGTTGCTGCGCTGCCTACCACCAAAACGATAAGGCTGATCCACAGCACCATGCCCTGATAGCCCCAGAAAATATCAAGTGCCGACAGCACCGAGGCTATTGTGATGAGTGCCATGCGCTGCTGTTTGGCCATAGGGCCCCGAAAGTCTGCTGATAACCCGAGGGATACACCCAACACACGGATATAAGCCGTCATTACCGCCAGCAGTGCGCCTAGCCACGCTAGCCACATGGCACTGGGGTAATCCGGCAGGGCGAAGCCGCAGGCAACAATCAGCAGCGGATCGGCAATACGATCGGGTACGTCATTGAATAGCTCACCGGCGGGCGTTTGTTTGCCACCCTCCATTGCCACCATGCCGTCAAATAGGTTGCACAGCAGGCGCAGCTGAATGAACAGCGCAGCGGCGATGAAGCAGATTGATCGCTCAATGGCGACTGACTGACCCGCCAGCACCAGTGCTGCGCCGCCACCGAGGGCAAAAATGACACTGAGAACCGAGATCTGGTTAGGGGTCACACTGCGTCGGCTTAGCCAGGCAGCAAAGCGGCGCATCAGCTGCTGATCACGGATTTTGAGGGGACGGCGATTACTGAGATCAGTCATTGGGTTGCTGCTCCGGGGAACGAGCGCCGGCGTCGCGCGCCAGCGAAAGGGTAAGGTACAGGCAGTATGCAAAGGCCATACAGCTGGGTGGCAGTATGGTCGTCCAGAGTGAAGGGGTGGCATTAGCGGTGTGCGCCAGCCAGAGCCCGCTGAAGCTGATGGAAACAATCAGCAGCGGTGGCAGCGCAATTCGCATTATTGGGCCGGGAAGGCGCGCGAATAGCGCCGTCGCACAGATAGCCATTAACAGCGTGATGATGGCGCTGGCGCTGCCCTGCAGTAGACCCGCAATCAAGGCATGATGCTGGCCCGCGTGCCAGTTAGCGATCAGGGCCCAGCCACCCCACAGCAGGAACGCAAAGGCGGCAGCCAGTAAGCGGCCACGTATATTGGATGGGGGTAACTCGGAGCGTCGCATATCAGTCCTTTGGTTGCGTCACGTCAGCGTCAGGGCTTGGCGTCCAGCCGAGCATGATAGCTTGTCTGACCTGCGCTTGGTGATTTGCGTAGATCAGGTTGTGACAAGCATCATATTCAGGTGCGCAGCTGTTTTCTGCTGCACCAGACTTTTACCTGGCTGTTTGTGGCTCCACCGTGCCGCAATCGTCAGCTACCCAATGCGAGACCGACGTATTCTCCATCGTTATGTCGCTGCGATCTTTGCCGTCTCTGAGCATTCCAGTGGGTGGCTTATAGCTGCCAGTACCCTGGAAAGTGGATTTGATTTCGGTGCTGGACACTATTTCAACCGCTCCATGCATGTCGCCGATAAAACCTTCAGGGTCGTTGCACTGGCCAGAAAACTGCAGACTATTGCCACTGGTTTGCTGGGTGGTGAACTCACACTCCGGCATTTGCTGATTGGCTTCGGCCAATATTGCCTCGGGTGTGGTCAAGGCGGCGGCCATCTCTGGAGTAAAACATTTGTGCTTGCTGCTCGGGTCGTCGTCGCCGAGAATGGCCCTGGCGTGTGCGCGCTGATCTTTAGGCAGGCTCTTCATCATCGCTTGGCGCATTTCTTTCAGCTCTTGCAGGATGTCGCGTCCGTTGACCAGCGTGTTCTCTTCGCTCAGCCACAGCCCGGGTTTGGGGTTGGGCTGCAAGTTCGCGGCTGAACTGAGGCAGGGCTGTGCCAGCAGCAGGGCGGCCAGCAGGAGTTTGTGTGGTTGCATGGGCTATTCCTTAGCAGCATAACGGTTTGGTGGCGCACTCGGGCTGCTAGCGTACCGCATAAAAAAGGGGCCTAAGCCCCTTTTTTTACTTCACCGTGGCCCAAGCAGGGCTGGTTTCTCGCGCTGTGGCCCGCGATTGTTCGGGCGACGGCTGTTTGGTTTGCGCGCTGGCTTATCTGACGTTACCGGATCGGCGCGGTTGCCGTTCGCCTGGCGGCGACGCTCCAGCGTGACGGCGTCTTCCGGTTCCTTGATAACGTGAACCGGGCGCCTTGGTCCGCGTGGGCGTTCGGTCTGCGGCTTATCGTTGCGACCCTGGCCGCGTCCTGCTCCAGCGCTCTGGCCGGCACCTTGTCCGCGACCGTTACCGCCACCGCCACTATTGCTGCGCTGCTGGTTACGACCGCCACCGGCACCACCACCGGCGCCGCCGCGTGCACGTTCAGGACGATCACTATTGAGTTCGGCTTGCGCTGGTGGCTCAAAGCCGGCAAGCGTGCCTTCGTCGATACGCTGCTTGGTCATGCGCTCAATGGCGCGCAGCAGCTTGTCTTCGTCAGGGCTAACCAGTGATACGGCTTCGCCGCTGCGGCCGGCCCGGCCAGTACGACCAATACGGTGTACGTAGTCTTCCGACACGTTGGGCAGCTCGAAGTTGATCACGTGCGGTAACTGGTCAATATCCAGACCGCGGGCTGCGATGTCAGTCGCGACCAGAATGCGTAGCTTGTTGGCTTTGAAGTCCGCCAGTGCCTTGGTACGGGCGCTTTGGCTCTTGTTGCCGTGGATGGCAGCTGACGGCAGGCCGTTTTTGTCGAGGTACTCAGCCAGGCGGTTAGCGCCATGCTTGGTGCGAGTAAAGATCAGCACCTGCTCCCAGGCGCCCTGGGTAATCAGGTGGGCAGCCAGTGCGCGCTTGTGCCCTGCGGCTACGCGGTAGACCTTCTGGTTGATTCGCTCGACCGTGGAGTTCGGTGGCGTCACTTCAATACGGGCCGGGTTGTTCAGCAGCTTGTTGGCGAGATCAGTGATGTCTTTGGAGAAGGTGGCCGAGAACAGCAGCGTTTGACGCTTGCTGGGCAGCTTGGCAATGACTTTCTTGACGTCGTGTACAAAGCCCATGTCGAGCATGCGGTCGGCTTCGTCAAGAATCAGTACTTCTACTTTAGATAGATCAACAGCGCGTTGACCAACCAGGTCCAGCAGACGGCCGGGGCACGCGACCAATACGTCCAGGCCGGGAGCAATGGCTTTCATCTGCGGGTTGGCGCCGACACCGCCGAATACGCAGGCGGATTTCAGCGGCAGCTCTGCTGCGTAGGCGCGAATGCTGTCGTGCACTTGGGCTGCCAGCTCGCGGGTTGGTGTTAGTACCAGAACGCGAACCTGCTTGCCGACGCGCTTGTAGTTGGCATCCGGCTGGCCGGCGGGGAAAAGGCGCTCAAGAACAGGAAGCGCAAAGCCGGCGGTCTTGCCGGTGCCGGTCTGAGCGGCAACCATAAGGTCGCGGCCTTCGAGTACGGCGGGAACTGCTTGCGCCTGAACAGGCGTAGGACTGGTATAACCGGTGGCTGCAACAGCGCGCACGAGCGCGTCGGACAGGCCCAAGGAAGCAAAGGACATTCAGATAACCCTGTGATGGCCGTTGCGAACATGCAGGTAACAACCTGATTCCTGCGAGCTGGTGTCGGGGTGACACTGCCCGCTAAGGGGTTGCTTACCTGCCGCTTGTCCGTGCGGCCTAGAATGAAGGGGGACGAGTATAACAGAAGGAGCGTGCGGGCGCATCCCGGTGAGCAATGGCTGCTTTCATGCCTTAACAGGCGTGCAGCGGCGTCAGGAGTTGAAGTCGCTCAGGTCATAGCGCTCAAGGATTTTTAGATACTCGCTGCTGTTTTTAAAGCGGTGCAAAGCGACTGCAAAGTGTTTGGCCAGCTCGGCGAGTTCTGGTCGTCGGTGAAAGGCTAGAAACAGTGGGCCGCTGCTCACGACGAGCGGATGATGGTCGATTTGCTGCTCCAGTCCGAGCTTGTTGATAATGAACTGGCCGACGTGCCTGTTCATTATCACCATGTCGACCCGCTCGCGCATCAACATCAGCAGCGAGGTTTCGTTGGATGTGGCGGGTATGCGGCTAAAGAAGTCTGCCTCCAGGAAGGCTGGGTTGCTGTATAGGTAGCCTGCCGATACGCCAATGTTTAAACCGCGTAAGTCGTCTAAGTCATTGAACGGGTGCGGATGGAGCTTGTTGTAGAAGAGCACTGAGTCGCTACTGGAGAGCTGCTCTGTGGGGAACAGGTACTGCTGTCTTCTCTCGGGGGTGGGTGATATATCCAGAATTGCATCGGCATTGCCGCTGGCAGTGTCGTGCAGTGCTCTGCGCCATGGCATCAGCTGCCAATGTGTTTCATAGCCCAGTTGGCTGAGCACCCGCGTGGTGACATCGTAATCGATGCCTTTCAACTGCCCTTGCTCTTCATAGATGTAGGGTGGCCAGGACTCGCTGACAATGTTCAGTGTTTCCGCCTGAGTGTGTCCGCAGAGCAGCGTGATTAGCAGGAGTAGGCAGGATTTTGCAGTCATCGGACAAGTCTAGCTTGTTTTCTTGGCGGAATAACAGGCGCTAGGTGCATGTCTTTTGGCCGCTACAGCTCGTATTTGGCTTGAATTTGACGGTATTCATCGCTCTGTTTGAAGCGCTCAAGCTCAGCGCTGAAAGCATTGCCCAGCTCCAGGTTGGCCGCGCTGCGGTGAAAGGCAAGATAAAGCTTGCCGCTGCCGATGGGTTGCGGGTCGAAGCCAATCTCCGTTTCCAGGCCTAGTTGCCTCAGGGTATAGAGCCCGGCACGCTTGTCTATAACGGCCAGATCGATGCGTTGGTTGAGTAGTTTTAGCAGGTTGGCTTCTACTGTTGGCGCTGGTTCGCGGGTAAAAAAACGGGCCGAAATAAAGGCAGGATTACCATAGGTATAGGCTGGCGCAACGCCGACAGTGAGACCCGTCAGGCTGTGCAGGTTGGCGTAGGGGTGAGGGTGCTTGCGGGCATAAAAGAGCACCGAGACATTGTTTGATAAATGCTCAGAGGGAAATATCAGATATTCACGTCGTTCTCTGGTTGCCAGTATGTCCAGAATAGCATCTGCGCGACCGGTTCTGACGCTGAGTATCGCGCGCTTCCAGGGCATTAGCTCCCAATCGGCGCTGTACCCCATGCGTCGAAAGACCGCTTGCACTATCTCATAGTCTACGCCCTGCAGCTCCCCATCCTGCTCAAAAATGTAGGGCACCCAGGGTTCGCTGACAACCTTCAGGTTGGCTGCCAGCGACAGGCCGGGTATGAGAAGCAATGACAGTAATAGGCGACGGTATAGCATCGCTCTATTGTAGCTGCTGATTAGCCAGTCTGCAGGTTGCGCAGGATGTCTAGACTGGGTTCTGCCTGGTTGAGTGTATAAAAATGCAGGCCGGGTGCTCCGCCTTCGAGCAGACGTTCGCACATCTGACTGATCACTTCGGTACCGAACGAGCTAATACTCTGGCTGTCGTCGCCATAGGACTCCAACTGCTTGCGAATCCAGCGCGGAATTTCGGCGCCACAGGCGTCAGAGAAGCGCGCCAGCTTGCTGTAGTTGGTGATGGGCATGATGCCGGGCACGATAGGGACTTCAACACCGGCTTTGCGCGCACGCTCAACAAAGTGAAAGTAGCAGTCAGCGTTGAAGAAGTACTGGGTAATGGCGCTATCAGCCCCCGCCTGTACCTTGCGTACAAAATTCTTGAGATCGGCCTCGAAGTGCGGCGCCTGGGGGTGTGCTTCCGGGTAGGCTGCAACCTCGATGGTGAAGTGATCCCCGGTTTCCTGGCGAATGAATTCGACCAGCTCGTTGGCGTAGCGCAATTCACCTGATGCCTGGCCCATGCCGGAGGGCAGGTCGCCGCGCAGGGCGACGATGCGTTTGATACCTGCTTCGCGGTATTCGCCAAGTAGAGTACGCAAGTCTTCCAGTGAGTCGCCAACGCAGGACAGATGCGGCGCAGTAGCAACCTTTACTTCGCTATCGAGTTGCAACACGGTTTTACGCGTGCGATCGCGGGTTGAGCCACCAGCGCCGTAGGTGACCGAGAAAAACTCGGGTTTTTCTGCGGCCAGCGCGTGGCCAGCAGCAATCAGCTTCGCATGACCGGCGTCGGTCTTGGTCGGGAAAAACTCGAAGCTGATTGGTTTGTTGATAATGGTTTGGTTCATTCGGGTACTGCCCTTTGTCTTACAGGGAGGTTTTTAGCTTCAAGCTTCAAGCCGCAAGCTTCAAGCGTAAAGGCAATGTGTGCCGGTAAGTTTTACGTTATTGCCGCCAGCGAGAGCTTGGCTGGCAAAACGTAAAACCCACCCTGATTTAGCTTGCAGCTTGCAGCTTGCAGCTAATCAGTAACGGTAGCTATCCGGCTTGAACGGGCCTTCGACGGTGACCCCGATGTAATCGGCCTGGGTCTGGGTCAGCTTGGTAATAACGCCACCAAAGCCTTTGACCATCTCCAGTGCGACTTCTTCGTCCAACTGCTTGGGCAGCACTTCAACACGCAGGTGATCGGCTTTGTCCGCGTCACTGAGGTTGGCAAAGCCCTGCTTGAACAGGTGGATTTGCGCCAGTACCTGGTTGGCGAAAGAGCCATCCATGATGCGGCTGGGGTGACCGGTTGCGTTACCCAGGTTAACCAGACGACCCTCGGCCAGCAGAATCAGGTAGTCATCGTTGGCGGCATCGAAGTTGTCTTTGCCAGTACGATGCAGCTTGTGTACCTGTGGCTTGACCTCTTCCCAGTGCCAGTTTGCGCGGGTAAAGGCCGTGTCGATTTCGTTGTCGAAGTGACCAATGTTGCAGACCACAGCGCGTTTTTTCAGTGCCTTGAGCATGTTGGCGTCACAGACGTTAACGTTGCCGGTGGTGGTGACCAGCAGATCAATCTTGCCCAGCAGGGCGCGGTCGATACTGCCTTCGCTACCGTCGTTCAGACCGTTGATGTAGGGCGAGGCCAGCTCAAAGCCGTCCATGCAAGCCTGCATGGCGCAGATCGGATCGACTTCGGAAACCTTGACGATCATGCCTTCCTGACGCAGGGACTGAGCGGAGCCTTTGCCGACGTCACCGTAGCCGATTACCAGCGCCTGCTTGCCAGACAGCAAGTGGTCGGTGGCGCGCTTGATAGCGTCGTTCAGGCTGTGACGGCAGCCATACTTGTTGTCGTTCTTGCTCTTGGTGACCGAGTCATTGACGTTGATCGCCGGTACTTTCAAGATGCCTTTTTTCAGCATATCGAGCAGACGGTGAACACCGGTGGTGGTCTCTTCGGTGACGCCGTGGATCTTGTCCAGCATAGCGGGATATTTGTTATGCAGGATTTCGGTCAGGTCGCCACCGTCGTCCAGCACCATGTTGGCTTCCCACGGCTGGCCATCCTTGAGGATAGTCTGCTCGATACACCATTCATATTCGGCATCAGTCTCACCCTTCCAGGCGAATACGGGCACACCGGCAGCAGCGATGGCTGCAGCGGCCTGATCCTGGGTAGAGAAAATGTTGCAGCTGGACCAGCGTACTTCGGCGCCCAGTGCGACCAGGGTTTCGATCAGTACGGCAGTCTGAATAGTCATGTGAATGCAGCCAAGAATCTTGGCGTTTTTCAGTGGTTGTTCGTCGGCATACTTGCGACGCATGGCCATCAGTGCCGGCATTTCTGATTCGGCAATAATGATTTCACGGCGGCCCCAATCGGCCAGGGAAATATCAGCGACTTTAAAGTCGGTAAAATCGGCAGTGTTCATAACAGCACTCATGTGGTTTCTCCATTCGTTAATTCGAATGGGCGCGGTTAAATGTCACATGCCCCGTGCGAGCCTGGCAGCCCCTGAAATGGCTGCTGCAGCGCCCCTCGCAGAGGGTCGAATTCTTCCGTAAGGCTAGCTCAATGAGCGCATAGCCTTGGCCGGAACTGATCGAGGGAGGATAATGTCGCCCCTCATTTAGCTGTCTGGATGAAACATGATCGCTGTTCCATACCGAAAACTTGTTGTAGTCGCGCTTTTGGGCGCGGCATTGGTCGGCTGTAATAACAAAGCAGACCCCAATTCGCCTGAAGGCAAACGCCAGGCGTTGTTCAAACTGATGATCAAGCAAAGCGAGCCCATGGGCGGCATGCTGTCTGATCGTTTGCCCTTTGCTGGCCCGGCCTTTGCCGAGCATGCAAAACAACTGGCCGAACTGGCTGACCAGCCTTGGGCTTATTTCCCCGAGCCTGGCGAAGAGCCTGAGCCCAATCGCGCCAAGGCGGACATCTGGTCCGACCCTGAGGGTTTTGAGCTGGCCATCAACAACTTTAAATCGAGTGTTGCTGACCTTACCGCTGCTACCCAAGGCGGCGTCCGTGGCCCTGGGCAGGTTTCAGATCAGCTGCGTGCGGTGCAGCAGGCCTGCAAAGCGTGCCATGACGATTATCGGCGCTGAGCGGCGGTAATCGTCAGCTGCAAGCTTCAAGCGTCAGCGCGAAGGTCGGCCGCCTTATCTGTCTTCTCCCATGGGAAGGCAGTAAAGGTGTCGCCTTTGACTGTCATCTCTACCGGCGTGCGACCAAAGTGGCCGTAAGCTGCGGTGGCACGATACATCGGGTGTAGCAGGTCGAGCATGCGGGTAATGGCATACGGGCGCAGGTCGAAGTGATCACGAATCAATTTGATGATCTTGTCGTCGCTGATCTTGCCAGTGCCGAACGTATTGATGGATACCGAGGTCGGCTGCGCTACGCCGATGGCGTAGGACACCTGAATCTCGCACTTGTCGGCCAGGCCGGCGGCAACGATGTTTTTGGCGACATAGCGGCCGGCATAGGCGGCGCTGCGGTCAACCTTGGACGGGTCTTTGCCAGAGAAGGCGCCGCCGCCGTGACGGGCCATGCCGCCGTAGGTATCAACGATGATCTTGCGACCGGTCAGGCCGCAGTCGCCTACCGGACCGCCAATCACGAACTTGCCGGTCGGGTTGATGTGGTACTGGGTGTCTGCGTGCAGTAGCTCAGCCGGGAGTACCTTCTTGACGATCTCTTCCATCACGGCTTCGCGCAAATCAGCCTGGCTGATTTCGGGGTTGTGCTGGGTGGACAGCACGATAGCGTCGATGCCGGTAACAATGCCGTTTTCATAGCGGCAGGTCACCTGTGATTTGGCATCCGGACGCAGCCAGTCGAGCGTGCCGTTCTTGCGCGCTTCAGCCTGGCGTTCGACCAGGCGATGGGCAAAGGTAATAGGCGCGGGCATCAGCACATCGGTTTCGTTACTGGCGTAGCCAAACATCAGGCCCTGGTCACCGGCGCCCTGGTCTTCCGGTTTCTGCCGATCAACGCCCTGGGCAATGTCGGGTGACTGCTTGCCGATGATATTGATGACGCCGCAGGTATCAGCATCGTAACCGACGTCGGAAGAGGTGTAGCCGATGTCCTTGATGACGCTGCGAACCAGGTCTTCCAGGTCGACCCAGGCGGTAGTAGTGATTTCACCGCCAACGATGGCGACACCGGTTTTCACCATGGTTTCGCACGCCACGCGGGCGAACTTGTCCTCAGCGAGAATGGCATCCAGTACGGCATCGGAGATCTGGTCGGCCAGCTTATCGGGATGACCCTCGGAAACCGACTCAGAGGTGAAAATCGAGTAGTCGCTCATGCGTGTATCCTTTCCTCGGAAGGGGATGGTTCGGGTTTGGCCAGTTGCAACAGCTGTAATTGAAAGCCGTTGCGTAGGCCAATGTATTGGCTGAGGCCGGAGATGAGTCCGGCGTCCTGTGCCCAGCGGGCAATATCGTCCTGATCGAAGCCCAGCCAGAGATCGCCGCAGCTATCGCGCACCCAGCTTTGATCGTGGCTGCAGAGTTCGGTCAATACCAGGCTGCCGCCTGGTTTGAGTAAATCAGCAAAACGTTTCAGTGCTTCAGCCGGAGCGGGCATGTGGTGCAACACCATATTGCACACCAGGCAGTCAGCTAAGGGTAGCTGTTGTGGTGCCAACGCATCGGTCAGGAAGAACGCCACATTGTTTAATCCTGCATCGCTGCAGTGCTGGCGTGCGCGTTCCAGCATGGACTCGGCATTATCCAGTGCAATGACCTGCGCAAATTTTGCAGCCAGGCTAGGCAGAAAACCGCCCTCGCCAGGACCTACCTCAATCGCCACTGCCCGCGCTGGTAACGCCAGGGTATCGATCAATGCCAGCAGTGGCTCGCGATACAGGCCAAAGTGCGCAATAAGATCCTGCTGCGCCGGTGTGCCATCGGCAAAGCGGGCAAAGAACTGACGCGACAACTCTGCGCGCTGGCTATGGACCAGGCCAATCGACGCCTGCAGCGGCGGCTCAAGGGGCAGGGCATCCAGTTCGATGAGCAGCTGTGCATGTAGTTGATGCCAGCTGATGTCGGCTGCAGGCAGGCTGCGGCGATAAAAAATTGAGTTGCCCTCGCGGCGCGTGCTGACCAGTCCCGCGTTGGCCAGCACCTTGAGGTGGTGGCTCATGCCGGATTGGCGCATGGCAAAGATCTGCGCTAGCTCGAGCACGCCGAAGGAGTCGTTACGCAGGACGCGCAAAATATCCAGCCGCAAGGCGTCGCCGATGGCCTTGCAGAAAGCAGCCAGCGCGTCGGTTGGGTTGGGTAAGGCGGCATCGATGTGCGCGATTTGGTTCATGCGAAGCAGTGTAGTTCTGATGCTGGGTGCCTGCAAGCGCTATATCAAAATGTTTTGATATAGATATTGATCGCCATTCGTCTGCCTGTTCTGGCCTTTGCACAGGGGTTTACGGGGTTTTCATTGCCCGCTGGCGTCGTTTGCGCGAAAATGCCCGCCTCATTTTCTGGCCAGCCGCTTATTGCGGTTGCTTGCCTAAGCCTTGTCAGCCTCAGGAGTTTTCCATGCCCAGCCGTCGTGACCGAGCCAATGCCATTCGAGCCCTCAGTATGGATGCTGTGCAGAAAGCCAATAGCGGCCATCCCGGAGCGCCCATGGGCATGGCGGATATCGCCGAGGTTCTGTGGCGTGACTTCCTCAAGCACAACCCCGCCAATCCCAAGTTTGCCGACCGTGACCGCTTTGTGCTGTCCAACGGTCATGGCTCGATGCTGATTTACTCGTTGCTGCACCTGACTGGCTATGACGTCAGCATCGACGACATCAAAAGCTTTCGCCAACTGCACAGTAAAACACCGGGGCATCCGGAATATGGCTATACGCCTGGCGTTGAAACCACTACCGGCCCGCTGGGTCAGGGGTTGGCGAACGCGGTGGGTATGGCTATTGCAGAGAAGGTGCTTGCTGCGCAGTTCAACCGCGATGGTCACAAAGTAGTCGATCACCATACCTATGTATTTATGGGTGACGGCTGCCTGATGGAGGGGATCTCGCACGAAGTCAGCTCGCTGGCAGGGACCCTGGGCTTGGGCAAGCTGGTTGCTTTCTATGATGACAACGGTATTTCGATCGATGGTGAAGTAGAAGGCTGGTTCACCGACGATACGCCCAAGCGCTTTGAGGCATACGGTTGGCAGGTGATTCGCAATGTTGACGGTCACGATGCCGACGAAATCAAGACCGCCATCGAAACCGCGCGCAAAAACACCGACCAGCCGACGCTGATCTGCTGCAAGACCATCATTGGGTTCGGCTCACCAAACAAGCAGGGCAAGGAAGACTGCCATGGTGCCGCCCTGGGTGACGCTGAGATCGTGGCGACCCGCGAGGCGCTGAACTGGCCGCACGCTGCTTTCGACATTCCGGCCGATATCAAGGCGGAGTGGGATGCCCACGAGGCTGGCGCCAAGGCCGAGGCGGCCTGGAATGACCGCTTTGCTGCTTATCAGAACGCTTACCCTGAGCTGGCCGCAGAGTTGTTGCGCCGTATGGCCGGTGAGTTGCCAGCCAACTTCAGCGAGCAGGCTGCAGCCTATGTCGCGGACGTTGCCAACAAGGGCGAAACCATTGCCAGCCGTAAAGCCAGTCAGAACAGCTTGAACGCCTTTGGCCCGATGTTGCCTGAGCTGCTCGGCGGCTCGGCTGACCTGGCCGGTTCCAACCTGACCCTGTGGAAAGACTGCAAGGGTGTTAGTGCCGATGATGCCTCTGGCAATTATCTGTTCTACGGTGTGCGCGAGTTCGGTATGAGCGCCATCATGAATGGTATCGCCCTGCACGGCGGTTTTGTGCCCTACGGCGCGACCTTCCTGATCTTTATGGAGTACGCACGCAATGCCGTGCGCATGTCGGCGCTGATGCGTCAGCGGGTGATTTATGTATTCACCCACGACTCTATTGGTCTGGGCGAGGACGGCCCTACGCACCAGCCGATCGAGCAACTGGCCAGCCTGCGTACCACGCCGAACCTGGATACCTGGCGTCCGGCCGATGCGGTCGAGTCTGCGGTTGCCTGGAAGTACGCAATTGAGCGTGCCGACGGTCCCAGTGCCCTGGTGTTCTCACGGCAGAATTTGCAGCATCAGGAGCGGGACGCGGCTCAGTTGGCCGATGTTGCCCGTGGTGGCTATGTACTCAAGGACTGTCATGGTGAGCCCGAGCTGATCCTGATCGCCACCGGTTCCGAAGTCGGTCTCGCGGTTCAGGCTTGGGAATCACTGACAGAGCAGGGCAAGAACGTGCGCGTCGTATCCATGCCGTCTACCAGTGTGTTTGATCAGCAGGACGCCGAGTACAAGCAGGCCGTACTGCCGTTGGAAGTCGGTGCGCGCATTGCCATCGAAGCGGCCCACGCTGACTTCTGGTACAAGTACGTTGGTCTGGATGGTCGTGTTATCGGCATGCAGACGTTCGGTGAGTCCGGCCCGGCCAACGCGCTGTTCGAAGAGTTTGGATTTACTCTGCAGAACGTGCTCCTGGCGGCTGAAGAGTTGTTGGAAGATTAGAGCCTGAAGCTCGAAGCTGTCAGCTGGAAGTTAAAACCATCCGCAGCTTACTGCGGAGTTAGGGGTTGCTTCCAGCTTCCAGCTTCTGGCTTTCAGCTGACTGGAGTCGCTGAATGTCTGCTCGTCCCCTTTATCGAATCGCCCTGAACGGTTACGGCCGCATTGGTCGCTGCGTGCTGCGTGCGTTGCATGAACGCGGCGACGAACACCTGCAGATAGTTGCGCTGAACGATCTTGCTGATCGCGAGAGCATTGAATATCTGACGCGCTTTGATTCGACCCATGGACGTTTTCCCGGTGACGTAAAACTCGCCGGGGATGACCTGCTGATCAACGGCAGTCCGATTCGCGTGCTGCGCCAAGCCGAGCCCGAGGGCATCGACTGGCACGGACTAGGGGTCGATCTGCTGCTGGAGTGCTCGGGGCAGTACACTACGCGCGAACAGGGCCTGCGTTTTATCCATGCTGGCGTGCCGAAAGTGCTCTTCTCTCAGCCAATGGCCAACGAGCAGGCGGTGGATGCGACTCTGGTCTACGGTGTCAATCAGCATCAGTTGCCCAGCGATGCGCGCTTGGTCTCCAATGCCTCCTGCACGACCAACTGTGGTGTGCCGCTACTCAAGTTGCTGAACGAACAGCTGGGGCTGGATTATGTGTCCATCACTACTATCCATTCGGCGATGAACGATCAGCCGGTGATCGATGCTTATCATCATACCGATCTGCGTCGCACGCGCTCTGCCTTCCAGTCGATTATTCCGGTATCCACCGGCCTGGCTCGCGGCATTGAGCGTCTGCTGCCTGAGTTGGCAGGTCGTATCCAGGCCAAAGCGGTGCGCGTGCCCACCGTGAACGTCTCAGCGTTGGACATAACCCTGCAGACCACCCGCGACACCAGTGCTGCGGAGGTTAACCGGCTGCTCCGTGAGGCCGCTGAAGGGCCGCTCGCCGGGTTGTTGGATTACACCGAATTACCGCACGCCAGTTGCGATTTCAATCATGATCCCCATTCCGCGGTGATAGATGCCAGCCAGACTCGGGTGTCCGGTCCCCGGCTGGTTAATTTGCTGGTCTGGTTTGATAACGAGTGGGGCTTTGCCAATCGCATGCTGGATGTTGCGCGCTATTGGTTGCGGCGCGAAGACTGACGGCTTTTAGCGCGTTGATCTGCAAAAATTCTTAGTTAATTACAAGGAGCGGGCTATGACCGTACTCACCATGCAGGAGCTGGACCTCAAGGGCCAGCGTGTACTCATTCGTGAAGATCTCAACGTGCCGGTAAAGAACGGGCAGGTCGCGAGCGACGCACGCATTCTTGCCGCCTTGCCGACCATCAAGCTGGCGCTGGAACAGGGCGCGGCCGTGATGGTCTGCTCGCATCTGGGCCGTCCGGAAGAAGGCGTGTTCAGTGAAGAGAACAGCCTGGCGCCGGTAGCCGCTTATTTGAGCAAGGCCTTGGGCTGTGAGGTGCCGTTGGTGCGCGATTACCTGGGTGGCGTTAGCGTTGAGCCCGGCAAGGTGGTTTTGCTTGAGAACGTCCGTTTCAACAGCGGCGAAAAGAAAAATACCGATACCCTGGCGCAAGAATATGCCGCGCTCTGCGACATCTTCGTTATGGATGCCTTTGGTACCGCGCATCGCGCTCAGGGTTCGACCCATGGCGTCGCCAAGTTTGCCCGCATTGCCTGCGCCGGCCCCTTGTTGGCTGCTGAACTCGATGCGTTGGGCAAGGCATTGGATAAGCCCGCGCGGCCGATGGCCGCGATCGTTGCTGGTTCCAAGGTGTCGACCAAGCTCGACGTGCTCAATTCTCTGTCTGAGAAGTGCGATCAACTGATTGTTGGTGGCGGGATCGCCAATACCTTCCTGGCTGCTGCCGGTTTGCCGGTTGGCAAGTCGCTTTATGAAGCTGACCTGGTTGAAACGGCCAAGGCGATTGCCGCCAAGGTCAGCGTGCCGTTGCCGGTCGATGTGGTGGTTGCCAAGGCTTTTGCAGAAGATGCCGAAGCCACGGTCAAGGCGGTGGCTGATGTCGCCGAAGACGACATGATTCTGGATATTGGCCCGCAGACGGCGGCGCAGTTCGCCGAATTACTCAAGTCGTCCGGTACTATTCTGTGGAATGGTCCGGTCGGCGTGTTTGAGTTCGATCAGTTTGGTGAGGGCACCAAGGCGCTGGCATTAGCTATTGCGGCGAGCCCTGCATTCTCGATTGCTGGCGGTGGTGACACCCTTGCCGCAATCGACAAGTATGGCGTGGCCGACCAAATTTCTTACATATCCACTGGCGGCGGCGCTTTCCTCGAGTTTGTTGAGGGTAAGGCCTTGCCAGCGGTCGAAATACTCGAAGAGCGTGCCCGCTGAGCGGGCAGCAGCAAACCTGGATCAATTAGCCCCCTTGCCGGTGTCGCCAGCAAAGGGGTGACCAAGCTTGAGTGAGATGAGTAAACTGTCAGCAGATTCGTTGGCAGTTTGCCGCTCTAGATAACTTTTACGGAGAGATTAATTATGGCCCTCATCAGTTTGCGCCAGATGCTCGACCACGCTGCCGAATACGGCTACGGCGTACCTGCCTTCAACGTCAACAATCTGGAACAGATGCGAGCCATCATGGAAGCGGCGGATAAAACCGACTCTCCGGTGATCGTGCAAGCGTCTGCTGGCGCGCGTAAATATGCGGGTGCGCCTTTCCTGCGCCACCTCATTCTGGCTGCGATTGAAGAGTTTCCGCACATCCCGGTTTGTATGCACCAGGATCACGGCACCAGCCCGGGCGTTTGCCAACGTTCCATTCAGTTGGGTTTTTCGTCGGTGATGATGGACGGCTCTCTGGGTACCGACGGCAAGACGCCAACGGATTATGAGTACAACGTCGATGTGACTCGTCGCACCGTTGAAATGGCCCACGCCTGTGGTGTTTCGGTTGAAGGCGAGCTGGGTTGCCTGGGTAGCCTGGAAACCGGTCAGGCCGGCGAAGAAGATGGTATTGGTGCCGAAGGTATTCTCGACCACAGCCAGATGCTGACCGATCCGGAAGAAGCGGCTGATTTCGTCAAGCAGACCGGGGTTGATGCGCTGGCCATTGCGATTGGTACCAGCCATGGCGCCTACAAGTTCACCCGTCCGCCAACAGGCGATATTCTGGCAATTGAGCAGATCAAGGCGATCCACAAGCGTATTCCGGATACGCACCTGGTTATGCACGGCTCTTCTTCCGTGCCACAGGAGTGGCTGAAAATCATCAACGAGTTTGGCGGTGAAATCCCCGAGACCTATGGTGTGCCGGTAGAAGAAATCGTTGAGGGCATCAAGTTTGGCGTGCGCAAGGTGAATATTGATACCGACCTGCGTCTTGCCTCGACTGGCGCCGTCCGCCGCTTCCTGGCTGAGCACCCGAGCGAGTTTGACCCGCGCAAGTTCCTGGCGAAGACAGTCGACGCTATGCGTGATGTCTGCATCGCTCGTTACGAGGCCTTTGGTACTGCCGGTAATGCATCCAAGATCAAGCCGATCTGCCTGGATGACATGTTTGAGCGTTACGCCCGCGGCGAGCTTGATCCCAAGATCAACTAAGCGCTTTCAGCAGGGCGGCTTCGGCCGCCTTGTTACCTTGTGGCTCGGAGAAAATGACATGCAGCCAATTGATGAAGAACCGGATGAGGCGTTTGCCCAGAGCAAACTGATCGAGGCCGTTGAAAACCAACTTGCCAGTGGCGAGCCGGCCGCGGCCCAAGCCACGCTGAACAAATTGACGCTGGTAGGGTATGGCCATGATGAAAGTCTTGAGTTGATGGCCCAGATACTGGCCCACTGCATAGGCGTGATGCTGGACACAGATCAGCCGTTTGATAATCAGGCTTATGAGCAGGGGCTGCGCAATCTACCCGAACTGCCTGAAGGCCCTGCTGCAGATTGACGTGACACCCCATTACTGACTGATCAGGAACAATAAGAATGAAGCTAGCATCCGTCTTGCGGATCCTCTTTTGCTATCTGCTGAGCGTGGCACTGGGCACAGTGCTTGGCAGCTTGGTGCAAACCCAGTTCAACCTGTTTTTTCTGCAGGAAATGGGCGTGCCGGTTGAATTGTCAACGCGCCTCGCTACCAGTTGGCATGACCTGTTGCATTTTACACCCTTGTTTTCCGTAATGGTGGCCGCGACTCTGCTGCTGGCGTTACCGGTAGCAGAGGGCCTGGGGCGTATCTTCAAGCCGTGGCGCGGCCTGCTGTACCTGCTGGCTGGTGGCGGCGGTATTTGGGTCGCCTTTACCCTGGCCAATTACCTGTTGCCGATGCCCACATTTATTGCTGCTACGCGCGGTACCGCCGGCTTGCTATGCATGATGTTGGCGGTGGGGATTGCTAGCTGGCTATTTGGTCGCCTGACTAAACCTAAAGCGCGGCGCGGGCTGCGGGTGCTGGGCTGACTTGCTGGCCCGAGGAGAATACAACAATGTTGAGTAAATCTGTTTTTGGCGCAGCGCTCTTGCTGGCGGCAGGCTCGGGTGTTCAGGCCGCAGACTACCAGGTCGAAACGGTTGCCGAGGGTCTGTCCTTCCCCTGGGCGCTGGCGTTTCTGCCGGATGGCGGCATGCTGGTCACCGAGCGCGCGGGACGTCTGCGTTTAATCAATGCCGAGGGTAAGTTGCAGGCTGAACCCATTGCCGGCGTGCCGGAAGCGTTCGTCAACAGTCAGGCGGGGCTGATGGGGTTGGCCCTGGCCCCGGATTTTGTGCAGTCGGGTGAGCTGTTCATGAGTTATGCCTGCGGTACCATCGAAGCCAACCATACTTGCCTCGCGTCGGCGCGTTTTAATGGCACTTCGCTGGAAAATACCCAGGAAATCTTTCGCGTGCAGCCAGCCAAGAAGGGCAGCGCACATTACGGCGGGCGCATGGCTTTTCTGCCGGACGACACCCTGCTGCTAACCCTGGGTGATGGTTTCGATTACCGCGAACAGGCGCAGAATACGGCTAACCATCTGGGCAGTATTGTGCGCCTGAACCGCGATGGCTCGGCGCCTGAGGATAACCCTTTTGTCGCTCAGGATGGCGCACAGCCAGAGCTGTTCAGTATTGGCCACCGCAGTGTGCAGGCGATTCTTTACGACGCGCAGACGCAACGTATTTTTAGTAACGAGCATGGGCCGCGCGGTGGTGACGAAGTCAACCTGATCGAAGCGGGCAAGAACTACGGTTGGCCAAAAATCACCTATGGCATCGATTACGATGGTGCGCAGATATCGCCCTATACCGAGCTGCCAGGGCTTGAGCAGCCGCTGCTGTACTGGACTCCGTCCATCGCGCCCTCGGGTATGACCCTGTACCGCGGCGAACTGTTTCCGCAGTGGCAAGGCAATCTGCTGGTGTCTGCATTGGCCGGACGGGAAGTCCGCCGGGTAGTGCTCGATGGTACCGAAGTGGTTGAGCAGGAGAGTCTATTCAAGGAGTTGGGTGCTCGTTTTCGTGATGTACGCACCGGGCCGGATGGGGCTGTCTATCTGTTGACGGATAGCGCCAATGGCAGCGTGTTACGGGTCACTCCCGGTAATTGAAATCAGTCGCTTGGCCGCTGTGTTTTGTCCCGCTGAAATTGGGCGCGATACGTTTTTGGTGTCGCGCCGTACCAGCGGCGAAACGTGCGGCTGAAGTTGCTGGTGTCCTGGTAACCCAGCTTTTCTGCTACGCGCTCTACGCTTAGTTCGGTATGGGCGAGCAGCCAACCCGCTTGCTCACTGCGCAATCTATCCATAATCTGCTGATAGCTACTCCCCTCGCTGTGCAAATGGCGAATCAGGGTGCGCGCGGTGACGTGTTCCTGTTCGGCCATTTGCGCTAGCGTGGGGTAGTCTTGCTCACATTCCAGCAACCGCTGCTTTATGCGTTCACTTAGTGCGCCGCCACGTTGCAGGCGCTGAAGTTGATGTTCGCAATCACGTACAGCGTGCTGGCAAGCCTCGCTATCCGCGCCAAGGCACGGCTCCTCCATTAGCCCCGCTGGTAGGTGGATACGCAGGGCATCTGCATCGAAGCGCCAGTCGCGCGCGTAACCTCTAATCTCTTTCGACCAGTCCGGTTCTGGCAGCGGCCAGTCAATGCGGATGACGTCATGCAGCGGCTGGCCGCCAAGGGTTTCCAGTAGGCGTAGCAGGGCAGTAGTGAAGTGGCCCAACAGGTACTCGCGAATGGCTGCGGGCATCCGCGACTCGTCCAGCACCAGTACGGGTGGCTGCTTGCGCTCCCATCGGAAAGCGCCCAAGTGCTGGCGCAGGCTGCTGTAGTGTTCGGTGAGGCCGATGGCTTCGCCAATGGTGTTGGCGGTGACCGCGGCGTAGCCCGCTGGGCCATGCGCGCTAACGTCGGTGTGCATGCCTACCGCAAAGCCCAGCCAGGGACAGCCGCTAAGCCTGATGGCGCTAGCTAAAAGGCTTTGCAGGCTGCTCATGTTAAGGAAGTGATTGCTGTGCAGTAGCGCGTCCCAGTCTAGCGGGCTGTCGGCCTGTATCTGTTCGCTACTCAGCCCCTGACGTAACAACTCGGCGTAGACCAATCGAGCGTATACGGGATGAACAGCCGGGCTGAGCCAGAATTGGTTGGACTGCATACTGAACCTTGTTGTGTTTTATGAGTTGGCGGCAGTAGCTGTTGTCACAATATGACGATAATTTGCCGGTTGCAACGGGTGTTGCGGTTAACGGCTGAGCAGAAGATAGGACGGTCATAGCCATAACAACAAGAGGATGACTGCATGACTGCAACTGCTGCGCAAGATAATGGCCTTTCAGGCTACGTGGACCGCAAACGCCGCCTTTGGCTGTTTTCGTTGATGGTGCCAGGGCTGGCACTGGTCGGTCCGTTGCTTTATATGCTGGTGTCGCCGCAGATCATCTGGCTGTGGTTGTCGACCCTGTTCGGCTACGTCGTAATCCCCATGCTGGACGGCGTGCTGGGAGAAGATCTGAGTAATCCGCCGGAAGAGGCGGTTCCCGCCCTCGAGGCCGATAGCTACTACCGTTATGTGACCTACGCTCTGGTGCCCATTCTGTGGATCAGCTTTCTGGTCAATATCATTTTTCTCGGTACCCACGATCTGCCCTGGTATGGAACTCTGGCTGTCATTCTGGCGACCGGCGGCTCGCTCGGTTTTGGCCTGAATCTCGGGCATGAGATGGGGCACAAGAAGACATCGCTGGAGCGCTGGTTGGCAAAGATTACTCTGGCTTTGGGCTGTTATGGGCACTTTTTTGTAGAGCATAACCGCGGTCATCATCGCGATGTGGCTACTCCGGAGGATCCCGCTTCAGCTCGCATGGGCGAGAGTATTTACCGTTTTGTGTTTCGCGAGATGCCCGGCGCCTTCTTTCGTGCCTGGGATCTTGAAGCTCAGCGGCTGGATCGCTGCGGCAAGTCGGTATGGAGTCTGGAAAACGAGATTCTGCAGCCTGCGCTGATCAGTGCTGTGCTCTATGGTGGGCTGATTGCCTGGCTGGGTATCGAGATGCTGCCAATCATGCTGCTGATTGCCTTTTGGGGCGCTTTCCAATTGACTCAGGCCAATTACATCGAACATTACGGCCTGTTGCGTAACAAGCAGGCGAACGGGCGCTACGAGCGTTGCCAGCCGCACCATTCGTGGAACAGCAATCACCTGTTTTCCAATTGGGCGCTTTTTCATCTTCAGCGTCACTCTGATCATCACGCTCACCCAACACGGCGATATCAGTCGCTACGTGACTTCCCCGATCTGCCACGTTTACCGAATGGCTACTTTGGTATGTACCTGCTGGCCTACTTCCCGCAGCTCTGGGCTAAGGTGATGGATAAACGCCTGCTCGCTGCGGTTGATCGTGATCCGGAGCGCATCAATTTCTTGCCGGCGAAGAAAGAGATGTTGATGCGCCGCTACAATCTGGGGCCGCAAGAACAGGTGCCAGAGGAGGTTTTGGCATGACGCGATACCGTTGCCCGGAATGTGACTACGAGTATGCCGAAGCGCAGGGTGATCCCCATCAGGGATTCGCGCCGGGTACGCCCTGGGAGGCGTTGCCGGACAGTTTTACCTGTCCGGATTGCGCGGTGCGCTTCAAGGAGGACTTTACGCTGGTCGAGGATTCATAGCGGCCACACCCACAGCAGCATGGGAATGCTGACGGTAACGACCAGCAGCTCCAGTGGCAAGCCGAGGCGCCAGTAATCGCCGAAGCGAAAGCCACCGGGACCGAGGATCAGGGTATTGTTCTGATGGCCAATAGGTGTCAGAAAGGCGCAGGAGGCGCCTATCGCCACGGCCATCAGAAAGCTGTCGGCATTGACGTGTAACTGCCCGGCCACGCTCAAGGCGATGGGGCACATGACGGCGGCGGTAGCCGCGTTGTTCATGAAGTCGGATAGCGTCATGGTGACGATCAGGATTAACGCCAGGGCAATGATCGCATTGCCCTGAGCCAGATGTTCCAGCAGCGTTTTGGCCAGCAGGTCAGCAGCGCCGGTACTCGCCATGGCGGCGGCCAGCGGCATTAACGCAGCCAGCAATACGACAATCGGCCAATCCACTGCCTCGTAGATTCGGCGTAACGGAATGACGCGTGTCAGCATGTACCCCAGCACGCCGGCGATAAAAGCAACGGCTGCCGGGAGTATGCCAAAGGCGGCAAGACCGATGGCCCCCAGCATAATACTGATGGCGTATAGAGCCTTGCGGCGGTCAGGGATCAGAATGCTGCGTGCCGCCAACGGCACACAGCCATACTCACTGGCAAAGCCGGAGATGGCCTCTGGTGGTCCCTGCATCAGGAGTACGTCACCGGCTTCAATCGCGGTCCAGCGCAGGCGACGAATGGACCTGTGGCCCTGCCGCGATATCGCCAGCAAATTGATACCAAACCGGGTGCGTAGTTGAATGTCCGATGCGCTTCGACCCAGAATGTCTGCGCTGGGCTGAACGGCCAACTCGCGCAGGGTTATTTCATCGGACTGATCGGGTTTGCTGTTTTTTTCTTTGCTCGTCTCTTCGCTCGCGTCCGGATCTTCCTGCGGGCGGCTAGCATCGCTTACGTTGGCATCCTGCTCGGCGTGTTCGTCGCCATCTTCCGACTCGCTGTGTTTTTCTGTCGTACTGGTAGGTACCGCTTCTTCCAGTTTTAAGCCAAGGCGTGTCAACGAAGCGCCAAGTCCCTCTGGTTCTGCCTCAATAACCAGGATGTCACCGGCATGCAGTATTCGGCTGGGCATAGGGGCGGTGACGCGGAAGTCGTTGCGGACCATACCGACAATCTGGGCATCGCTCTCGTCCAGCAGTTTCTCCACTTCCGCGAGGGTCTTGCCGTCGGCCTTGCTGTCAGCGTCGATATGCACTTCGGTCAGATAGGTGCCGGTATCGAAACTTCCGACATCGGGTTGCGTGCGATGCGGCACCAGCCAGCGGCTGGTCAGCACGACAAAGACAATCCCTGCTGCCGCAACTGACAGGCCCACGGGAGTGAAATCAAACATGCCAAAGCTGCCCAGCTCCTGTTGCGCGCGAAAGCCCGCTACGATCAAGTTGGGTGGGGTGCCAATCAGCGTAGTCATGCCGCCGAGAATGGTGCCGAAGGCCAAGGGCATGAGCACTTTGCCGGGTGGTAGCCCTTCGCGCGCAGCGAGTTGCAGGGCCAGTGGCATCAATAGCGCCATGGCACCTACGTTATTCATGAAGGCGGAGAGGAAAGCGCCAAGCAGAGTCAGCACTATCAGGCTGAGCAAGGCGCCGCCGCGCTTGGGCAGGACGCGCTGCGCCAGCGCCTCAACAGCGCCGGTGGTCTGCAAGCCTTTGCTGAGAATCAACACTGCTGCCACGGTGATGACTGCAGGATGGCCGAAGCCGACAAAGGCGTCAGCCGCTGGCGTCAACCCGCTTACTACGCAGGCCATCAGCGCGGCCAGGGCGACCACATCGTGTCGCCAGCGCCCCCAGAGGAACAGGGCAATAGTACAACCCAGAATCAACAGAATCAGTTGCTGACTGGCATCCATGAACAGCCCTCGTTTCGGCCCGGTTACGCTGAAGGTGCGTTGCGTGTGCGCTTACGACAGTAAGCGAACTTTAAAGCGACGGCCTTTGATCTTGCCTTCACTCAGTCGAGCTAACGCTTTTTTGGCCTGATCCCGGCGAATAGCGACCAATGCTTGATAGTCGCTGATGCTGATTTTGCCAATAGCATCGCTCGCTAATCCGGCTTCACCGGTCAGCGCCCCCAACAAGTCGCCGGGACGCAGCTTGTCCTTGCGACCGCCTGCGATAGCCAGTGTAAGCATTGGTGCTACCAGGGGTTCGGTGAGTGTGGTCGGCAAGCTATCCAGCTCCTGCCAGTCCAGGGGCTCTTTACTATTGTCTTCGATTGCGCGCGCGCGCTTTAGCTCACGTGGTGCGACCAGACTGAGTGCCAGGCCTGACTGCCCGGCACGACCACTGCGGCCGATGCGATGAGTATGCGCCGAAGGATCGCCAGAAAGTTCAACGTTGATGACCGCTTCCACGCCTTCAATATCGATACCGCGCGCAGCGACATCGGTGGCGGTCAGGACACTGCAGCTTTGGTTGGCAAATAGTGCCAGCACCTGATCTCGATCACGTTGCTCCATATCGCCGTGAATGGCCTGCGCACTGATGCTGTTGGCATTCAGGAAGTCTGCCAGCTCCTGGCACTGCTGGCGCGTGTGGCAGAAGGCGATGCATGGCTGCGGACGATTGGCCGCCAGCAGTCGCAAAACGGCGTCAAAGCGTTGAGCGTCTTCGATTTCGTAGAAACGCTGGGTTATGGGGTTGCTCGGGCTCGCGTCATTGATGGTGACTTGTTTGGGGTTGCGCATGAAGTCACTGGCCAAGGATTTCAGCCCTGCCGGGTAGGTCGCGGAGAACATCAGCGTCTGCCGCCGCTTGGGCGTGTGGCCGATAATCTCGCGTATGGGATCGACGAAGCCCATATCGAGCATGCGATCAGCTTCGTCCAGTACCAGGCAGTTAAGGCTATCGAGCTTGAGGGTGCCGCGGGCCAGGTGGTCCTGGATGCGCCCTGGGGTCCCAACGATAACGTGCGCACCTTGTTCCAGAGAGGCCGCTTGCGGCCCAAAGGGCGTGCCACCACAGAGCGTGATGATCTTGATATTGGGCAGTCCCCGAGCGAGGTTGCGCAGCGCTGTGGCGGTTTGCGTTGCCAGTTCACGGGTTGGGCTCAGCACCAGTGCCTGGCAACCAAAGAACTGAGGATTCAGCGGTGTAAGCAGCCCAATACCGAATGCAGCGGTCTTGCCACTGCCGGTGCGTGATTGGGCTAACAGGTCATCACCCTGCAGAATCAGCGGCAGCGCTTCTGCTTGAATCGGCGTCATGCTCGCATAGCCCATTTGTTGCAGGGTTTCGAGCATGGCCTGAGGAAGTGTTAGCGAGTCGAAGGAAGTCTGGGTCACGGGGCAAGCCTGGCGCAAAGAAAGGGCCTGCAGTGTATCAGATCGCAGCTCTCTACTAGCAGCAGGTCAGCGCTTGGCGGGCCTGGCAATCAAGTCGGATGGAGAGAGAGCTCGCCGTTTATTGCCATACAGTCGTGCGGTTTCGCCCCTCTGCTTTGGAGCGATAGAGCGCTTTGTCTGCGCGCTCGATCAGATCCTGATACTTTTCAATATCGGGCGTTATTCCCGCAACGCCGACGCTGACAGTGAACTTCAGCGGTGTGCCCTGATGCTCAATCTGTTGCCGCTCAATACTCTCCCTGAGACGCTCGGCAAACTGCTCGGCACCTTCCAGCGAGGTATCCGGCAGCAGTATGGCAAACTCTTCACCACCGTAGCGCCCGCAGAAGTCGGTCTCTCTGGCCAACTGTTCGGTCAGTCTTGCTGCTGTGCGGATGACTTCGTCGCCAGCCTGGTGGCCAAAGCTATCATTGATTTTTTTGAACTGATCGATATCCATCATTACCAGGCTGACCTGATTGTCGTAGCGCTGGTAGCGAGCGAACTCGTGCTCAAGACAGCTTTCCCAGTAGCGGCGGTTGAGTAGCCCGGTTAAACCATCGCGCAGTGCCAATTCCTGCAGCTTGGTGTTGGCCGACTCCAGCTGACGCTTATTCACGGCAACGCCGGTCACGTCATAGATAATCAGACATACGCGGTCGGTTTTGCCGGTAATGCTGCTCAGCGGCAGGATAGTAACGTTCTGGTACATCTCGTCGGCCAGCCCGGTGATGGGCTGGTAGCTTTTGAAACGAAACAGGTTGGGGCGCTGCTCCCAGATGGTAAAGGCACGGGTACCCAGCATCACCGAGGTTTCAACTTTCTGTGTGAACCAGGCCTGGTCAATTTCCGGGAATAGCTCGAACAGCGATTGCTGGTTTACCTTGTCCGAGCCGAAGCCGGAATGGTTCTCCATAAAGCTGTTCCATACTTCTATCTTGTAGTCGCGATCCATGACTACCAGGCCTACATCGATACTTTGCACAATATCGAGCAGCCAGTGAAGTTCATTGATGTCAAACTGAGCAGCCATGCACCTTGCCTTTTTCAGTTGATCATAAAGTCTAGAGTTTCCCGCAGCCGAGGCACGGAATCTTCGGTGAACAGCAGCAACAGGTCGAAATGAATCTCCAGGTCTTCCAACCCGTAGCTGATCTCTACAGCCAGGGTGCGCTTCCAGCGACGCTGATTAATGCGTATCAAATCTTCAATGGGGCAATGTTGCCCAAGCACCATTGGGTGGCCCTGTGAAAGGGAAATATTGAGCTGTTCAGACAGGCCGTTGAGGCAGGCTCCAATGATGATGCTGGCTAGATCGAGCAGCATCTCAAGCTGAGCGCTCTCATCTTCCCGCGTGTTCAGGAGGTGTGCAACGTCGCCGATCTCTGAATCATGAAATATCAGCAATGCCTCGCCGGCCACCCCGGCGCCAATAAAGCCCTGACAGATCGCAGAAAGGCGCTGACCGCGCTGTGCGTCGGCTAACGCCATATGCAGCTCGCCGACTTCCAGGATGTTGACGTTGGGAATAGGTAACTTGATAAAAATACCGAGTACCCGGCCCAACAGCTCTGCGGCGCGGCCCATCGCGACGTTCGAGACCTCGCGAAAGGCATCTCGGAAAGACACGGTAGGCAGATGCAGATCGCTTTCTCTGCTCTCTGCAGGTGCCTCTGTCAAAGGGATCTCAACACCGAGCGAATTTAGGGCTTCGGCAAGTTGTAATGGATCGGCCGGCTTTTTCAGGAACGCCTTGGCTCCCAGTGCCTTTGCCCGCCGTACGGCTTCTTCCTGCACATCGCCGGATACAACGATGACGTCCGGTGTCAGCGCCTCTTCGCGCAGCGCCGCAAGGACGCCGAAGCCATCCAGCTCAGGCATCGTCAGATCCAGGAGTACTACCTGCCCAGCTCCGGCACGAATGGCTGCAAGTCCCTCAAGGCCATTTGTAGCTTGCGTGATCCGGAATGGCCAATTTGCTGGCAGCGCCCGAATCAGCTGCTTGCGAGCCATATTGGAGTCGTCACATACCAGCAGGGAAATTGCGGTCACTTTGAGATCCTTGGCACTATTGTCGGTTATCGCTGCTACTATCTAGTCTCTGGGCAGATGGCCATCACCTGATTTGTGTTGCAGCATGACAACATCTTGGCCCATTGAGAAGCGATTGAGGTAAAAGTTAGCGTTTTTTTGATCATTATTCGCACTACTTCCGGTTATGTGGATACTATTGTCCTCTCCTTTGTTCTGAAGTCTGTTGCCTCGCTCCAAGAAAAGAGTATTTCAAGAGGAAAAGAATGGCCGAGCAACTTGAGCAAGATCAAAGCCATCGCCGCTCCGTGTTGCGCGCGCTGTTGTGGCTTACGCTCCTCTTTGGTTTTACCTTTGCAGGTTTAAATATCTATCGAGGGCTATATCTTTTGGCTGCCATTGAGGTGGCCTATGCTTTATTCAGCTTCAGTTTGTTGCCCATCATTCCCAAGACAAAGCATCTTGATGCTTGGACAATCGCGTTTCTGGTTCCTTTTTTCTGCATCATGGTGTTCGCTTTGGTGCTGCCCAATACGTCCTTCACCGTCTTTGCCTGGATTCAGACTATCCCCATTATTTCTTACCTGCTATTGGGGCAGCGCGGTGGGCTGTGGATGTCATGCATCTTTATTTCAGCCGCGATTGTTGCCTTCAACGTGCGCTATATAACGGGTGAAAATGCGATGAATGCGCTCATTGTTACCAACCTGGCGTTCAGCAGTTTGGCCGTTATGCTTTTTTCGCATATTTATGAGCGTAGTCGAACGCGTAATGAAGCCCGGTTGATTGAGCTTGCCGGTACCGACAGTTTGACCGGCATTGCCAATCGGATGCGTATGGGTGAGGAATTCACTCGCTTACGCAGCCAGGCCGAGCGCAGCGCAATGGCGTTGTCTCTGGTGGTGCTGGACGTCGACAAGTTCAAGCACGTCAATGATCAATATGGACACGAGACAGGTGACAGGGCGTTGCAGCATATTGCGGGCAAACTCTCAGAGCGTTTGCGCGGTTCTGATATGGTCTGTCGATTGGGTGGCGAAGAGTTCGCTCTTTTGTTGCTGGGCGCGGATCATCAGCAGGCGGCAAAGTTGGCTGATCATTTGCGTCAGCAGGTCTTTGCAACGCCGTTGAAGTTGAACGGTACCGAGCTGCAGATCAGTTTCAGCGGGGGGGTCGCCACCTTGTCAGATGATGGCGATGACCTCAGTACGTTGTTGAAAGTGGCTGACCAACGCATGTACGAGGCCAAGAGCTCCGGGCGTAACCGGATCGTTTCTGCGCATAACCCTGTTCCAGAATCCCTGGTCAGCAGCTGATCATCGGCTTTCGTTGCGTTTGGTTCTCGGCGTTTCTCTCTTATCTCCAGCTACACTGGTAACTAAAGGTCTGATTAGTCAGGAGGGCAGAGCCATGCAGATTGGCGTTCCAAAAGAGATCAAGAATCACGAGTACCGCGTGGGTCTGACGCCGCAGTCGGTACGCGAACTGGTACGGCAGGGGCACCAGGTGTTCATCGAGTATGACGCGGGCACGGCCATCGGCTACAACGACGCTCTTTACCGTCAGGCGGGAGCCGAGCTGGTATCAGTTGATGACCTGTTCTCGCAGGCTGACTTGCTGGTTAAGGTCAAGGAGCCACAAGCCGAGGAGCGCGCCCGGTTGCGGCCGGGACAGGTGTTGTTTACTTATCTGCATTTGGCGCCGGATCGCGTTCAGACTGAGGAGCTGCTGGCCAGCGGCGCTATCTGTATTGCCTATGAAACGGTGACCGATGCGCACGGGCGGTTACCGTTGCTGGCACCCATGTCAGAGGTGGCCGGGCGTATGGCTATTCAGGCTGGCGCTGGCTGCCTGGAGAAAGCGAGAGGCGGTCGCGGCGTCCTGCTGGGTGGGGTGCCGGGTGTGCCGCGTGGCAAGGTAGTTATTCTTGGCGGCGGTGTGGTGGGGAGTAATGCCTTGGCCATGGCGGTTGGCCTGGGTGCAGATGTCACTGTGCTGGATAAGAATCCGGACGCCTTGCGACGTCTGGATGCCCTGTATGGCAACCGCATCAACACCTTGTACTCAACGGGTGCGACGCTGGAGGAACAGTTGTTGGGTGCCGATCTGGTTATTGGCGCTGTGCTCATTCCTGGTGCGGCGGCGCCTAAACTCATCAGTGCAGAGTTGGTCGCACGCATGCAGCCTGGGGCTGTGCTGGTAGATGTGGCTATTGACCAGGGCGGTTGTGCGGAAACGTCCGCCCCCACGACCCATGATCAGCCGACGTATATCGTCGACGAAGTGGTGCATTACTGCGTGGCAAATATGCCGGGCGCGGTAGCACGTACCTCGACCCAGGCGCTGAATAACGCAACCTTGCCTTTCGTGCTGGCGCTGGCCAACAAAGGCGTGAAGCGCGCACTGGCTGATGACGCGCATTTGGCCCATGGGTTGAATGTTAGCGGCGGTGCGCTGTGCAATGCGGAAGTCGCCGAAGCATTGGATATGCCGTGTCAGGTACTCAGTGAGGTGATTGCCGGGTTACCGGACTAACTATATTGTTGCCCAGCTTTGTGCCGCTAAGCGTTTTCCTGGCGCAGCTCGGCAATGAGCTGGTCTTTTTCTGTCCAGAGCTGGCTGACCCACTGCTGGAAACGCGCGCGATACTCCGGGTCCAGACTGTAGTCACCCGCCACCAGTTCAGCGGGTAGCGCGCGGCCACGAATGTCGACGGTAATGCGCGATACTTGGCCGCTGACCAACCGCCAAAAGCCTGGCGGACGGTCACCCGGGTAAAGAATCGTGACGTCCAGCACTGAACTCATTTGCGCGCCGAGCGTGGCGACGACAAAGGCAATGCCACCCGCCTTGGGTTTGAGCAGATAGCGATAGGGCGATTGTTGTTGGCGATGTTTGGCCGGTGTGAAACGTGTGCCCTCCAGATAATTGACGACCGTCACCGGTAGTTTCTGAAATTTCTCGCAGGCCCGGCGGGTAATCTCCAGATCCTTGCCTTGATCCTCCGGATGCTTCGCCAAATGGGCTTTGCTATAGCGCTTCATGAAGGGGTAGTCGAGCGCCCAGAAAGCCAGGCCCAGGAAGGGAACCCAGATTAGCTCGCGCTTGAGGAAGAACTTGAAGTAGGGCGTTTTGCGATTGAATGCGTTAACCAGCGCGGGGATATCGACCCAGGATTGATGATTGCTGATGACCAGGTAGGATTGATCTGCTTTGAGTGGAGTATCGCAGCGCACATCCCATTTGGTCGGCAGCAGAAGGTGAAAAATACCCTTGTTGACCTCTGCCCAGGTTTCTGCGATCCACATGACGCCCTTGGAGCAATGGCGTCGCAGGTCAGTATTGGGAATAGCGACCTTGATGATACCCAGTATCAGCATCGGGCCGATACCAATCAGGGTGTTCAGCAGAATCAACAGGCAGGTCAGCAAACCCGTCAACCAATGGGGCATGGGTAAGTATCCCTTTTCGAGCAAAGAAACAAGAATACCGGGTTTCGCTCGTGCCACGCCAGCCTGCTCTTGGCGGTTAACTCACCCTAACGGGTGATGTTGCGTTGGCGGTGGCGCTTCTATTGTCATGGCATCGCTATAACCGCCAGATCCTGAGGCTTGGCAGCAAGGTGCCAAGCTGGTGGGGCACCGCTGAATAATAACAAGAGGTTACATGTCGTCGTCTGATGCTCCATCCACGACCTTTCTGGATGATGCCCCGGCTGTGGGTCAGCCGACCCTGACCATGCCTTGGAGTACTCGTTTTCTGCTGGCGGCGATCAGCGGTGTGATGATGTTTGCTCCCTGGGTTAACCCGGCGTTGTTCTGGACCGGTTGGCTGGCCGGTCTGCCACTGCTCTTTGCCGTGCGTGGGACCCGGCTGCCGGCAGCCTTTTTACTTGGTTGGGTGGCTGGTGCTCTCTGCTTTGCCGGAGCCAGCCATTGGATGATCGACTTTATGATCCATCTCAAGGGGCTCTCATGGCTGGCTAGTGCCTGTCTGGCGATGCTGTTCTGGTTGTATACAGGGCTTGCCGTGGGCTTTGCTTGTCTGCTGTATCGCTGGGTGGCTGAGCGTTTGCCGCGTCTCGACCTGCTCACCTTTCCTCTCGTAGTGACCGCCGTGATGGCTGTTTTTCCGCAGCTTTTCGTTACCGATTTTGCCGAAGGCCAGGTTCGCTTTCTGGTTGCGTTGCAAGGCGTAGATCTGTTTGGTGCCAAGGGCCTGAATATCATAATGCTGATCTTCAGTACGCTTGTGTTTCATTTTTTGCAGGCTGCTCACCGCGGCGACCGCGCGGCTGGTTGCGCTATGCTGACGGCCGCAGGTGTATTACTGCTGTGGTTTGGCTACGGCGTATACGCCTTGAATTACTGGGATACCCAGGCGCGTCATTGGGAGACGACCCGCATTGGATTGGTGCAGCCCAATGACCCGCCGCGTCGGCGTATCCCTGAGCCGCGTGCGGGGTTTACCCGAGAGGCGCCGGAAGAAATGCTGGCTAGCCGCCGACTGGCGAGGGCGGGAGCACAATGGATAGCTTGGCCTGAAGCACGCTATAAAGGGTATTACGATCTGTTCACCGTTCGTGATGGTTACGCCAAAGAGGTCAGGCGGTGGGGCGTGCCGTTGTTTTTTCACGATGTTGAAACGCGTTGGTTGAAGTCTCAGCGGGTGAGCTATAACACCGTTGCCTGGTTGGCCTCCGATGGCGTGCGCGCGGGGCAGTATCGCAAGGTCAAGCGCATGCCGTTTGGTGAATACCTGCCGGCGTTTTTTGAGCTTCCGGGCGTTGTCCAGGTTACCAAACTTTTTATGGGTGACTATCTGCGGCCGCTGGGAGCCGGTACAGAGCATATGCAGTTCAATGCCGGTACTATGCGGGTGATCCCCAAGGTATGTTATGAGACGGCCTTTCCCGAGTTTGTAGCGGACTCCATCGGCGCTGACGCGGCCGGAAAGCTGCTGCTGTTTCTCTCCCAGGACAACTGGTTTGGTGAAACCTCGCAACCTTTCCAGCATCGCGATATGTCCATCGTACGGGGCGTGGAAAACCGCGTGCCTATGGTGCATCTGATCAATAACGGTCCCTCGGTTGCAATCTCTCCCAGCGGGCGAATTATTGCTAGCACACAGGCATTCTCAAGGGCGGAGTTGCTGGTCGATATACCCTTCTCGGCACAGTCGGGTGGCAGCTTTTACAGCCGTCATGCTGTGTTGGTGCAGCGTTGTCTCTACGCCGCCCTGGCCTTGCTATTGCTTGGCGCGCTTATGGCTGGGCGCCGCTCGCGGCGCAGTTAGAGGGCGTCTGCACGGTACACGCTTTCCCCGTCCTTAATTGTTTCCATGACCTTCAGCTCCAGTAGCTGCTCACGCGGCAGCGTGATCGGGTTTTGCGACAGTACAACCAAGTCAGCAACCTTGCCCTTTTCAATAGAGCCTTTGCTGTTTTCCTCGAAGTGCTGGTAGGCCGGCCAGATGGTCATTGCCTTGAGTGTCGTCAGCGCATCCAATCGCTCTTCCGGCCCCAGGATGACGCCGCTACGGGTGACTCGATTGGTCGCACTGTGCAAGATGCGCATGGCGTTGGGGAATGTGACGGGCGCATCAGAATGGATGCTGAACTTGATTCCTGCGCGGTAGAGTGTACCTGTCGGCGAGATAAATTTAGCCAGCTCCGGCCCGGCTACCGATGAACTATGCCAGTCGCCCCAATAAAAAGTGTGCATGGGATACAGCGAAGGGAAAATGCCGAGTCTGACCAGTTCGGGTATTTGATCCGCTCGCAGATACTGTCCGTGAATAAGCACGGTGCGAGGATCCCTGGTATCGGGTATATCTTGTTGCACTGCATCGGTCAGGCGGATCAGTTGATCAATAGCCGCGTCACCGTTTGCATGCACCAGTACCTGCCAGTCATGGTCATAGGCCTGCTTCATTATCCTGCGTGCTTCGGCCTCGTCAGCGAATAGCGGATGACCGCTATAGTTGGCATCCTCATGCTCGGGTGGCTGGAAGTAAGGGTGGGTAAACCAGGCTGTCTTGCCTTGTGGCGAGCCGTCGAAGGTTAGTTTGACGCCGCCGATACGAAAGTGATCGGCATAGTCACGAGACATCAGCGGCCCTTCAAGCATAGGGTTCTGTAGATTGCTGACCAGGTCCGGATAAGCAACTACGTCGACCTTGAAGTATCCCGCCTTGGCAGCCTGCGCAAGGCCTTGCAAGGTATCGGGTGAGGTGCGGCCGTCCTGAATAGTGGTGAAGCCGTTGGCCAGGTAAATGTCTTGCGCCTGCGTGAGCATGTCGATGCTCTGTTGTGGCGTAAACTTGGGTATCAGCTTAAGCAAGGCGCCAATATGCGCGTTCTCTGCCAGCAAGCCGTTAGGAGTGACGCCGTCTTTCTCGCGGTAAATGGTACCGCCCTCTGGATTGGCTGTATCGGCATTGATTCCTAATACTTCCAGCGCCTTGCTGTTGTAAACCCCCAGATGACCTGACTGGTGAATGGCCATGATGGGCAGGCTGGTGGATACCGCATCCAGCTCCTGTCGGGTGGGGTGGCGCTGCTCCTGCAACTGCGAATCATCGTAGTTGAAGCCGATCAGTATGCCGTAGTCCTGCGCGCGCGAACTGCTGTCCAGGTATTCCCTCAGTGCTGTCTGCAGCTCGGCGATCGAGCTGCCGGGGCCGTCTGGAGGCGGCAACAGGTTGGCAGCGATGGCTTGGATGCCAACAAAGGAAAAGTGGCTGTGAGCGTCGACAAAGCCAGGAATCAGAGTGCGACCTTGCAGGTCGTGCAGTTGGGTTTCTGGTCCGAGAAAATCGGCTTCCAGTTCGGCGCGGCTGCCGACACCGACGATGATGCCATCATCAACTGCGACGGCTTCCACGTTTGGCTGGGCATCGTCCATGGTCAGGACAGGGCCGCCGAAAAAAAGCGCGTCCGCTGGGTTTGTGACCGCTGCCTGCGCTGCACCGGGCAGGGCGAGGGTGCCCATCAACGCTGCTATAGGCAGGTGGAAACCTCGAGGAATGACCGTCATGTGTACTCCTTGTCCAAAACGTTACACCCGAATGCGGTGAACCCTGCTGTCCAGCACACGCACGCATTGCTATCGTCGTGACAGTGTAGACAAGGATGATAAGTCAGGGAGTTTAATGCGCGGCCAGATATGCTCATTGTGCGGCTGAAATAGTCATCTCAGCCTGGCAGTTAGACAAACTGGCCCGCGGTATAGCCAGATGACCAGGCCCACTGGAAGTTGAATCCGCCAAGATGCCCGGTAACGTCCAGCACCTCGCCAATGAAATACAGGCCTGCTTGATGCTTGGCTTCCATGGTCTTGGAGCTTACGTCGTCGGTATCGACGCCGCCGAGCGTGACTTCGGCGGTGCGGTAGCCCTCAGTGCCGGAAGGCTTCAGGCACCACGCATTCAGTCGCTGGCCGATATCGCTCAGCAGTCGATCGCTGAATTCGGCCAATGCCGTATCGTCCTGCTGCGGCCACCAAAGTTGCTGCAGCTCGCTGACCAGCCCCTTGGCCAAGCGTTTGCCCAATAGCGTTTTCAGTCTGCTACGTGGCTGTTCTCGCTTGGCCTGCAGTAGCCATTCAAGGGCATCAATGCCGGGGAGTAAATCAATACTGATTTCATCGCCAGGTGCCCAGTAGTTGGATATCTGCAATATTGCCGGGCCGCTGATGCCGCGATGGGTAAACAGCATGGCCTCGCTGAACGACTGGCCATTGCAGCTGACTTCAATGTCCAGCGCGAGGCCGGACAGTCGCTCACACAGGGGCTTCATGGTGTCACTGAACATGAATGGCACCAGCCCGGCCTGCCTGGGTATGAGTTTCAGACCAAACTGTTCGGCCAGTTGGTAGCCGATGCCTGAACCACCCAGTGTGGGTACCGAAAGCGCGCCGGTGGCGACCACTACGGTGGTACAGGTCAGCTTCTGCGTCCGACCGCTGTGCTGCAGATGCAAGCGATAGCGCGCAGCATTGCCAGTCTCGTTTAGCGCTTCCAGCCGCTCCAGTTCGCACTGAGTGCGGATCTCGACGCCAGCCTGTATACACTCATCTTCCAGCATGGCGACGATCTGTTTGGCGGAGTCCTGGCAAAACAGTTGGCTATGCTTGCGCTCTTCATAGGCAATGCCGTGCTGCTCGACCAGGGATATGAACTCCCATTGGTTGTAGCGCTGGAGGGCAGATTTGCAAAAGTGTGGGTTGCGCGACAGGAAATTGCTTGGCTCGACCATTTGATTGGTGAAGTTGCAGCGTCCGCCACCGGACATCAGGATCTTTTTGCCGATCTTGTTGGCGCGCTCCAGCACCAATACCCGTCTCCCACGCTGGGCCGCGGTAAAGGCGCAGAACAGCCCGGAGGCGCCGGCACCAAGCACTATAACGTCGAAGTCTGCGGAGGTGTGAGTCACGGCGGGCACTTATCGTTGGCTGGCAGGTTTGCCGCGGATTCTAACATTGTTGTTGGTATCCCGGCTGCGACGAATCAGTTCGTCGCCGCGAGCATACTGAGGGTCTTTGCATAAACGGTCGTAGAGCACCAGATTGACGGTCGCAGCCAGGTTGAGGCAGCCTTGGGTAGGGATATATACCACCGCGTCAGCGCGGTCGATGAGCGCCTGCTCCAGAGTGCCGTCCTCTGGGCCAAACACATAGAGCGCACGCTGCGGATGGACGAACTCCGGCAGTGCAACCGCGCCTTCAACCAGCTCAATGCAAACGATCTGCGTGCCAGCGGGCAGTGGCTCCAGCAGAGACTCCACACGTGTGGCAGGAATACGCTGATTAACCTTCTGGGTATCGGTATTGAATTGCGCCGCTCGGTCATGACGAGTGCCGGTATAGCGCACAGCATGGGCGTTGAAGCAACCCGCAGCGCGCAGTATAGCGCCCACGTTGGTCGGGCTCTTGGGATTACTCAGGCCGATCAAAACCTGGGGATCATTCATCTGCTATTCCATTGTCTACCGTGGCTGAATTCGCGCGCTGGGGCTGGGCAAGCCGCTCGCTGCGGGTAGAATACAGGCTTTCTTGCCCAAGCTCAGTAGAGCGGTGGCTGTATACAGATCAATCAGGATACCGATATGCCGCAAGAGCCCAGCGAGATAAAGCACGCAGACCCGCTGCATGGGGTAACGCTAAAGACGATTGTTGGCGATCTGGTTGAGCAGTATGGCTGGGAGGAGTTGGGCAGGCGCATTCCGATCAACTGCTTTCTTAGCCAGCCGAGCATCAACTCCAGTCTCAAGTTCTTGCGCAAGACGCCCTGGGCGCGGACCAAGGTTGAGGCTTTATATATTCAGTCGCAGCGCTAAGTGGCACCTTGCGCCGGCGTTTCTGCCGGAACCCAGCCAAGGGTAGCGGCGGCCAGCAGCAGGTAACGCCCACCCTTGGCCAGCGTGACGATCACGACGAACCTCCAAAGGGGTTCGCGCATCAAGCCGGCAACAATGGTCAGCGGGTCGCCGATAAAGGGCGCCCAACTCATCAGCAGCGACCAGTAACCCCAGCGGTGATAAGTAGCCTGCGCGCGATGAAGTTGTTTCGGTTTCAGAGGAAACCAGCGCTTGTGTTGCAGCTTTTCAAGGTAGCGCCCTAGTACCCAGTTGAGTATGGCCCCCAGTACGTTGCCGGCAGTGGCCACCAGCAATAACAGGGATACGGGGTGGAGGTTTTGCAGGATTAATGCCACCAGCGCAAATTCTGATTGCGCCGGTAGCACCGTCGCAGCGCCAAACGCGATCAGAAAGAGTCCTGCGTAACTTGTCAGATCCCACATGCAGCCGTTTCCTGATTCCGGGGTGGTCAGCATACCGGATTCCGGGCCTTGGCTCGATTTGACGCAGTATTAAGCGCTGTTTTCCCGGATGTATTGCGGCGAAATCATGGGTTTTTTTCCTATTTTCACAAATTATTGCCAAATCGACTGGGCAAGGGTTCTCCCAGGCAGGCAAAGGGCGAATAATCGCGCACTTTTTCTACTACACGACAGGACACTGCATGTCTGATTCATCGCTGGAAGCCCTCCCGTCCGCAGCCGAAGTACCGGCCAAAGTTGCCTCCTGGCTGATTTTGCTGGCGCTCGCGGTCGGTGGTTTTGCCATCGGCACCGGGGAATTTGTGATTATGGGCCTGATGCCTGACATGGCGGCTGACCTTAACGTTAGTGAACCTCAGGTCGGTCACGTCATCAGCAGCTACGCAGTCGGCGTGATGGTGGGTGCCCCGATTCTGGCGATCTTTGGCGCGCGGCTGCGGCGACGGCATCTTTTGCTGCTGCTGATGCTGTTTTTTGCTGCAGGCAATATAGGTAGCGCGCTGGCACCGGGATATCAGAGCTTGATGCTGGCGCGCTTTATCGCGGGTTTGCCGCACGGTGCCTATTTTGGTGTTGCCGCGCTGGTTGCCGCCTCGCTGGTTGCGCCTAATAAACGTGCTGCTGCCGTCAGCCAGGTGATGTTGGGCCTTACCCTGGCCATCCTGATTGGCAATCCTTTAGCTACCATGCTGGGGCAGTCCATCAGTTGGCGTTACGCTTTCGTTGCTGTAGCGGTTATCGCGTTAATCACGGTTGCGATGATTGCACTGTTTTTGCCGCTCGATGCGCAGCATAAACCCAGCAATCCACTAACCGAACTGCAGGCCTTTCGTCGGCCTCAGGTCTGGTTCGCGCTTGGCATCGGCGCCATCGGTTTTGCCGGTATGTTTTGTGTTTTCAGCTACCTGGCGATGACGCTGCTGGACGTAACCAAGGTCGACCGTGCGCTGGTGCCGCTGGCTATGGCGGCGTTTGGTGTTGGCGCCATTATCGGTAACCTGGCAGGTGGCTGGTTGTTTGAGCGCTTGCAGTTCCGCGCGGTAGGTGTAGTGCTGGTCTGGAGCACGCTGGTATTGCTGCTGTTTCCGCTTGCGGCCCAAGCCATGTGGAGCATCCTGCTGGCGTCCGTTGCGGTGGGCAGTATGGTGGCCTTGTCACCGCCATTGCAGACCCGCCTGATGGATGTGGCGGCTGATGCGCAGACGCTGGCTGCCTCTGCTCATCATGCGGCTTTCAATATAGCTAATGCCTTGGGCCCCTGGCTGGGCGGCATGGCGATTGTTGCCGGGTTTGGCTGGACGTCGACCGGATACGTGGGTGCCTTTACCGCGCTTGGCGGGCTCGCGCTCTATTGGTTGGCGCGGCGTCATGAGCGTCGCCATCCATTGCCAGCCTGATAGCCTCAAGCGATCCATATCACTAGGGTGTTTTTTGCAGCAGTCTGGTTGCCCGGCTAAGGTAGTAGGCAGCCAGTCTTTTTCCTCTCTGCAAGGATACCGCCTATGTCGCTGCGCAATGCCGTTCAACTCATCTGCTATCCCAATCGCCTTGGCAGCAATCTTAAAGACCTGCATGCCACGTTGGATAAGCATTTATCAGACGCCATTGGTGGTGTGCATATACTGCCGTTTTTCCCCTCCAATGCCGATGGCGGTTTTTCACCCCTGACGCACAAGGAAGTGGACCCTGAGTTCGGCGACTGGGGGGATATTGAGCGACTGGCCGCTGACTATGATCTGTGTTGCGATCTGACGGTCAACCATATCTCTGACGAGTCGGTTGAGTTTCTCGACTTTCTCGATAAAGGCTATGACTCGCTGCATGCCGAGCTTTTTGTGCACGTTGAGCGCTTCGGCGAGATTACACCGGATGATCTCGCCAAAATCCATATCCGCAAGGAGAAGGAGCCTTTTCGCGACGTGACCTTTGCCGACGGCAGCCGCGGGCGGGTTTGGTGTACCTTTACCGAACGGCAGATCGACCTTAATTACGAGTCTCCGCTGACCTATGCGTTGATGGAAGAATACATCCGCTTCCTGACCGCGCGGGGGGTAAAGCTGCTGCGATTGGACGCCTTTGGTTATACCACCAAGCGCATCGGCACCAGCTGTTTTCTGGTTGAGCCGGACGTTTATCGCATTCTGGAATGGATCAATGAGGTCGCGTTGCGTCACGGTGCGCAATGCTTGCCTGAAGTGCATGACCACACCAGTTACCAGTACGCGATTTCACGCCGCAATATGCACCCATACGGCTTTGCCTTGCCGCCATTGATGCTGTATTCACTGCTGGATGCAAATAGCGTCTACCTGAAGAACTGGTTGCGTATGTGTCCGCGCAATATGATCACCGTACTGGATACGCACGATGGCATTTGTATTCCCGATGTCGAAGGTGTTCTGCCGGACGACAAGATCAAGGAGCTGATTGATAACATCAACGAGCGCAGCGCCGATCCGATTCTTCGGCGATCGGCTGCCCGGGTTAACAGTGTCGGCGCGATCTACCAGCTGACCTGCACCTTTTACGATGCCCTGATGCAGAACGATGACGCCTATATCGCGGCGCGCGCCATCCAGTTTTTCTGTCCTGGCATTCCTCAGGTTTACTATGTTGGTTTGCTCGCAGGTTGCAACGACGAAGAGCTGATGCAGCAGACGGGCGAGCTGCGCGATATCAATCGGCATTTCTATAGTCTGGAGGAGGTAGACGAAGCAATTGAGCAGCCGGTAGTGCAACGCCTGCTGAAATTGATGCGCTTTCGCAGTAATTACCCGGCTTTCGAAGGGCGTTTTGAATTGAACTACTCCAACGATACTAGCGTCGCCATGGCCTGGCGGCATGGCGAGCACTATTGTCATCTCACGGTAGATCTGCGGTTCAAGACAGCGCGTGTTCTCTATCTGGATGAGCATGACCTGAGTGAGCAGCACTTCACGTGCTGAGCGAGCGCGCGGCGCGAGTAAATCAGTCGCCGTTCAGCCGATCTGCCGCCATGTGGGCAGGTCGGGCATAGGCGCGTTCCACATAGCGTGCAAAGGTCGGGCGTTTTTCTATAGTGCCAAGCATCATGCCCCAGCCTAACTGAGATGCGATGTAGACGTCTGCACCGGTAAATTGCGCGCCGCACAGCCAGGGACCGTCCTGCAATGCCGTTTCCAAGGCATTGATCGTATCGGCGTAACTACCGAACCCTGCCATGCGGCTTTGCCCTTCAGGCACTTTCCAGCCCAGGGTACGGGCGGTAACGGCTGTTTCCAGCGGGCCTGCGGCAAAAAACAGCCAGCGCAGATAAATGGCTCGGCGCGGATCATCTATTGCCGGTGCTAGATTATTCGTCGGAAAGCGATCAGCCAGATAGGCACAAATGGCCGCGCACTCGGTAACGATCATGGACCCATGCACCATTGCCGGGACCTTGCCCATTGGGTTGATCGCCAGGTACTCGGGGCTCTTCATCTGCTCGCCATACTCGATCCACACCGTCTCATAAGGGGTGCCGGTTTCCTCCAGCATCCAGTGCGCGATGCGGCCGCGTGATTGTGCATTGGAATAGAGCTTCAATTCGGTCATCTAATGGCTCCTGTCAGAGCTGGTTCTTGAACTTGCATGGGCTAGGCAGCCAGAATCTCCCACAGGCCAATACAACTGATGGCTAACAGGGTGATACCAAGAATGCGGAAGAATTTGCTGGTTTCGCCTTTAAGCATGTGGTCGTGAAAGCGTAGGCCAATAAAATGACCCAGGGTGACGCAGGGCAGTAACCATAGGTGGTGTATCAGCTGCAGATCGACGCCAGCGTAGATGAACGCGGCCATCTTGATTGCAACCAGAATAAACCAGAGGGCAAACAGGGTGTCGCGCAATTTTTCCTTGGCTACATGCTGTGCCGCTACGGCGATGATCAAGGGTGCGCCAATTAACGAGGTACCACTGACGTAACCGCCCAGCATCAGGAACACGGTGTCCACCAGTTTGCTGTTACTGCGAAAGGGGCGGTTGAGAATGTAGGACACCGAATAGGTGCCGACGATGCAGAAAATGATGATGCTCATTACGCTGGCCGGCAGCGTCAGTAGACCCAGCACGCCAATCATCTTTGGCACTATCATGATCCCCAACATACGCCACAAATAGCGCCAGTCGACGGTGCTCTCGCGCACCTCGCCATCGGCTTTGGGGGCACGCTTGCGGTTGTTCAAGAAGATGGTGAGCGAGGAGAACAGCAGCAGGTGTGCGGCAATCAGCGGCAAAAAAACCAACGGATCGTTATCGACCAGCAGCAGAAAGGGCAGTGATAGCACCGCGCCGCCAAATCCTAACCCCGAGCGAACAAAACCACTCCAGACAAATATGAGGCCAATCAGGGCGAGCTGGGATAGCGACAGGTCAGACATGGTGCTCCGCTGAGGCAGGCGAGAAGGGCGCTCAGTTTAGCGGTTAGGCATCCGCTGAAACAATTGTAGCTACCGCAACAGACTGATCCAGCTCGCCTGCGGTGAGCTTCGCAAAGCGGTCAGCGACAGTAACCAAAGTTACTGTTGTCGAGGTGGAAATGATTGGCATGCGGGGCATTGTAGTCCGGCCCGAGGACAGTGCCGAAATAATCACAGGCGGCGTCATGTACGTCATGCAGGAATGCTGACTTGTTTGCTGCGCTTTGATTATTCCAGTCCTTGAGGACGCTGACCCGCACGCCACTTTGGGTAGTAAAGCCGGCGATATCGAAGGCTGCCGCGCTAGCGTGCTGACTACGGCGGGCGTTTTTGCGGTGATAAATGTTGCGGCAAGCAAAGGTGCCGAAGTGCTGGATGCGGCTGATGGACTCACCAAAATGTTGCTCTGCCAGTGGCTGCAGGCGCTGGCGCTCGAACATAAGCCAACTGACGGCGACCGGACAGGTCAGGGTGAAAGGTGCACTAAAGCGAACGCCCGTGCGCTGCACGCGCACTACGTTGCTCAGTGGGCAGCCGGCGACCGGCGTGTAGTCCTCAAGCGGCATATGCTGCAGGGCGTCAGGCTCGGCGCTGTTGAGCAGCGCCAGACAGTGCTGGGGCGCACTTTGCAGTTGGTGCATTTTCCAGCGAGTAACCGGGGTGATGGCATCATCCAGGCTCAGCGGCGTACGCGGGTTCCAGGCTGATGGCAGCGTCCACCAGGGTTGCAGTAGCGCGAACAGAGTCAAAAGTAAGAGCAGGCAGAACAGGGCTGCAAAGCCGGATTTGAATAAACGCACGTGTTAACGGCTCCGGTACAAAGCCAGATCAGTTTCGCTGAATAACTGGAACTCGTCCTCTTGCTCAGCATAATCCCAGCGCTCAACGCTGCACTGGTGGCGTCCCTCATGGCACTCGTGCCTGATCAGATTGACCGAGTTGGGGATGCTACCGCGCACGCGTTGCGATACGGCGGTGCCGGCCTGTGCTGTCCAGCCGGTACGCTGCGTTTCCTGCCCGCTGAGGGGGCGTATGTAAGGCAGGTGAATATGCCCGGCCAACAGCAGGTCCATGCCAGCATCAATCCATTCGGGTACTGCTTGCGCGCGACCAATCAGCAGGTTGGCCTGGTCGGACGCTTCGATGGCGCTCACGGGATGGTGCTGCATCACGACGCGTAACTGTCCCGGATTGGCCTGCCTTAGCCGCTTGGCTACGCGCGCTATCTGCTCCGCGCTCACTTCGCCGTTCTTGTGCCGGGATGGTTTGGTTGAGTTGACGCTGATCACCAGCAGGTGCTCGGTGTCGAGTACGGGTTCCAGTTCTTTGCCGAATGCCGCTTGATAGTTGCGATATGGATAAAAAAGGCGTGCCACTACATTGAGGATCAGCGGGATGTCGTGATTACCGGGCACGGTCAAAACGGGCGCCGGTAACTGGTCGGTGAACGCCTTGGCGGCAGCAAATTGGCCTGGCCGTGCTCGCTGGGTAATGTCGCCACTGAGTAGTACGTGGTCCGGCGCCTGTTGCCTGGCCAAGCGCAGCAGTGCGTCCGGGACGCTGTTTTGTTCGGTACCAAAGTGCGGGTCAGAGATATGCAGTAGGCAGGTCATACGCGCTCCCGCAGTAACTCATTGCGTGGCACCAGCAGGGGTAGATAGTCCTTGGGCACATGAAATTCCAGGGGGGCGCGCAAGCGAAATATCTCACCGTCCATTGCCACCTTGATTCGTCGCCGTGTTGGCCCCAGGCGGACTGTCATTTTGCTGAATCCGAAGCTGATCAGGTTGTCCGCTTCGCCCATGCGGCTGATAAGGCCGCGCGCTACCAGGCCGTAAAGAGCCAGGGTGCTCAGCGGTTTTGCCGTCATGGCCACCAGGTGATCGCGCTGTAGCTCAACTTGCTGATCAACCCCTATGTGTTCTAACTGTAGTGCGTTGTTGCCAATGACGATGGTCTGCGTTTGCAGGGAGCGTGTACTGCCTTCGAAATCGAGCTGCACCGAGAGCTGGCGATGCGCGCGGAACAAGGTGACCAGAGCTGACCACAAGGCAACCCAGCGGCTGCGGCCATAGCGCTGTTTATAGGCCTCACGGTCTTCCAGCAAGGTTGGATACAGCCCCAGGCTAGCGTTCACCAGGAATACTTTGCCGTTCAGCATGCCAACCTGTACGGGCTCAATTACCGAATCAAGCAGGTTTCGAGTGGCGGTTTCAGTATCCTGTGATATACCGTAGGTACGTCCGAAGTAATTGAAAGTGCCCTGCGGCAGAATACCGAAGGGTAAGCCAGTGCCCAGTACCGCATTGCTGACGGCATTCAGTGTTCCGTCACCGCCGGCAGCAACCACTACCCCCTTATTGGCGCGCGCCAATTCAACTGCTTGCTTGGCTGCTACTGCCAGGTTGGCGCCACCCTTTACTTCTATCAGCTCGAATTGCCGACCAGCGGCATTCAGTACTTGTCTGATGCAGTCCTGTACTTCGCTGCCCTGATGTTTGCCCGAGCCGGTATTGAGCACGATATAAAAGGTTTCGTCACCGCGCAGTTGGGGCTGGGGCGCAGCAGGGCGTGAGTCGGTAAAGTTCCGCGGCATTCCATTACCCTGAGGTGGTGGACGCCAGACAGTCTTGCCTGTCGGCGCCAAAGAAATTGAGTCGCTAGTGTTGCTTAGGTCAGTCAAGCAGCTGATGGTTCCCTTGCCGCTTGGCTGAGTGTGAGGGGCGGGGGATGTGAGCAATCGCTTTTGAGCGATTAGCGGAACCTTAAGCAGAAGTTAAGCTGCTGAGCATAGGCTTGGCAGCACATTAAACCAAGACAGGGAATTTCTGATCATGACACCCGCTCCAGCCCGTTATCACCGCTTGAATATCAGCCTGCACTGGCTGATGTTGTTATTGATCGCTGCGGTTTATGCCTGCATCGAGCTAAGGGGTAATTTTCCACGCGGTAGCGATACCCGTGACTTGCTAAAACATCTGCATTTTGCGCTGGGTATGTCGGTGTTTGTGCTGGTCTGGCTGCGACTACTTGGGCGTGCCCTGTTCAAGGCTCCGGCAATCCAGCCAGTGCCGCCGCAATGGCAGACTCGTGTTGCCGGGCTGATGCATCTGGCGTTGTACGCGCTGATGATCGGACTACCTTTGCTCGGCTGGCTGATACTAAGCGCGAGTGGTAAAACGCAGATTTTCGACTGGCTCACCTTGCCTTCGTTGTTGGCGCCGAACAAGGCGTTGGCTGGCGACTTGAAGGAAATTCATGAGTGGGGCGGCGTAGCGGGCTACTGGCTGATTGGTTTGCATGCAGCGGCAGGCGTCGCCCATCACTATTTCTGGCGTGATAACACTCTGACGCGAATGTTGCCGGGCAAATAGACAAGGGTTGCTGGCAGAGTGAGCGGCTTACTCTGCCAGTGCATAGCGGTTACCGCCCTGTTGTTTGGCGCGGTACATTGCCTGGTCTGCGCGCTTGAGCAGGTGTTCCGAGCCTTCGGCGGGGGTCAGGTTTACTGCGATGCCGATGCTGGTGCCGCACTGTACCTCGTGGCCGTCCAGATGATAGACAGCGTTTAGCTTATTGCAGACTTTTTCGGCGACCTGGCAGGCGTCTTCTTCGAGCGTAATACTTTCCAGCAGCAGCACAAACTCATCGCCGCCCATGCGCGCGACCGTGTCGGCTGCGCGCACGACGCTGCGCAGCCTGCTTGCAACTTCCTGTAGTAGCAAGTCGCCAATCGCATGGCCCATGCTGTCGTTGATCTCCTTGAAGCGGTCCAGGTCGAGAAAAAGGAGTGCTATTCCGCTGCCCTCGCGCTCTGCGCGGCTGCGCGCCATTACCAGTCGATCGTTTAACAGTGCTCGATTGGGGAGACCGGTCAACTGGTCATGGTGTGACAGAAATTGTAGCCTGGACTGCATCTGCACACGCTGAACGGCGGTGGCTATCTGCGTGGAGACATATTGCAGTAGTGCGCGGTCCTCTTCGCTAAAAGTAGCGCCGCCCGCTTGACGATGCAGAACCAGTGCACCAAAGGCGGTTTCTCTGGCCAGCAGTGGCACGCCTAGCCAGTTGGCCTCGGTTGTGTCGGTTTCGTCGCCAGCGGTAAATAGCTGTTGCTTGCCATCCGCGATGGTTCTTGAAGCCAGCTCAGTTGGGGTTAGATTGCTGTCACTGCCGTGATAGCGAAAATGAATCTCGCCGCTACCGGGGTCGTGCAGCGCCAGGCTGAAAATACTGACGGGGAGTAGCCGGTCAACAATCTGATGGACGTGACTGCACAGCGTATTCAGATCCTCAGCGTTGTTGGCTGCTTCTGAAATGGCGTATACCGCCGACTGCATGACTTCGTATTGTTTGCGTTCAGTGATGTCGCGCGCGACGGCGATACGTAATTGGTCTTCTTCGGACCAGCGCGACGACCACATGATATGGACGACGCTGCCATCCTTGCGCAGGTAGCGATTTTCGAAGTGCGGGATCAACTCACCGTTACGCACGCGCTGCGCCGCCAGCAGGGTGGCATCAATATCGTCCGGGTGAAGCAGCCCCAGTATGTGGCGCCCGATCAGCTCGTCCTGGGTATAACCGAAAATGCGTTCGCACGCGGCGCTGATGTAAACAAACGTACCATGCTCATCGACCATGCAAACGGCATCAAGCAACATATCGACAAGATGGGGCGCAGGCGGCATCGGAATCTTTGAGTTCATAGTGGCGGCTTACGCATTATGCATGAAACAAGGCCTATTGATTTCGGCTTGGAAGGATGTCCGTATCCTGATGTTATGATGGCATTATAGTCATGTTACGACGGTTAGTCGCTCAACTTTACACTGAAGTGGCGCGCTCTTGGCGCGCATTGTGAACGCAAGATCAATTCTCCTGACTTTGCTCGTTCACCCCGGGGATGCGCCTTTCTGCGGGCCTTATGGCATTAAACGTGAGTTGCAGCAGTATGGGCACAACCGTGCCGAGGCAAGCTGCAACCAGCACGTCGGTTGGCCAGTGTACGCCCAGCACCAGGCGTGATAACGCCACCAGCGCTATCCATAGGCCTGCCAATATGATTGCTGGCAGGCGCGCCGCTGGCCAAAAGCTAGTCGCGCACAGAGCCAGCGCGGTGGCGCAGGCTGCGGTCCCCATGGTATGACCGCTGGGAAAGCTGTAGCCCCAATACCACGCGGTATCCCAGAGTGCCGGCCGCTCGCGCGCGACTGCCATCTTGATCAGGTAGATCAGTAATCCACTACTGATCATTGAGGTCGCCAATAAAAGCGCTTCGCGGCGGTGACGAGCAACGAGCAATACGGCGGTAAGTACTGCGCCGAGCGGTGTCAGGAAGTGCGAAGACCCCGCCAGGGTGACCCATTGGAAGAAGGTGACGGTCGTGGCAGAGGCGTGCTGGTGAAGAAACTCGAGGATCGCAATATCCAGCTCACTGGTTTCACCGCCTAGCACCTCTTGGCTGACCTGGATTGCGATCACCGATAAGGACAGCAGCAACAGCGTTACCGCTCGCCTTTCCTGTAAGCGGGTGTGCCAATGGGGTCGCCGCCAGCGCGCGTAGCTCAACAAGCTGAAGTAAAGCAGTGCGATGCTCAGGAGCACCCCGCCGAAGTCGATTAGGCTGTCTGTCAGCATGCTGGGCCTTGTTGTTTGAATGATGTTGCGACGTGATATTAACGTACCGAGGCGTGTTCTGAATGGTTGAATTTGCCGTTGGCGAGAAAGTGCAGCGTCTGCGCGATGACGTCGGGTGCTTGCATAATGAAGGTATGGGTGACAGGCAAGCTGATGTGGTCGGTCATACCTTCGAGTTTGGTACTTTGTACTGAAACCTTGCCATCATCCGGGTCGGGCAGCATGGTTGAAAGAATCAGGTTGATACTTTGGGTGCCGGCAATAATGCCCAGACTGAAGTTCGGTTGTCCCAGTTGCTTGGGTACGTCTTCAGCTCCGGTGCCCAGTTCTAGTCCGGCAGGACCATTTAACCAACTGAAACCGGCTACATCGGCAAGATTATCAACCACCTCACTGCCCTGATTTGGCGGTGCCAGCATCACCACGTGGCCCAGCTGGCCAAGCTCGTGCTGCGCCAGATAATAACGTACCAGAATACCTCCCAGCGAATGGGTAACGAAGTGCACGGTGACGTCCGGTGCGCAGGCTTGCAATGCGGGTGGTATGGCTATCTCGGCTAACCTGGCTACGGCAAAGTCGCGTGACGGGTAGTTGAGGTTGACCACCTGATAGCCCGCCTTATTGAGCGCCTCTTGCATATCGTTCATGGAGTTACTGGTACGCGCGAGTCCATGCAGGAGAACAACACATTCGCTGGCGCGCGCCTGCGCGACGGCAACAGTGCACAGCACGATGATGACCAGCAAGCGCAATCCGAATCGCAAGGTAGGCATTTGCAGCTCAGATAGTTGGCTTTTCGTCATACATGGCTCTATCGGCATGGTTGAACAGCAGCGTTGCGTTGGCTGCATCGTCTGGATAAAAGGCGGACCCAATACTGACGCCCACGCTCACTGTCTCTCCACCGCTCAGCACAATCGGGGTGCAGATCGCTTCTCGTATCTTGGTATGCAGTTTTGGCAAGTCAGCGTGATCGCCAACCGACTCAAGCACCAGTATGAACTCGTCGCCACCCATGCGCGCTACCACGTCAGTGGCGCGCACTGATGCGTTTAGCCGCCTTGCTATTTCGACCAGCACTTCATCGCCGGCCGCATGACCGAGTCTGTCATTGATATTTTTGAACCTGTCCAGATCTGCAACCAATAGCGCGAAGCGTGTCTGGCGTCGATCAGCACGAGCTTGTGCCTCCTGCAGTCGCTCAGCCAGCAGCGAGCGATTGCCAAGCCCGGTAAGAGGATCATATTTGGCTTGCTGTTCCAGTAGTTGCTGGCTTTGTTGTAATTGCTTGTTGGCCTGCTCGAGTTCGAGTGTGCGCTCGGTTACTCGTGCTTCCAGCAGGCGCTCGCTTTCGCGGACGTTCTCCAGCATCTGCTGACGAATGTGCAGGCTTAATGCTTGCGCTTGGTCGCGTGAGTGCTGAATGTCACTGATCCGATCGGCGAGTGCCAGCGATAGCAGCAACATCTCGAGTCCAGAGCCAATAGCTAGCGCGTTCGCAGTTAGTGCATTAGACGGCAATATGCCGAGATTGTGCAGTGAAATAACGGCTACGCCGGACAAAAAGGATACCCAGGCAAGGACGAAAAAGCGCGCCCCCGGCTCTTTGAAGTAAAGACTTACTGCGCCCAGAAGAAAGGCGCTAGCCGCGAATAGCAGGGAAATCAGATTCACCGCAACGGCGGCCAGATGGTAAGACCAGAATATCGCGCAGATAGCGGTCGCCGCGTAGGCGCAGCTGATCGATGGCATCAGCCACTGCAAATGAATACGCCGAGGCGTTTGTGCTAAAAAGCGCTGCACAAACATGGCGCCAAAAAAACCGGCCGCAGCAACGGCAGTGGTAGGGGTCAGATTGGTAAGCCACGCATTATCTGGCCAGATGAACTGCCCAACCAGTCCTGAAAGCCCGGCCTGGCCGATTGCCAGGCAGCTGATAAAGGCGACATAGATCAGGTATAGCGGGTCGCGCAGTGAGAGGTAAAGAAACAGGTTGTAGACCAGTAGAGCAAGCAGCAGGCCGTAGTAGACGCTCAGCATTGAGTAGGTTAATTGGTCCTGGTGCCAGAGCGCATAGGGTTGCCATAGGCTGACCGGCGCAGCCAGCGTGCCTTCTGAGGCGACACTCAGGTACAGGATGTAGTGGCTGTTCGGTTGTAGTTGTAACTCGAATACATGATTGCGGTGCTGGATGGGTTTGGCGCTAAAGGCGATATGGTCGCCAGAGTGCTGGTGTTGAAAAGGTTCTCCTTCGCGGGCCAGGTAGAGGTCAACATCGTCCAGTGAGGCATGAGCTACTTCCAGCAGCCAGGTGGTTGGCGTATCGCTGGGTGTGTCCAGCTCTGTGCGTAACCAGATTTGTGCCTGGGTCAGGCCAAAGTTACTGGCTTTGGCGCTACTGCTGGCGGGAGCGAAAGCCTGTCGGGAGTAGGCGAGTTGGGCGCCATGCAGATCGGTGGGGGAGCCTTGATGCTGATATACCGACAGTTGCGGTGACAGATTGATATGTGGCTTTGATTCCAGCTCATAGGCTTTTGCGCCGGTACTGAGCAGCAGTGCCAACAGACAGCAAGTCAGCATCAGGCAAAATGTGGGCAGGCTGCGATAACGGTTGGGCATAAGAGTCCGTTTGGTGCTTTTTTTGTCATCCATGCATAGGCACCCAGTTTGCCTTGTGGCAGCAGAGTGCGTTGACCTTCAGTGTAACGGAGCTTGAGCAGACTGGCGAAATTAGCTGCGAGTCCTCCGTCAGTGACTGGCGTGACTTATAGCAAACGGGTTATTGCGCTAAAAGGTGTAGGTTTCGTGCGCCTTGGTGGGTTCCAGTATGGCGGGCGCGGTGGGTGTCGGCTTACTCGGGGGTGGTGATACCGACTGCGGCGCTGGCGCGCTGACGGCGTACTGGCGGAGCGTATTGCTCCATAGCGTCCCCACTTCGCCCACGAAGTGATCGAAACTGGCGGCTTCTGATTCGACTCGGGCCCGGTCCACGGCGTCGGCGCTATCCCACACGCTGGTGCGTTGCTCATTGCGTTCGGTCGCCTCGGCTACGCCATAGATATAACCAGTCCGCACGTCGACCAGCAGGCCCGAGGTGGTTGAAGATACAAAGGCTTTCTTGCTGGGCAGGAAGCCCAGTGTGATGGCAGTGAGAGGCCCCAATGCCTTGCCTTCAACGTGGAAGGCGGTATCGATCGAGTAAATCAGCAGCATATCGGCCTTCAAGCGCGCCGCTGACAGTCGCAGATCCTTGATGCTATCCAGTTGCTCGGGTAGCAGTAGTCGGCCTATTGGGGCTACACCGGCAATTCTATCCATGCTCGCCAGCGTGCTGAAGTCGGCTTCGTCTTCAATGTCGCGGGTGGTTACGACGCTGTAGCGGCCGATACCATAGCTGTCGGTAGTTCGTGAGCTGTAGCCGGGAGATTGCACTCGCGCTACGGCAAGGCGAGCAGGGAACCTGGCGGCAGGCTCGACCGCCATGAGTTCGGCGATGTCACCATCGCCAAGCGATGGAATATTGACCCCGCCAGCAGGCGTTGTATAGGTGGCGCAGCCTTGGATAACGGCAAGGCAAAGCGTCAGGGCGAGGGCGGGCAACTGGCGAAACATGATGGTAGTCCTGATTGAATATGACTAATCCAGCTCGCGTCTATAGGAGTGGCGTGAGCTGGATGATGAGCAATAAAGAGTGTGCAAGGGCGCACGGCACATTCGCGGCGCGATCCTGGTTCGCTACGCGAATATTCGTAGGCGAATCTTATCCTGTTGCCCCCCGGCTACCAAGGGCCAGATAACTTAATTGGGGGCAAACAATTTCTCGATCAGATCTTCTCGCAGCTGCTCGGGAGCGCTTTTCCCTGCGATGCCTTCAGCGAGGATCAGGGGTTTACCTTCCTGGCTGAGCTGCAGCCTGAAGAGCTGGATCACTCGACCCTTGTGGTCGGTGCTGCTCATGCTGCTTTGGAGTGCCAGTTGATCTGGCTGCTTTGCGGCCTGTTTTCCTTGCGCTCCTGACTGACATCCGTGATTCCTTGGTTTGGCGGCGTGGCAGTAAGCGATTAATGGCAAGTCGCTCTGAGATCAGCCCGGCAGATATTTAACGCAGCGCTTTGGCGTTTAGTTGAAACGAGTCGATAAAGTCGCGGATGCGTTGCTCTGCCCCTGGCGTGGCGCCTGCCTGATCAGGTTGTGGGCGGTTGATCCAGATAAAAGCCGCGTTATCGCCGCGTTCCAGGTAGTAATAGCTGTGCCAGATATCCACTTCATCGGCCGTCATACCCAGCGCGCTGCGCTGCGGGATGTGTTGGCCGAAGGTCGCGCTGGTCGCTGTTACACCACTGATTTGCTGGTCCTGCAGGGTGATAGGCTCCAGCGTTGTATTGTAGCGTTCCTCAAACAACTCAAAATACTGGGCGGTAGCCTGGCGGTAAAGCTCGCCCTCCGCGGGTATATTGCCCTTGAACAGGTGCACGCGGTAAACCTCGACAGGGGCTGCCGAGGAGGTGAATTGTACTTGGCTTTCGCTGATATCGAAGGACTCGGCAATGTGCATGCTGCGATAGCTGCCAGTACCGGGTCGGAAGGGCGCGTCAGCCTGGAAGCTGTTGTCCGCTGCGCGGTAGTGCCCATTGTGCAGCTTGCCGGTTATCACGCTGTTGACCATCTGCTCGGTTTCGCTTTGATCTGCTTGCTGTATTGCGCAGGCGCTTAGCAAAAAGGCCAGGCAGGTGGTCGTCAGCAAGCGCAAGCTGAATGAGCGGAGGCGATAAATAGGCATGAGCAGACCATGTTGTAGTTTGGGTTGGAGGGCTAAGTTCAGAGTACAGTATAGCGGGCGCGCAGCTGCCTTTTGCATTCGGACTGCGTACACTGCAGCGCAGTGATAAAGCATAGAGGTATAGCATGGCGATTCTATTTGAAATTGAACAGCGCGATCCGGTGGTTTATCGCCAGCAGACGCGTAAAAGCACGCTGGTGGTCATTTGCCTGTTTGTCTTGCTGGCGATGTCATTATCCGCTCTGTTGGTGGCTTTGTTTGGGCAGCCAGAGGTGAGTAATTTCAAGTGGAATCTGACCGGGGTGATTTTGGGCCTGACGTTGACTGCGCTGATTGTGCGCTATGGGCTGTGGCATCTTGAGCTGATGCGGCCAGCTGCCTATGGCTGGGGTTTGAAGCGCAGTCTGATGCGGATTACCAATATCATGCATCAGGTCAAAGATGGTGTGGCAAGTAATCATCCAGCTGCTATGCAGTTACTGCGTTTCTATCATCTTGGGCTGCTGGAGATGCATCGCCTGGACGGCAACACCAGCGCGCTGGAAGATCTGGTGGCGGAGCGTGAGCAACTGGCCCAGGCCATGCAGACGCAGGGGTTGGCCAGCGACTGTTATCAATTGCACAGCGAGTGGCTGGAGTCAGTCAAGGCGTCAGCGCGCGCTTGAGCTAGCCAAGTTAGTGCAAGCTCAAGAGGCGGGTGGTATGACCCGCCATTCTGGATCTTCAAATTCGCCAATCAGCCGGATATCGCAGTAACGCGAAGCGCCTTTGATGATGCTGGCGATCTCCGGGTTCGGCTTGCCCTCCATAGCGTCGCGATTGGCCTTGCTGTCCCAGTGGGCAATGGCGATCAATGTGCGCGGATCCCCTATCTTGCGATGAAGCTCTGTGCCCCGCGCACCCGGCGCCTGCTGAATCAGCTGGCTGGCGCGAACCCAGGCCTCGGCGTAATCCTCAGCCCGGTAGCCCTCCTTGATCGTTACCTCGAAAATAAATTTCATGCGAGTGCCTCCTGTTGCAGTAGGGCGCTAGTGAACCTGGCATTTTGCGTTGTGTTAACAACACCCCTATTGCGCACCACCGTAGCAGCGACGTTTTTCTTTGTCGCGGCCAATAGCCTTTTGCTGTTCTTTATTGCCTGTCCCAAACCAAAAGAACCCGGCTCAAGGCCGGGTTCTTTTTATCGCTGCGCTGTGCTTACAGGCCGAACTTCGCCTTGAACTCACGGCGACGGCGATGCAGAACCGGCTCGGTGTAGCCGTTTGGCTGCTTGGTCCCTTCAACACAGAGTTCAACCGCTGCTTGGAAAGCTACGCTGTCATCAAAGTTGGGTGCCATCGGCTTGTAGGCCGGATCGCTTTCATTCTGACGATCAACAACCGCCGCCATGCGCTGCATGGTTTCCATCACCTGCTCTTCACTGCAGATGCCGTGGCGCAACCAGTTGGCGATATGCTGGCTGGAGATACGCAGAGTAGCGCGGTCTTCCATCAGGCCCACATCGTTGATGTCCGGCACCTTGGAGCAGCCTACGCCCTGGTCGATCCAGCGCACAACGTAACCGAGGATGCCCTGGGCGTTGTTGTCCAGCTCCTGCTGAATATCTTCCTTGGACCAGTCGGTGCTGGCGGCCAGCGGAATGGTCAGGATGTCATCGACAGAAGCGGGGGTGCGTTTGGCCAGTTCGTCCTGACGCTCGGCAACGTTAACCTGGTGATAGTGCAGTGCGTGCAGGGTAGCTGCAGTCGGTGAAGGTACCCAAGCAGTGTTGGCACCGGCCATCGGGTGGCCGATTTTCTGCTCCAGCATGGCCGCCATCAGATCGGGCATGGCCCACATGCCTTTGCCGATCTGGGCGCGGCCCTTGAGGCCAGTGGCCAGGCCGATGTCGACGTTGTTGTTTTCATAGGCGCCGATCCAGACCGCACCTTTGATTTCACCCTTGCGAATGAAGGCGCCGGCTTCCATGGAGGTATGGATTTCGTCGCCGGTACGATCCAGGAAGCCGGTGTTGATGAAGACAACGCGCTCGCTGGCTGCCTTGATACAGGCTTTCAGGTTGACCGTAGTGCGGCGCTCTTCGTCCATGATGCCGACTTTCAGCGTGTTACGGGTCAGGCCCAGCAGGTCTTCCACGCGACCGAAGATTTCGGTGGTGAAGGCCACTTCCTCTGGTCCGTGCATCTTCGGCTTAACGATATAGACCGAGCCGGTGCGGGTGTTCTTGCGGCTGGTGTTGCCGTTCAGGTTATGCATGGCAATCAGGCTGGTGACAACGCCGTCCATGATCCCTTCTGGTATTTCATTGCCTTCCTTGTCGAGGATGGCGTTGTTGGTCATGAGATGACCAACATTACGAATGAACAGCAGAGAGCGCCCGTGCAGGGTAAGGCTGGAGCCGTCGGCCTGGGTGTACTCACGATCGGGGTTCATGGTGCGGGTAAAATTGCTGCCACCCTTGCTGACTGTTTCAGCCAGGTCGCCTTTCATCAGGCCGAGCCAGTTGCTATAGACCACGGTTTTGTCGTCAGCGTCGACAGCGGCAATAGAGTCTTCGCAGTCCATGATGGTGGTCAGCGCGGACTCCATCAGTACGTCTTTTACGCCCGCAGCATCGGTCTGGCCAACATTGCTGGTCGCGTCGATCTGGATTTCAAAGTGCAGGCCGTTGTGCTTGAGCAGTACAGCGGTGGGCGCGTCTTCGGCGCCGTGGAAGCCAACAAACTGAACTGGCGTTTTCAGGCCTGTACTGTTGCCATCTTTCAGGGCAACAGTGAGCTGGCCATCCTTGATCGTATAAGCCGTTGAATCGACGTGGGAACCTTTTGCCAGTGGAGCTGCCTGATCGAGGAAGCTACGAGCGAAAGCGATGACCTTGTTGCCACGGATTTCGTTGTATCCTGGCCCTTTGGTTGCGCCGCCTTCTTCGGAGATGGCATCAGTACCATAGAGAGCGTCATACAGCGAGCCCCAGCGGGCGTTGGCAGCGTTCAGCGCGAAACGTGCATTCATGACCGGTACCACGAGTTGCGGACCTGCCATTATGGCGATTTCGTCGTCTACGTTCTCTGTGGTGGCATGGAAGTCTGCAGGCTCGGGTAACAGGTAACCGATCTGTTGCAGGAAGGTTTTGTAGGCAGAAGCGTCGTGGGGTTGCCCCTTGTGCGCGTGATGCCAAGCGTCAATTTGCGCCTGAAAGTCATCGCGCTTGGCCAGCAGGGCCTTGTTTTTGGGTGCCAGGTCGTTGATCAGGGCTTCAAAGCCAGCCCAGAAGGCAGTGGCGTCAACGCCGATGCCGGGGATAGCTTGCTGGTTAATGAAGTCGTGGAGAACCTTGGCAACTTGCAAACCGCCAACTTGGACGCGCTCTGTCATTTTGAAAACCCTCACTCTGCTAACAACCTGCGCGCTTTGCGCATCAGGACGTGGAATTTGGAGAGGCAGCATGTTACACGATGATCGGTTGCAAATCATGCTCATAACGTGGAATTCTGTGTGGCCGCGCGGCGTCAAGATCGCTGGTGCGGGCGCGTATCCCTTTTTCTGACTGGACACTTAATGGACCAGGCTTTTATTACTTCCTTTGTCGACCAACTGCCAGGCCTTGAGCCGGGGCGGGCGGTGGACGCGGCTGCGCGACGTTATGCCGGTTACTACGGTATCGATTTCAGCGAGCGTTCGGCACAGCATCTCGGCCGTATTGAGGTGGACGGTTTCAGCGTTGCAGTGCAGGTCTGGAAACCGCCGGTGGCGCGCGGCACCCTGCTTATTCTGCATGGGTACTATGACCACATGGGGCTGTATCGGCATTTGATCGAGTGGGCGCTGGAACAACGGTTTGCCGTGTTGGCCTTTGATCTGCCCGGTCACGGCTTGTCCAGCGGCGAACGCGCCAGTATCGATTGCTTTCTGCGCTATCAGAAAGTGCTTGATGGCGTGCTCGAACAGGCGATGTTGTGGGAGCTGCCAGCGCCCTGGCACATGCTCGGTCAGAGCACGGGTGGGGCTATTCTGATTGATCGCCTGTTGCACGGGCCCTTGCCGCAGGAGTTGGGCCAAACCATTCTAATGGCGCCGCTGGTTCGCCCCAGGCAGTGGGGTTTTTCGCAGATGGGGCTACGCCTGCTGGGCGGCTTTGTGCAACAGTTGGGGCGTAAATTCACCGATAATTCCAGTGATCAGGCGTTCCTGGATTTTATTCGAACACATGATCCGTTGCAGCCGCAGGTGTTGCCGGTGGCCTGGGTGCAGGCACTTGAGCGCTGGATTCCGCGTATCGAGTCGGCCGAGGCAGTGGGGCATCGGCCCTTGATCATTCAGGGGCAGGACGACGGTACGGTAGACTGGCAGCACAATATCCGCATACTGGAAAGCAAATTTGCTGAACCCGATACGCTTTATCTGCCTACCGCAAGGCATCATTTGGCCAATGAAGATTTAAAACTCCGTGAGACATATCTGGCTTGGCTAGCGCCGCGCTTAGGCGGCTAGGGGCAGGCTCGAAAAAGAAAAAGGGGCGCTTTGCGCCCCTTTTTTTGTGGTCTAAATGCTGACAATCAGGGGTTCAGAGCATCATGCGCCGCTGCGTTGGCGGCCTTGAAAAAGGCGCGGCCGTTGTCGGATTCGCTCCAGTCTGCGTAGCTTTTTAACTGGTTGTCATCCAGGTCACGATAAACGTAAAGCAGCGTTTGCGGCAGGTTTGGCTCCATCTGTGCGCGCAGTGCGCCGCGTTGCTGTGTCGCCAGTCCATCAGGAATCTGGAACAGGCCGCCCAGTATCTGGTTGGCGCTTTGCGTCGCCATGTTGGCCAAGGCCATGGACACTTCTTCGCCCATGTCCAGCGCGGGTAGCTGGCTGCCCAGTCGATCTATCATGGCTTGGCGCTCGGCACTGACCTTCTGCAGGGGTACCCCATTTTGCATGGCGCTGACTTCTGCGGGGGAGGTTGCGCGCGTTTCGGCAGCGACGACTTGCTGGCCTATCTCGCTCCGGTAAAACGTCAGCGCCTGTTCCAACTCGTTGTCGCTGAGGTTGACCTGCATGGTGGCAGCAGCGCGCGCGTGCATCCGGTCTGGCTCGAAGCGCGCGGTGCTCTGGCGCATGAGGTTGTCGGCCACAGCGGCGGGTAGCTGCGAAGCGTAACGCTGTTGGGCTTTTTTCAATGCCTGTTGAAAGTGCTCCTGATGCGTTTGCATGCCGGAGAGCTGATACAGCTCGTTGGTGTTGGCGAAGGCCGGAATGCTGAGTGCCAACAGGCCGCTCATTAGGGTTGTTCGAGCGGCGGAGAACAGGGTGTGACGCATAGAAGCCTCTTGTAATGACGAGCGGGCGTCTGCCCGCGCGGAAAAAATCTTGCCAGAGTGTAACCATGACATACAATGCCCGCGCCCATTTTTGTTGGGGCGCGTCGCCGTCCGGCAGCGCGCAATGGAATGCTGGCGGTGGTGTTGGTTGGGCGTTTGCACTTTTCGGTGCGGGCTCGCGGCAAGCCGTCGTATCCAGTTCGAGTGTCACAGCCATGTTCGAGTTCCCCGAGGTGCCGGTCAGCCGCTTTGAGCGGATAGCAGACGAGTTGGCTGAACGCGGCTGGTCCGTACAGGAGCAATTGCTGCCCGAGGCTTTGGCCCAGGCCCTGGGGAGTGAATGCCGGGCGCTATGGCAGCAGGCAGACCTCACTCCCGCTGCGATCGGCCGGGGTGCCGAGCAAGTAGTGGTTCCGCGTATTCGGGGTGATTACACGCGCTGGTTGGATGATTGCCCCCCCTGTGCGGCCAATACGGCTTACCTGGCACTGATGGCTGAATTGCGTAGTGTATTGAATCGTAGCCTGTTTCTCGGGCTCGACAGCTTTGAAACCCATTACGCGCTTTACCCGCCAGGTGCCGGTTATCAGCGGCACCTGGATCGTTTTGCTGATAGCCCGCTCCGCACCATCTCTGTAGTCTCCTACCTGAACCACGCCTGGCAACCGGGCGACGGCGGTGAGCTGCGCCTGCATCTGGACGCAGGTATGCAAGATTTCGCACCGCGGGCTGGCACGGTCGCTATATTTACCAGTGCCGATATTGAGCATGAAGTGCTGGCGGCTGCGAAGGAGCGGGCAAGTCTGGCGGGCTGGTTCCGCCGTCGGCCCGACAACCCGCTGCTGCGTTGACGGTTTTGCTGCGACCCCGCGCCGACTGCACTTTGGCGTTGATGTGCGTTGAATTCAGGGGGCTTTAATGGAGAAGATTCTGGTCAGTCGCTGTCTGCTTGGCCATCCGGTGCGTTATGACGGTGGTGGGTTTGATCCGCAGGCGCAGTTGCTGCGTTGGCAGGACGAGGGGCGGGTGGTGGCGGTCTGTCCTGAAGTGGCAGGTGGGCTCCCGACCCCAAGGCCGCCCGCAGAGATTCCGGGTGGGCAAGGCGCGATGGTACTCGACGGTCTGTTACCCGTGCGGACAATTGAAGGCCAGGACGTTAGCCGCGCTTTTGTCAGCGGCGCTGAACAAGCTGTGCAACTGGCCGCTAGCCAGGCTATTCGCTTCGCGCTGCTCAAGGCGCGCAGCCCTTCCTGTGGTAATCACGAAAATTACGATGGCAGCTTTACCGGTACCCGCGTGAGAGGAGAGGGCGTTACTGCCGCCGCGCTGCGCCGAGCGGGTGTGAGGGTCTTCAATGAGAGTGAAATAGAGCAGTTGGCCACGCTGCTCGGCGAATAGGGGTGCTTAGGCTGTCAGGCGTTGCCGCAAACGGCCGAGCATGCCCATAAAGTTGTTCACCCGGCTCTGTTCTTCTTCAGCGCGTGGCGCCTCGGCTTGGCGCAGCGATGGCGCGTGGGGTTGCCGTCTTGACTCAGCCACCTGGGTCACTGCGGTCTTGATCGCACGCTCCAGCATGCCGCGGCGAACCGGCTTGGGCAAATAGCGAAATATTTGTGCCTGGTTGATCAGCTTTAGCAGCAGCTGGGTGTCCTGGAAAGGGGTTACCACGACAGTGAGTAGTTGCGGGTGAGCCTGCGCCAGGCTCATTAGCAGTGGCCGCAAGTCGTCGTCACCCAAGCGAATATCGCTAAGTAAAATGTCGATTTCGTCTTCGTTAAGTCTGGCCATTGCGCCGTCCAGGCTGCTGACCGCCTGCAGCCCAACACCCAGTCGCGCACAGATGTCCCGGCTTAGTTGCAGGGTTTCGCTGTCGTCATCGATCAGCAGCAGGCGTATCCGTTTTTCCTCCACTAAGCTTGCAGGTTCTGGCGCAGCGACAGGGTTGCGCTTCAGGTAACGTCGGCGATGGCGCACTATTTCTGCCGCTTGTGCCAGGGTGTTGGCAAGATCCTGCTGGTCCCACGGCTTGGTCAGGTAGCGGAAAATGCCGCCACTGTTGAGGGCGTCGACGGCGGCGTCCAGGTCAGAGTAGCCGGTCAGCAGAATGCGCAGGCTATCGGGGTAGGCGTGCTGTATCTGGCTGAGCAGTTGGCTGCCGGTCATCTGCGGCATGCGCTGATCGCTGACGATGATGTCGAACGTATCACCCGCCAGACGCTCCATTACCTTTGCCGGATTGGTCTCGGTGGCGACCTGATACTGGCGCCGAAACTGCAGTGCCAGACTGCGCAATATGCGTTCTTCATCGTCCACAAACAAAATGCGTACTGCGTCATTGTCGTTCATTTCAGGCGCTCCGTTGCAGAGAGGACGGTTGGCTCAGTGGCAGGCTGATGACAAAACGGGTACCGCGACCAGGTTCAGAGGCAAAGCGAATAGTGCCGCCGTGCTGCTGTACTATTTTGTAGCTGATCGCCAGTCCTAACCCGGTGCCTTCGCCCACCGCCTTGGTGGTAAAAAAGGGGTCGAAAATACGCTGCTGGATGTCGTTCGGGATGCCTGCACCGTTGTCCTGAATGGATAGATAGGCGCAGCGCGTATCGGCCCAGCTTTTGATTAAAATCTGACCGCTTTTGGTCATGGCCTGCGCGGCGTTGTTGAGAATGTTCAGCAACACCTGATTGATCTGGGATGGCGTGCAGGTCAGTAGCGGCAGCTCACCTAGCCGGGTTGTCACCAGTGCCTTGTCTTTGAGCGCGTTGCGTGCAATGACCAGCGCGCTGCGCACGCAGTCGTTCAGGTCGATATCCTCGCTCATGGCGCGGTCGAGGCGGGCAAAGTCCTTCAGGCTGACCGCCAGCTCGCCGATCTGCTCAAGCCCGTACAGAGTGTCTTCCAGCAGCGGAGTGAAGTCTTCTTCAAATGTGGCGGGTGAGGCTTGATCAGTCGCCTGCTGTACCCGAGAAAATATCGCCTCGACGGTGTCGGTCGGAGTCGCCGGGTCTTGCAAACACTGGCTTAATTGCGCTTGCGCCGCGGCTAGCTCCAGCAGTGGCTGAACCAGGTCGCGCAGCAGCTGGACATTGTTTTTCACATAGCCCAGCGGCGTATTCAGTTCATGTGCAACACCCGCTACCATCTGGCCCAGCGAGGCCATTTTTTCCGATTGGATCAAGTGTGCCTGTGAATTTTTCAGCTCCTGCAGGGCGCGGCTGAGTGCCTGGTTGCGCTGGTCTACTCGGCTTTCCATCGCCTTGAGCAGGTCCAGTACCGTCCCCAGTCCCTGATAACAGCCGTGCTTATCGACCAGGATAAAGTCTTCGGTAATGGGGTATTGCAGCTGCGCGGTGACGATACGTGCCGCCTCATCGAGTGAGGTGTCGAGCGCGATCACCAGGGATTCGGGGTTGACCGCCTCGGTGACCGAGCGCTTACCCCAGAGATCACGGCCAAAGCGCTGCATAAAAATATCCTGCAGGCGGTAGCGGCTGATCAGACCTAGCGGCCGACCTTGCCTGTTTACCACCGGCAAGGAGAGAAATGCCTTGTGGCTAGGTTGCAGCAGTTGGTCGGCTACATCGCTGATGGTCATCTCGGGGCTCAATGAGCCTACGGGTTTGATCAGCGCGGCGAGGGACTGGATGCTGGACATGGTCTGGCTTCGGTTGCCGGGTTGAAGCGTCATTCAACCAGCGCGAGGTTTCCAGCGTATGACAGTGAAGGGCTCTGTTTTGGGAATCCGGGGTATCAATGGATTAACTTTCAGCGCGCTACTGCCTGCGGGCCAGCCCCGCTCTTGCGCCATAAAAAAGGGGCGCGACCGAAGTCGCACCCCTTTTCAAGCATAGCCAGGCAAGCCCGGCTATAGGCTTCGCTTAGAACAATACGCGGACGCGAATAGTGCCCTTGACCTGCAGGATCTTTTCAAACGCCAGATCAGAGTTGTCGGCGTCAACGTCGACTACGACGTAACCGACTTTCTCGTTGGTCTGCAGGAACTGACCACAGATGTTGATGCCATTGGCGGCAAACACGCTGTTGATTTCGCTCATGACGCCGGGCACGTTCTGGTGAATGTGCAGCAAACGGTGCTTGCCCGGATGCGAAGGCAGCGCCACTTCCGGGAAGTTGACCGAGGTGATGGACGTACCGTTGTCGCTGTAACGCACCAGCTTCTCGGCCACTTCCAGACCGATATTGGCCTGAGCCTCCATGGTGGAACCGCCAACGTGCGGGGTCAGAATGCAGTTCTGGAACTCGCGCAGCGGGCTGATAAACTCATCACCGTTGGCCCGTGGCTCAACCGGGAACACATCAATGGCGGCGCCGTTCAGGTGCTTGTCGCGCAGGGCGGCGGCCAGGGCGTCGATATCAACTACGGTGCCGCGCGCGGCGTTAATCAGAATGCCGCCTTGCTTGATTGCGCGGATTTCCTTCTCGCCCATCATCCACTTGGTGGCGGCGGTTTCCGGTACGTGCAGGGTGACGATGTCAGCCATGCCCAGCAGCTCAGTCAGTGAGCCAACCTGAGTGGCATTGCCGAGCGGTAGCTTGGTGACTACGTCGTAGAAGTAAACTTGCATGCCCAGGCTTTCGGCCAGAACCGACAACTGCGTGCCGATTGAGCCGTAGCCGATGATACCCAGCTTCTTGCCACGAATTTCGTAGGAGTTGTTTGCGCTCTTCATCCAGCCGCCTTCATGGCAGGCTGCGTTCTTTTCAGGAATGCCGCGCAGCAGCAGGATCGCCTCGGCCAGCACCAGCTCGGCTACCGAACGGGTGTTGGAATAAGGCGCGTTGAATACGGCAACGCCCATTTCCATGGCGGCATCGAGATCAACCTGGTTGGTGCCGATGCAGAAACAGCCGACCGCGACCAGTTTGTGGGCGTGGCTGAATACCTCAGCAGTGAGCTGGGTGCGCGAGCGCAAGCCGATGAAATGTGCGTCGGCAACGGCTTCTTTTAGTTGCTCTTCTGGCAGTGAGCCAGAGTGATACTCGATATTGGTGTAACCGGCTGCCTTCAGTGTGTCGACGGCAGTCTGGTGTACGCCCTCGAGGAGCAGAAACTTGATTTTGCTTTTGTCCAGCGAGGTTTTGGCCATGGTGTCAGTTACCCGAATGCTGTTTGAGATGAGCCGAGCAAAACCTTCTGCGATTTAGTCCGACAGAAGTGTCCTGTTTCGGAAGCCGCGTATGCTAGCATAATCTGCCTTTTTTGATGCCTGTCACTGCATGAAATGTACTCAGGCTTGCATGAATTCTGTTTGAGAGCCCGCCATGACCCCAGAAGCCGTGATCGAAACCCTAAAAACCCTGGTTGAACCGGACAAGGTTCGGGTTGACGCCGAGTCGCTCAATACGTGGGGCAAGGACTGGACCAAACACTTTGAGCCAGCCCCTCTCGCCATCGTTTTCCCCAAGACAGTGGAGCAGGTGCAGGCCGTGGTGCGCTTTGCCAATGAGCACACCTTGGCGCTGGTGCCCTCCGGTGGTCGTACCGGCCTGTCGGCGGCGGCTGTTGCTGCCAATGGCGAGATCGTGGTGTCCTTTGACTACATGAATCAGATCAGTGACTTTAATCAGTTTGATCGCACGGTCGTGTGTCAGCCTGGTGTGGTGACGGCGCAGTTGCAGTCGTTTGCCGAGGAGCAGGGGCTGTATTATCCGGTTGACTTTGCTTCTGCCGGCTCTAGCCAAATTGGCGGCAATATCGGTACCAATGCCGGCGGTATCAAGGTTATTCGCTACGGCATGACGCGTAACTGGGTGGCTGGCCTGAAGGTAGTGACCGGTACTGGCGAGCTGCTGGAGTTGAACAAAGACCTGATCAAGAACGCCACAGGCTACGATCTGCGTCAGTTGTTCATCGGTGCCGAAGGTACGCTCGGGTTTGTCGTTGAGGCGACCATGCGGCTGGAGCGCGCACCCAAGAACCTGACCGCCATGGTGCTGGGTACGCCGGACTTCGACTCCATCATGCCGGTATTGCATGCTTTTCAGGATAAGCTCGACCTGACTGCCTTTGAATTCTTCTCCGATAAAGCCATGGCCAAAATTATGGGCCGTGGCGATGTGCCTGCGCCCTTTGAAACGGACTGTCCGTTTTACGCTCTGCTGGAGTTTGAGGCGATCAGTGAAGACATCGCCAACGATGCGTTGGCTACCTTTGAGCACTGCGTGGAGCAGGGGTGGGTGGTCGATGGTGTGATGAGTCAGAGCGAGCAGCAATTGCAGAATCTATGGAAGCTGCGCGAGTTTATTTCCGAAACCATTTCTCACTGGACGCCCTACAAGAACGATATTTCGGTAACGGTGGGCAAAGTGCCAGCTTTCTTACATGAAATTGACACTATCGTAGGCGAACATTATCCCGACTTTGAAATTGTCTGGTTTGGGCATATCGGTGATGGCAATCTGCATCTGAATATTCTCAAGCCGGAAGCGTTGTCCAAGGACGAGTTCTTTGACAAGTGCGCGACCGTCAACAAGTGGGTATTCGAGGTGGTTGAGAAGTACAACGGCTCGATTTCCGCTGAACATGGTGTTGGGATGACCAAACGTGATTATCTCACCTACAGCCGCAGTCCGGCTGAAATTGCCGTGATGAAGTCGATCAAGGCGGTGTTTGATCCGAACGGCATCATGAACCCGGGCAAGATCTTTGCCTGAGTCGAGAACGTCTGCCTGTGAATGTGCATACTTGTTGCAACCGCGTTACCCACTCTTGAATCTGGAGGAATGGCATGATCTATCACCATCGTTATCTGGATGGCTCAGCGGCAAACCTGCCCATGGGCAAGGTGGTCTGCGTCGGTCGTAATTACGCCGAGCATGCGCGCGAACTGAATAATCCGGTGCCGACTGAGCCGCTTCTGTTTATCAAGCCGGCAACCTCTGTGGTTGGCATGGCAGGCGAGATCGAGTTGGTGCAAGGCCGTGGCCCGGTGCATTACGAGACCGAGATTGCGCTATTGATCGGTGAGGTGCTTTCCGGTGAGGTAAGCGACGGCGAAGTCGAAGAGGCTATCTTCGGGGTTGGCCTGGCGCTGGATTTAACCTTGCGTGAGCTGCAGGATGAGCTCAAGGCCAAGTCGCATCCGTGGGAGCGTGCCAAGAGCTTTGATGGCGCTTGCCCGCTTTCGCATTTTGTGCCGGGCGCCGACATCGGCGAACTGGATGCTCTGGCATTGCAGCTGGATATCAATGGTGAGCTTCGTCAGCAGGGCAAGGCGGCTGACATGATTACGCCTATCCTGGCGCTGATAAAGCATATCGCTACCCAGTTCACCCTGTTGCCGGGTGATGTCGTCATTACCGGCACGCCGGCTGGTGTGGGGGTGCTGCATGCGGGTGACACCCTGACGCTGTCGATACCGGGTAAGCTGCAGGTCACTACGCGTATCGCTGGCTGAGGCGCAGTGCGACAAGGCAGCGCTCTAGATGCCCCAGATGCCACTAATTGCTGGCGGCTCTAATGAAAAAAGTGATTGCTGGCTTTCTGTTTCTGCTCCTTCTGGGCACGGCCGTTTTGCATTATCTGCACCTGGATGCGCTGCTCTGGCATGCCTGGCGTCTGAATGGTGAAGCTCACCAGCACGGTGGGCTTTTGCTTAACGACTACCGCGTTGATGTAGAGGCGAGAGCGATTGAAGGGCTCCGTGACGATGTCTCTGCGCTGACCTATAACAACGAAACCAATACCTTGTTTGCCGTGCTCAATGGCGAACCCTTGTTGGTCGAGTTGAGTTTAGAGGGCGCTCTGCTGCGTAAGCTGCGGATCGATGGTGTGCAGGATATGGAAGGGCTGACCCATGTCAGCGGCAACCGCTATGTGGTTGCGGAAGAGCGCAGTCAGCGCCTTTTGGTTATTGACGTGCCGCCGCAAGCTGAGCGGATCGACGTATCGAATGTGCCGAGTCTGGTCATCGGGCTGGATCTGAACGGCAACAAGGGGTTTGAGGGTTTGTCCTGGGATGATAAGGACAAGCGCCTCTTGGTGGTCAAGGAGCGTGATCCGCTGCGGGTGCTGTCGGTTACCGGCTTTGTTGATGCATTGGCTGGTGGGCCGATGGCGGTGCAGATTCAGGAGTTAACGTCCCCAGGTTCGCCTCGCCTTTTTATGCACGATTTGTCTTCGTTGAGCCTGCATGATGAGACCGGTCATCTGCTATTGCTGAGCGACGAGTCACATATGGTGGTGGAGTATGCGGAGAGCGGTGAACCGCTCAGTCTGTTGGGGCTCTGGCGTGGCATGAGCGGCCTGCAGAAGACGGTTCCGCAGGCCGAGGGGCTGGCGATGGATGACCAGCGGAGGCTATACCTGGTCAGCGAGCCTAATTTGTTCTATCGCTTTGTGCCGGGGCGCTGAACCGGGTTCAGTCACGTTCCAGCGTCTTTACCCCATCCTTGGTGCCGAGCAGCAGAACATCTGCTGGACGAGCGGCAAACAGCCCATTACATACCACGCCGACAATGGCATTCAGGTCGCTTTCCAGCTGCTGCGGATCGACGATAGACATGTTGTAGATGTCGATAATCACGTTGCCGTTATCGGTGACACAGCCCTCTCGATACACCGGGTCACCGCCGAGTTTGACGATTTCACGGGCCACGTGGCTGCGCGCCATGGGAATGACCTCGACCGGCAGCGGGAAATTGCCTAGCACCGGCACCAGTTTGCTGGCGTCGGCGATGCAGATAAAGGTTTTGGCGACCGCGGCGACAATTTTCTCGCGGGTCAGGGCTGCGCCGCCGCCCTTGATCAGCTCAAGACGTTCGTTGCTCTCGTCGGCACCATCGACATAAAAGTCCAGGTGGGCAACGCTGTTGAGTTCATACACAGCAATACCGTGGCTTTTTAGCCGTTCAGCCGTCGCTTCTGAGCTGGCGACGGCGCCCTCAAAGGCCAGTTTGTGCTTGGCCAGCGCATCAATAAAGCAGTTGGCGGTAGAGCCGGTGCCTACGCCAATGATGCTTTGGGCGTCCAGGTGTGGCAGCAGGCGGTCTACGGCAGCTTGGCCTACGGCCTGTTTCAGTTCGTCCTGGGTCATGGTCGGCTCCTTTGGGGCGCTAGTGAAATACCGATTATACGGGCTTGCGGTGGCTCACGTGTAGTCGCGCAGGCAGGGATTCGCTAGACTGGCGGCTTTTCACCCGGAACAAGCTGACCTCGCCCATGCTGGAAACCTACGTCAAGAAAATCCTCTCCTCACGCGTGTACGATGTGGCCGTTGAAACCCCTGTGCACGCCGCGCCTTTTTTGTCTGAGCGACTGGGTAACACCGTGCTGCTAAAGCGCGAGGATCTTCAGCCGGTTTTTTCCTTCAAGATTCGTGGGGCCTATAACAAGCTGGCGCAGTTGACTGATGAGCAACGTGCCTGTGGTGTGGTGGCTGCCTCTGCCGGCAACCATGCGCAAGGGCTGGCCTACGCCGCCCGGCATATGGGCGTCAAGGCGACTATCGTAATGCCCCGCACGACGCCCGAGATCAAGGTCAAGGCGGTGCGTGCACGTGGCGGCAAGGTAATATTGCACGGTGATGCCTTTGATGAGGCGCTGGCCTATTCGCAGAAGCTGGTCAAGGAAAAGGGCTTCGTTTACATCCACCCCTATGATGATCCCGACACCATTGCTGGTCAGGGTACTGTGGCGATGGAGGTACTGCGCCAGGTCCAGGGGCCGTTGAACGCTATTTTTGTACCAGTGGGCGGCGGTGGGCTGATTGCCGGTATTGCGGCTTACGTGAAGTACCTGCGTCCGGATATCAAGGTGATCGGCGTTGAGCCGGAAGACTCCGCCTGCCTGAAGGCGGCCATGGCCGCTGATGAGCGGGTGGTGCTGAGTCAGGTGGGGTTGTTTGCCGATGGCGTCGCGGTAGCCCAGATTGGTGAGCATACGTTTGAGGTTTGCCGTCACTACGTCGATGAGGTCGTGACGGTGACGACCGACGAAATGTGTGCGGCGATCAAGGATATCTATGACGATACGCGTTCGATCTGTGAGCCGGCTGGGTGTCTGGGCGTAGCGGGTATCAAGAAGTACGTAGCGCGCGAAGGCTGTACCGGCCAGGTGCTGGTAGCGATCGATTCGGGCGCCAATGTGAACTTTGATCGTTTGCGGCATGTTGCTGAGCGAGCGGAGCTTGGCGAGAAGCGTGAAGCCTTGCTGGCAGTAACCATTCCGGAGAAGCCCGGCAGCTTCAAGAATTTCTGTGAGGCTATTGGTAAGCGCGCCATCACTGAATTCAATTATCGTTATCACAGTGGCAGCGAGGCGCATATTTTCGTCGGTGTGCAAACGCATCCAGAGCTGGACCCAAGAGACGTGTTGGTAGCTCAGCTGGAAAAGGAAGGCTTTCCGGTACTGGACCTGACAGACAATGAGCTGGCCAAGCTGCATGTGCGCCATATGGTGGGCGGCCATGCCGAGCACGTCACTGATGAAGTTGTGTTCCGCTTCGAGTTTCCCGAGCGGCCGGGCGCGCTGTTTAACTTTCTAAACAAGTTGGGTGGGCGCTGGAATATTTCGATGTTCCACTACCGTAACCATGGCGCAGCTTACGGTCGAGTGGTGGCGGGGCTGCAAGTGCCAAAGAGTGAGCGGCACCTCGTCTCGCAAGCACTGGATGCTATTGGCTATCAGTACTGGGATGAAAGCGATAACCCAGCCTACCGTCTGTATTTAGGTTAGAGCGCAGTGTTCTCGTCGGCGCTGCATGTGCGGTTCCGGCCCTGCTCTTTGGCGCGGTAGAGCGCCGCATCGGCCAATTTAATCAGGTCGTGAGGGCGCCACTCCGGCGCTGGTTGCTTGCTTGCTGCGCCGATACTGACGCTGAGTAAGCCGCTGGGATTGCTGGTTTGCGGGTGTGGTAAGCCCATGCTGGCGACCGATTCGTGGATACGTTCGGCCACTTGCAGGCACTGCTTCAGGTCTGCGCCCGGCAAAATCACAGCGAACTCCTCCCCACCATAGCGACAGACACTGTCTCCCTCTCGGGTGAGGCAGCCAGTCAGCGCTCTGGCCAGGCGTTGCAAGGCATCATCTCCGGCCTGGTGCCCGAGCCGATCGTTGAAATCCTTGAAGTGGTCAACGTCCAGCATTGAAAGTCCTAGCGCAAGTTTGTCGCGTCGTAATCTGCGCCACTCTCCCTGTAACGTCTTGTCGAAATAGCGCCGATTGTAGAGGCCGGTCAAGCCATCCTGGTTGGATAGTCTTTTCAGGCGATCAGCGATATCCAGCTGCTCGCTGTTGTTGCGGCCGACGCAGATCAGGTAGTCGCGGCCCATGCGTTGGAGGTGTCGTACACTGATCTCCAGTGGCGTGGACTTTCCTTCACGGTTGACCACGTGTTGCTGAAAAATGGCGTTACCCTGATTGTTAATAAGGCTTTTGACTGCACCTATCCAGGTGCGGGCGTCCGGCATGATCTTTTGCGGTGCGGTGCTGATCAGCTTGCGCAACTCTTCTTCGCTATAGCCCAGGCTTTGCCAGCATGTGCGGTTGAGATACACCAATTCCTGCGGCTCCAGGCCAATAATGAAAAGCGCGTCGTGACTGTGATCGGTCATGTCGATAATCAGCTTGGTACGAGCCTGAGTTCGTTTCAGGCTCTGTTCAATAGTCTGGCGCCTGACTACCTCTGCCTGTAGTTGATGATTGGTCTTTCTCAGGATGGTGTTGCGGCGAGCGCCCAGCAGCGCCAGGTATAGGGAACAGCACAGTAATAGCGCCGTTAGCGTCCCGCTGAGCATGACGATCAGGGGTAGGCGGGTACTGGTGTTGTTCATCAGATGCTGGGTGGGATGAACAACCAGAACAAAATTACGATTTTCACCGAGCATAACCGGGCTGGTAACGCGCCAGCTGTTGGCGATTTGGTCAGTGGTAGGCCGGTTTATCAGTGTCTGGCCGAGTTCTTTCAGTTCGATGCTTAAGCGGTTGGCCTGGAGGTCTCTGAGTAGGTCTGCCATGAGCACTTCAACGCGAAAGATACCCAGAAGAAAGCCGTCAAATTGGGTTTTGGTCTCGCCATCCCGATAAATAGGTACGTAGTAAGCCAGGCCCTGGCCACCCTGTATCAACTTGAATGAGTTGCTAAGTTGCGGCTGGCCTGTAGCTTGTGCTTTGACCAGTAGTGGGTAATTGGGGTGCGCCTTCGGATAGGCGAAGTTCGCCGCTGCTTCATTTCCCGCCAGTGGCTCAATCCAGCGCATGTGGTAGTCAGCGTCGAGCCATTCGATGGCCTGGAAGTTCTCGAAGTCGCGCAGCAATCTTTTTGCGTCGCTTTGCCACAAGTCTGGCTTGCCGTGCTGAAATTCCCAGCGTTGCGCCATACGTACTAACGTCGTTGCCTGTTGCTGAAAACGGGACTCGATCTGTTTGGCGAGACTATTGGACTCTAACTGCAAGCGCGCGCGCGCTTGTTCCTGTTCGGCAGTGAGTAGGGCCTGCCAGGCATAGAAAACAGCAATTAACAGCAGTGCGAACAAAGCTATGATCAGGGCAAAGGTTTTTTTCGCATTGTGGGTGGCTGAGCTAAGTAGCATGGCTGCACTCTACTGATGTTGCCTTACTGATAGCACATTGCTGGCTTTTGTAGTAGCCGGTTTTGCCGCTTTGGGGGGTAGCCCCTTCGGATTAATCGTTCTAGTCGACGCTTGTCAGTATTGCCCACTGTTTTTCGGTGATAGGCATGACCGACAAGCGGTTGCCTTTGTGCAGGAGAGGCAGCTCCGCAAGGCCGTCCATCAGCCTTATTTCCGCCAACGATAGAAGCTTGTGGAACTTTCTTGACAGGGCGACGTCAACCGCCAGCCAAGGCAGGTTTTCTGCGCTGGCTTTAAGGTCGTGGTACGGGCTGCTTGGGTCCAGTGCTGCGCGGTCTGGATAAGGGTTACTGACAATAGTGCCTATGCCTGCGATGCCCGGTGGTTTGCAGCTGGAGTGATAGAACAGAAAACTGTCTCCTGCTTGCATGTTGCGGATGAAGTTGCGAGCTTGATAGTTACGAACGCCATCCCATGGGGACGGGCTGTTACAGGCTAGATCGTCGATGGAAAAACTGTCTGGTTCTGACTTCATTAGCCAGTAGTTCATCAATAGGTCCTTTTGTCTCGAATATTGACATTGGGTTTTATAAATATTATATGAGATAAACTGATACGCCAGCTTGAAGTGTCTCGGAATCCATCAGGTTGGATTTCGGCAGGGGCTGGGTACTGAATAATAATATAGATTGCCGGATAGAGAAGGAGGCAACGCGTGCGACGTAAGCCAGATTTGTTGTGGGTATTGGTTATTGTCTTTGGTTTGGGGGTGGTCACTACCGGGTACACGCAGAGTTATCTGGATAAATCCTCGGAACGTGAAGTGGACGCCAGTTACCCCTGATATTCGGCCCAACACTTCAGGTGTGGGCGCAGCATCAGCTGCTCTTGGTCAGTCACAATGCCGTCCAGCGGGATATCCCAGCTGGCAGTGGGTAGTGAACGGGTCTTTTGGCAGTCATGAGCAAGTCCGATGAGTGCCGGCGACCGCCAGGTATTCCTTCTGTGCCTGTACGCAAAGGCGCGATCATAGAAGCCTCCGCCCATCCCGAGGCGATTACCCTGCGCATCAAATCCAACGAGCGGCATTAATACCAGGCCCAAACGCCAAGGCTTTACCTGCAAACGGCGGTTGAGTAGGGGTTCGCGTATGCCATAGCGATTCCGTGTCCAGCGCTGCCCCGGCAGCAATCGTTGGAAACTCATGCGAGTGCTTGGCCAGCGATTCAATACGGGTAGATAGCACTGCTTGAGCAGGCGACGGCAGCGAGACATTAACGGTGCCGGATCTATCTCGCCGTCGGCCGCCAGGTAAAAGGCAATATGACGACTGCGCAGAAAAAGCGCGCTTTGGCCGAGTCGGCGCGCAAGGCGTTTGCTGGCGTTTTTTTGTTCAGCCCGGCTCAAGCCGCGGCGAGCATTGCGCAGTTGCTTGCGTAATTGCTTGCGGGAGTCGGGCGTCATGGAAAAGGTCCCCAGAGTGCCGCTGTCGGGTTAGCCCTTGAACCCGAAAGTTCAAGGTGGGGGACACGGCGCTGCCTCAGGCTTTCCGTCATGCGGACATGCACACTGGCAACAACGCGTGGCCTCCTGGTACAGGAGTATCGGCTCAGGGACATCTCCGACTGGCAAACACCCCAGGGATGTTTGCCACTATACAGAAAACCCGATGCGAGTTCGATGTCAGTCGCAGTTTGTCTTTCAAAAGGCTTGGTTTTAAGCGTTGAGCTGGCTGGTATAAGCATTTAAAGCAGCGGGCACCAGTTCAGCTTTGGTGGTTTTCCAGCGCTTGATCGAGGCGTTTAACCAAATCGCTGATCTGTGCTTGCTGTTCGTTCAGTGCGCCGCTTTGATCGTGACTGCCGGTCAGCATTTCGTGGCTGATATTGAGCGCAGCCATGACCGCAATGCGTTCAACGCCGATCACCTTACCGCTATTGCGGATGTCGCGCATGGTGGTATCAAGATGGCGCGCGGCCTGCTCCAGGTTGCTTCGTTCTTCTGCCGGACAGCTGACACGATACTCTTTGTCGAGTATGTGCAGGGTGACTGTCAGGGGTTGGCTCATGAGTCGTGCTCCAGGGATTTGAGTCGCAATATCATGGCTTCGACCTTCTGACGGGCCAAATCGTTCTTTTCAATTAACTGTACGCGTTCATCTCGCCACAAACGCTCCTGCGCAAGCAGGTGCTGATTCTGCAGTTTAAGTTGGTCGCAGAGGTCAATCAGTTGGGTAATGCGTTGTGTGAGTGCGTCGATATCGGGTGCGTCCATTGTTGCCATTCTGTCTTCCCGGTGTTGAGCCACTATAGAGGCGGCCCGCAAGGTGGTCAAACCTCGCGCAATGCACTATTGACCGGTGTCCGGATTGGGCTTGCCGCTAGCAGGGCGGTAGATTTACCCCTTGCTGGGCAGGCACAATAGACCCACATTAGTTCATCTGCTTCGAGCGTCCGCGTGCAGGCCATAGCATACCTGTATTCACGACTCGCGGCAGTGCCTGTTTCTCACTTCCAAGAGGCCCGGAAACCACTATGGCTTTGATGCCCGCCGTTTTTGACTATGACCGCTACGCCCAGATCTGCAGCGATGTGGGGGCCGTTGCTCACCCGGCCGAGTTGCACGGCCATCTGGTCGGCCGCCTGTCTGCAGGTGCGCGCCTTGATCATACTACCTGGCTTGCCGTTGCCAACGAGCTGCTGGATGGTTCCGGTAGTTTGCCCGAGGCCGGCAAGGTCGCACTGATTCAGCTCTACGACGCCAGTTTGGCGGAACTCACCGGCAGCGGTTTTGATCTCAGTCTGGTGCTGCCCGACGATAGCGCTACTATTGATCACCGCACCGAAGCTCTCGGGCATTGGTGTGAAGGTTTTCTGGCGGGCTTTGGTCTGGTCGAGCGCAGCGGCGAGCTGAGCGAAGAGGCGGATAGCGTGCTACGTGACTTTGTGGCGATCTCGCAGGTGCAAACCGATCTGGATGAGTCGGAGGCCAATGAGGTCGACTTTATGGAAGTCATGGAGTACGTGCGTATGGCTGTGCTCATGGTCTTTAGTGAGTGCCAGCCAGCTACCAGCGAGCAGGACACCCCACCCGCATCACTGCATTGATCGAGGTCTTCATGCAAATCAGCAAGCAGGATTACGCCCGCCGCCGTAAGGCGCTGATGAATCAGATGGAACCCAACAGCATTGCGATTTTGCCGGCCGCGCCAGTTTATGTGCGCAACCGTGATGTAGAACATAATTACCGACAGGATAGCGATTTCCAGTACCTCACAGGCTTTCCCGAGCCGGAAGCGGTTGCCGTCCTGGTACCGGGCCGTGAGCATGGCGATTACGTGCTTTTTTGCCGGGAGAAGGACAAGGAACGCGAGCTGTGGGATGGTTATCGTGCCGGGCAGGATGGCGCTGTCAGTGAGTATGGTGCCAGTGATGCGTTCCCGATTACGGATATCGATGACATTCTGCCGGGGCTGATCGAAGGGCGCACGCGTGTCTACTACGCGATGGGCGCCAATCCTGAGTTTGATCGTCGTTTGACCAACTGGATCAATCAGATTCGCAGCAAGGCGCGCCTGGGTGCGCAGCCGCCCAGCGAGTTCGTTGCGCTGGATCACTTGCTGCATGACATGCGGCTGTACAAGAGTGCTGGTGAACTCAAGGTCATGCAGCGCGCTGCCGATATTTCCTGTGAGGCGCATACCCGTGCCATGCAAGTCTGCCGTCCAGGCATGTACGAGTATCAGCTGGAAGCCGAGTTGCAGCATACTTTCATGCGCCATGGCAGCCGTTCGCCCGCTTACTCCTCGATTGTGGCTGCGGGCCGCAACGGCTGTATTCTGCACTACACCGAAAACACCTCGCAGATTCGCGACGGCGACCTGATTCTGATTGATGCCGGTTGCGAGCTTGACTGCTATGCCAGTGATATTACCCGCACCTTTCCAGCCAACGGTCGCTTCAGCCCTGAACAACGCGCTATTTATGACATTGTTCTGGCCGCGCAATACGCATCAATCGAGGCGATTGGGCCGGATCGTAGTTGGAACGAGTCGCACGATGCCAGTCTGCGAGTCATTACCGCAGGGCTGGTGGAATTGGGGCTGCTCAAGGGCGATGTGGACGAGCTGATTGCCGCTGAAGCCTATCGCCGCTTTTACATGCACCGAGTTGGTCACTGGTTGGGTATGGACGTGCATGACGTGGGTGAGTACCGCGTCGGCGGCGTCTGGCGCGCACTCGAGCCGGGGATGGTAATGACCGTTGAACCAGGTATTTACATCTCGCCGGACGATGACAGCGTGCCCCGTAAGTGGCGCGGTATCGGCATTCGTATTGAAGATGATGTGGTGGTCACCAAAACGGGTTGTCAGGTGCTGACCGGCAATGTCGTCAAGGAACCGGACGAGATAGAAGCACTGATGGCAGCCGCACGCCAGACGGAGGCGGAGCCCGCGTGAGCAAGGTGATCAGCATTGTCGGTGGTGGCATGGTTGGCGCCAGTCTGGCGCTGGCACTGCAATCGCATGCGCAGCAGCATGACTGGCAGCTGCAGTTGATTGAAAGTCACCCGCCCGGCGCTGTTGATGATCAACCCAGCTACGATGCGCGTTCCACTGCACTGTCCCATGGCAGCCGCTTGTTGCTTGAGCGGCTACGCCTATGGCCTGCTTTGGCGCAGCGGGTTGAGCCTATTGCGCATATTCACGTCTCGGATCGCGGCCATCCTGGGGTGACTCGTTTAGCGGCGCAGCGCGAAGGCGTGCCGGCTCTCGGTTATGTCGTTGAGAACGCGGTGCTCGGCGAGGCCTTGCTTGGCGCGCTGGATCATTCGGTGGTGAGCTGGCAAGCACCAGCGCGGGTCACTCGGGTGGCCGCTGCGCCGCAAGGCTACCAACTGACAGTGGCGGCAGAACAGGGCGAGCATCAGCAGCAATCTGATTTGCTGGTGATCGCCGATGGTGGACGCTCTGGCTTGCTAGAGCAGCTAGGTATTCATCGCCAGAGTCGGCCTTATGGGCAGACGGCGATCATTGCCAACATTACCAGCGCTGACGGACACGCGGGTGTGGCTTACGAGCGCTTTACCGAAAGCGGCCCGTTGGCCTTGCTGCCGATGTCAGAGAAGCGCAGCGCCCTGGTCTGGACGTTGCCTGCAGACGAAGCGGCTGCGGTCGCTGAGTTGTCGGATGCTGCCTTTCTGGCACGATTGCAGGACGCTTTTGGCTTTCGCATGGGCGCGCTGAAGAAGGTGGGTTCAAGACACAGTTATCCGCTTAGCCTGACCGAGTCCGAGGAGCAGGTGCGCTCCGGGTTGGTCGTGCTGGGTAATGCTGCGCACAGTCTGCATCCTATTGCGGGGCAGGGGTTTAATCTGTCGCTGCGCGATGCCATGGCGCTGGCGGATACCCTTGTCGGTGCCGGTCAGGCGCAGTCGCCGGGCGATTTGCGCTTGCTGCAGCATTACCTGCAACGGCAGCAAGCCGATCAACGGCAGACCATTGCCGTCAGCGACTGGCTGACACGTTTGTTTAGTAATCAACGGCCGGTCCTGGCTGCTGGTCGCAACCTGGGTTTGCTGGGAATGGATATAGTCTCGCCACTTAAAACGGTTTTTGCGCGTCAGGCCATGGGGTTGAAGGGATGAGTACAGCAGCGCAGCAGGCGGATTCAACACAGCACTTCGATGTACTGATTGTCGGTGCCGGTATGGTGGGCTCGGCGCTTGCCTGCGCCCTGGCCGATACTCGGCTGCGCATCGGCTTGCTCGACAGCCAGGCACTGGAGCTAATTCCGGCGCCGGTTACTGGTTCGGGCTTTGATCCCCGCGTTAGTGCGCTGAGTGCGGCTTCTGAACAGATACTCAAAGGCTTGGGTGCCTGGCAGCGGCTTGGCCTTAATGCGGGCTTGCCCTATCGCAGTATGTGCGTGTGGGACGCAGAAGGCACTGGTGAGGTGCATTTTGACGCGCAAGCGCTGGGTGAGTCGCGGCTGGGTCATATTGTTGAGAATTACCGGGTGCAGAATGGCTTGCTGCAGCAACTGCACGCCAGCCAGGTAACCTTGTTGCCGGGCGTAAAGGTTCGCGGTCTGGTGCGTGAAGATAGCGGCTGGCGAATTGACGGCAATGAAGGTCAGCGTCTACAGGCACCTTTGATTGTGGCCGCAGATGGCGCGCGCTCTCGACTGCGCGAGTTGGCTGGCTTTGCCATGCGCGAGTGGGATTATCTGCATCATGCGGTGGTTACTACGGTTGAACTGTCTGAGCCACATCAGCACACGGCCTGGCAGCGCTTTTTGCCGAGCGGCCCCTTGGCGTTTCTGCCTTTGCCCTCTCAGAACGCAAAACACTACTGCTCCATTGTATGGTCGCTTTTGCCAGACGCGGCCGCAGAGGTGATGGCGCTGGATGATACGGCGTTCTGCGCAGCCATCACCGAGGCGCTGGAAGCGCGCCTGGGGCCGGTCCTGTCAGTTGATCAAAGAGTCAGCATCCCGCTGCGCCAGCGCCATGCCAAGCATTATGCGATGCCGGGATTGGTATTGGTTGGTGATGCTGCGCACAGCATTCATCCGCTGGCAGGGCAGGGCGTGAACCTGGGTTTTCTCGATGCGGCTGCGCTTAGTGATGTATTGCATGAGGCGTTAGCGCGCGGAGAAAGCCTGGCCGAGCTCGCGGTACTGCAGCGCTATGAGCGTGCACGCATGGGTAGTAATTTGGCGGTCATGGCGGCGATGGAAGGCTTTGAACGACTGTTTCATGCGCAGGCCTTGCCGCTGCGCTGGTTGCGCAATGCGGGTATGACGATCTTTGATCAGGCTCCGTTGATCAAGGCAGAAGTGATGCGACGCGCTATGGGCGTGAGTGGTGAGTTGCCCTCACTGGCCCGGCCATAAGACTGGGCAGTCAGCACTAATAGTTTGATAAGCTAAACTCTAATCATTATCATCTGCCTTCAATTTCTCGACCAAGAGGCGTTTCCATGTCAGTGATTCGCAATGCAGCCGTCATCGGGCTCGCGCTGAGCACACTGGGCAACCTGGCCCAAGCCAAGGAGCTGGTTGTCTATTCCTCCCGTCAAGATCACCTGATCAAGCCGGTGTTCGATCTGTACACCGAAAAGACCGGCACCAATATCCAGTTTATTACTGACAGCGAAGCGCCGCTGCTGGCGCGACTGAAGGCAGAGGGCGCCAACACGCCGGCAGACCTGCTGATTACGGTTGATGCTGGCAACCTCTGGCAGGCAGAGCAACAGGGGGTGCTGCGTGAGGTTAAATCCGACGTAATTGAAGCCAATATCCCCGCTCAGTATCGTTCGGCCAACGGCTACTGGACCGGTCTTTCGCTGCGTGCGCGTACCATTGCCTACTCAACCGAACGAGTTGATCCCGAGACGTTGAGTACCTATGAGGCGCTGGCTGACAGTGAGTGGCAGGGTCGCTTGTGCCTGCGTACCGCGAAAAAGGTGTACAACCAGTCTCTAACCGGCACGATGATCGAGACCCTGGGGGCGGAGCGGACTTCCGAGGTGTTGCAGGGTTGGGTCAATAACCTGGCGACTCCAGTATTCCCGGATGATACGGCGTTGCTGCAGTCCATCGCAGCCGGTCAGTGCGACGTGGGTATCGTCAATAGCTACTATTTCGGGCGCCTTGAAGTGGCCAATCCCGACTTGCCGGTCAAGCTGTTCTGGCCGAATCAGGATGACCGTGGTGTGCACGTCAATATCTCTGGTGCTGGTGTGACGCATTACGCCAAGCACCGCAAGGGCGCGATCGAGTTCCTTGAGTGGCTTACCACCGAGGAAGCGCAACGGGTTTTTGCTGATGTGAATCAGGAGTTTCCGGCGAATGAGTCGGTCGCACCCTCTGCCGAAGTGGCGTCCTGGGGCGACTTCAAGGCTGACAACGTCAATGTTGAGGTTGCTGGTCGTCGTCAGGCGGAAGCCATCATGATGATGGATCGCGTTGGCTGGCATTGATCCTGGCGCAGCTCTGAGCGCTATTTGTCGATATACTGCACGCCCGGTCGCTAGACCGGGCGTTGTTGTATCTGGGTGGGCAGCCGGTTGAAAGACTAGTTGTCTGGCCAATGCTGTGTTTGAACTGGCCCTTGTCTTGGCTGCTTCGCCTTTATTTTTCAACAGCCTGCTGGCAGGAGTTGTTGTAGTGCGCCCTTCCATTGCCGATAAACGCCGTTGGCGTCTGGTTGCCTATGCTGCCGCTGTGTTGGTGCTTTTGCCGCTCGTGGTGCTGGTGCTCAGCTGGAATAGCCTGGATGTAGATATCTGGACGCATCTGCTACAAACGCAGATGGGGCGACTGCTGAGTAATACGTTAATACTCATTATCGGTGTCGCTACCGGGGTGGTGATGTTAGGCGTGAGTCTGGCCTGGTTGACCAGTCTCTGCGAGTTTCCTGGCCGCCGTTGGTTCGATTGGGCACTGATGCTGCCCTTTGCTATTCCTGCTTATGTGCTCGCTTTTGTGATGATCGGTCTGCTGGATTTTGCTGGTCCTTTGCAAACTCTGCTGCGAGATTGGTTGGGTAACGACTTTCGTATGTGGTCGATTCGCTCTACCGGCGGCGTGATTCTGGTGCTGGTACTGGTTTTTTATCCCTACGTTTACATGCTGGCGCGCGGGGCGTTTCTGGCTCAGGGTCGCGGCTTGATGGATGCGGCGCGGGTGCTGGGGCATACCCCGTGGCAAGCCTTCTGGCGTGTAGCCTTGCCCATGGCGCGTCCGGCCATCGGCGCTGGTGCTGCCTTGGCGGTGATGGAGACGCTGGCAGATTTTGGGGCTGTCTCGGTATTCAACTACGACACCTTTACTACCGCGATCTACAAGACCTGGTATGGCTTTTTCAGCTTGCAGACGGCGACGCAGCTGGCCAGTTTGTTGCTGTTATTTGTGTTGCTCGCGCTTTACGCCGAGCGCCGCGCGCAAGGCAGCAAGCGCTTCCCCGGCGCTGAGCGCCCCCGCCAGGGCGCGCTTTACCGGCTGCAAGGTGTACGTGGCTGGCTGGCCTTCGGCTTTTGTCTGCTGGTGCTGGCTATTGCCTTCATCATTCCGGTAATGCAGTTGCTGTATTGGCTGGTCAGCAGCGGCAAGAGTGACTTCGATAGCCGGTACTGGACGCTTATCCGCAACACGCTGCTGCTGGGCGCGATTGCTGCTCTGGTGACAGTGACGGTTGCTTTGCTGCTGGTGCTGGCGCGCAGATTGCAGCCGCTACGCCGGGTACGCTCTGCTGTCGCGTTGGCTAACCTGGGCTATGCGCTGCCGGGATCGGTGCTGGCCGTCGGTATAATGTTTGCTTTCAGCTTTGCCGATAATCAACTGATTATTCCACTGCGGCAGTGGTGGGGCGCCGAGGATCCTGCGCCATTGCTTCTCGGCAGTCTTTTCGCCCTGTTACTGGCGTACCTGATACGTTTCATGGCGGTTGCCAGTGGTCCGCTCGACTCCTCGCTGGCGCGGATCAGGCCGGCGCTGCCTGAGGCTGCGCATAGTCTCGGGCATAACGGCATCAGCGTGCTGTGGCGTATTTATCTGCCTTTGCTGCTGCCCGGTATTTTCAGTGCTGCGCTGCTGGTTTTTGTCGATGTGCTGAAAGAAATGCCTGCTACGCTGTTGATGCGTCCCTTTGGTTGGGACACGCTGGCTGTGCGTATCCACAGCCTGACCGCAGAAGGTGATTGGGCGCGTGCCGCGTTGCCGGCTTTGAGCCTGGTGTTGGCGGGGCTGATACCGGTAATTGTGCTGATTCGGCGTTCGGCAGGGCGTCCGGGTTAGGCCCGGTTTCAGCTGGCATTGCCGACGCAGCGCTGGTTTAAACCATCTGCGTATCGGACCTTCGGTTGAAGTGCTGCAAAGTGATGCGGTTTGCGGCTACAATCCGGGCTTTGAAATCCTACAGAATGAAGGACTGCTGCATGGCCTCGCGGACTCCCCTGTACGAACAGCATCTTGCCGCTGGCGCCAAAATCGTCGATTTTGGTGGCTGGGACATGCCTCTCAACTACGGTTCCCAGCTGGAAGAGCACCATCAAGTGCGACGTGACGTCGGTATGTTCGATGTGTCGCACATGACAGTGGTCGACGTGACCGGCACCGAAGCGCAGAACTACCTGCAGTTTTTGCTGGCCAACGATGTTGCCCGTCTCAAGTACTCTGGCAAGGCGCTGTATAGCGGCATGCTGAACGAGCAGGGCGGCGTGATTGATGATTTGATCGTCTATCTGACCGTGAATGGCTATCGTGTAGTGGTCAATGCCGCGACGCGTGATAAGGACCTGGAGTGGATGAATCGCCAGGCTGAGTCCTTTGCCGTAACGCTGACTGAACGCCCCGACTTGGCGATGATCGCCGTGCAGGGGCCTCGCGCTATCGAGGTTGCCAAGCAAGTGGTAACCGACGCCCGTGCAGCACTTATTGTCGATCTCAAACCCTTTCAGGGCCTGCCTGACGGCGATTGGTTCATCGGCCGGACCGGTTATACCGGCGAGGATGGTCTGGAAATCATGCTGCCCGGTACCGAAGCTGCGGCGTTCTGGGATGCGCTGCTGGCTGCTGGCTGCAAGCCCTGTGGCCTGGGCGCACGCGACACGCTGCGACTGGAGGCCGGGATGAATTTGTACGGCTCGGATATGGACGAAAATATCTCGCCATTGGCCGCCAATATGGCCTGGACCATTGCCTGGGAGCCCGCTGACCGCGAGTTTATCGGTCGCGCGGCGCTGACCGAGCAGAAAGAAGCCGGCGATCAACCCAAGCTGGTTGGGCTGGTCCTGTCCGAGCGTGCGGTCTTGCGTGGTCACCAGAAAGTTATTGTCGAGGGGGTGGGTGAAGGTGAGATCACCAGCGGCACCTTCTCGCCAACGCTTGGCTACTCGATCGCTCTGGCCCGAGTGCCGCGCGGTACAGGCAGCACGGCCAAAGTCGAGATTCGTGGCAAGTTACTCGATGTACGAGTGGTCAAGCCCAGCTTCGTGCGCAAAGGCCAGGCCGTTGTTGAATAAGATTACGTTTCAATTTTGAGGACCTATCAATGAGCAATATTCCCGCTGAATTGCGTTACGCCTCCAGCCACGAATGGACCCGTCTTGAGTCTGACGGCACTGTCACCGTGGGCATTACCGACCATGCCCAGGACTTGCTGGGTGACGTGGTTTTTGTCGAATGTCCCGATGTGGGCCGCCAGGTCAGTGCCGGTGAAGAGTGTGCAGTGGTTGAGTCAGTCAAGGCTGCATCCGACATCTACGCACCTATCAGCGGTGAAGTCATTGCGGTCAACGAAGCGCTGACCGATTCCCCCGAGCTGGTCAACAGCGAGCCATACGGTGCGGCATGGTTCTTCAAGATCAAGCCCAGCGACGTTAGCGAGCTGGACAAACTGCTGGATGCTGACGCCTATGGCGCTGCCATCTGATCTGCGGTCTGTCCTGTTGCAGTAAAAGCCCTGAGTCGCCTCAGGGCTTTTTGCTTTCCTTCTTTTGCTTCATTTGTCTTTTGCAGGTAACCACTCATGAGTAACGCGTTCAGCCTCACTGATCTGGAACAGACCGACGACTTCATCCGCCGACATATCGGCCCCGATGCCGCCGAGCAGCAAGCCATGCTCGACGCCCTCGGCGCCAACTCGCTGGAGGATCTGGTTGGTCAGACCGTGCCGCAGAGTATTCTGCGTAATGAGCTGCTGGGGCTGGGCGCGCCGCGTAGCGAAGCCGAAGTGCTGAGCTACCTGAAGCAGGTCGCCGCGCGCAATCAGGTGTTTACCTCCTGTATCGGTATGGGCTACCACGGCACCCTGACGCCGACGGTGATTCTGCGCAATGTGCTGGAGAATCCGGGCTGGTATACCGCCTACACACCTTACCAACCGGAGATTGCCCAGGGCCGCCTGGAGTCCTTGTTGAACTTCCAGCAGCTGACTATCGATCTGACCGGTATGGAGCTGGCCAGTGCCTCGCTGCTGGATGAGGCTACTGCCGCAGCGGAGGCCATGGCGTTGGCCAAGCGGGTGGCCAAGAGCAAGAGCAACCTGTTCTTTGTCGATGAGGACTGCCATCCACAGACGATTTCAGTCGTACTCACTCGTGCCGAAGCTTTTGGCTTTGACGTGGTGGTGGATGATGTGTCGACGCTGGGCGAGCATGAGGTGTTCGGTGCCTTGTTCCAGTACCCGACTACCTGGGGTGAGATTCGCGATCTCAAGCCACTGATCGAGCAGGTTCAGGCGCAAAAGGGTCTGGCGTGTGTGTCCGCTGACCTATTAGCGCTGGTGAAATTGACCTCGCCGGGTGAGCTGGGCGCCGATGTGGTCTTTGGTTCTGCCCAGCGTTTCGGTGTGCCTATGGGCTACGGCGGACCGCACGCGGCCTTCTTTGCAACGCGCGATGCCTACAAACGCGCTATGCCTGGCCGCATTATTGGCGTGTCGGTCGACGCCCGTGGCAACCGCGCACTGCGTATGGCGCTGCAGACCCGCGAGCAGCATATTCGCCGCGAGAAGGCCAACTCCAACATCTGTACCGCTCAGGTTCTATTGGCCAACATAGCCAGCTTTTACGCGGTCTATCATGGTCCGCAGGGCCTCAAGGTCATTGCCGACCGGGTACATCGCCTGACTGCCATTCTGGCTGCAGGCCTGCAGGCGGCGGGTGTCACTCTGCGTAATCAGAGCTTCTTCGACACCCTGACCCTGAATGTGCCGGGTAAGGCTGGCGAGATTGTCGGACGCGCACGCGCCGCGCGTGTAAACCTGCGTATGATCGACGGTGATGCGGTGGGTGTCAGCCTGGATGAAACCACTACCCGTGCTACGGTTGAAACGCTGCTGGCCGTAATTGTCGGTGAGGCGCATGGGCAGAATTTGTCCGCGCTGGATGCACAAATTATCGGCACTGAGCCGGGCATCCCCGCCGGGTTGCGCCGTACTTCCGATTTTCTGACCCATCCAGTGTTCAACAGCTACCACTCGGAAACCGAGATGCTGCGTTACATCAAGTCGCTGGAGAACAAGGACCTGGCGCTTAACCATTCGATGATCCCGCTCGGCTCCTGCACCATGAAGCTGAACGCAACGACTGAGATGATTCCCATCACCTGGCCAGAATTCGGTCAGCTGCATCCCTTTGTTCCTCTGGCGCAAGCCGAGGGCTACAAGCAGATGATTGACGAGCTGGAAGCCATGTTGCGCGGCATCACCGGGTTTGATGCTATCTGCATGCAGCCCAACTCGGGCGCGCAGGGTGAGTACGCCGGTCTGCTGGCGATCCGCAAGTTTCATGAAGCCAATGGCGATGCGCATCGCGATGTCTGCCTGATCCCTACCTCGGCGCACGGCACCAACCCAGCCTCAGCGATGATGGCCAGCATGCGCGTGGTACTGGTCGCCTGTGATGATCAGGGCAACGTAGACGTAGCCGATCTGCGGCAGAAGGCTGAAGACAACGCCGAGAAGCTGTCCTGCCTGATGATCACCTATCCGTCTACCCATGGGGTGTACGAAGAAGGTATTCGCGAAATTTGCGAGATTATTCACCAACACGGCGGCCAGGTTTACATGGATGGCGCCAACCTGAATGCGCAGGTAGGTCTGACCCGACCAGCCGATATTGGCGCCGACGTGTCGCACATGAACCTGCACAAGACCTTCTGTATTCCGCACGGTGGTGGTGGCCCCGGCATGGGCCCGATTGGCGTCAAAGCGCATCTGGCGCCCTTTGTTGCCAATCACCCGGTGGTGCCGCTGGATGGCCCGAATCCGCAGAACGGTGCAGTTAGCGCTGCGCCCTGGGGTAGTGCCAGCATCCTGCCGATCAGTTGGACCTATATCGCACTGATGGGCGCTATCGGTCTGCGCCAGGCCACCGCCGTGGCCATTCTCAATGCCAATTATCTGGCCAAGCGCCTGGGTGATGCTTATCCGGTGCTCTACAGCGGCCGCAATGGCCGCGTCGCGCACGAGTGCATCATCGACATTCGCCCGCTCAAGGCGGCGTCCGGTATTACCGAGGAAGACGTGGCCAAGCGGCTAATGGACTTTGGCTTCCACGCACCGACTATGTCGTTCCCGGTGGCGGGTACGCTGATGATCGAGCCGACCGAAAGCGAATCCAAAGCGGAGCTGGATCGTTTTGTTGATGCGATGCTGACCATCCGTGCCGAAATCCGCAAGGTCGAGCAGGGCGAGTGGACGGCAGAGGACAACCCGCTGCACAACGCGCCGCATACCCTCGCGGATATCACTGGTGACTGGCAGCGCGCTTATAGCCGTGAAGAGGCTGTGTTCCCGCAGGCGTGGGTTGCCGCCAACAAGTTCTGGCCGAGTGTGAACCGTATCGATAACGTCTACGGCGACCGCAACCTGTTCTGCGCCTGCCCGCCGATCGAGTCCTACGAGGACTAAGCGCGCGTGCGCCCGGTGGTCGAGGCGTTGCCTTCGATTGCCGGGCGCTGGCCGCGAGCCATGGTCAGTACGGCCTCGACGCCGATATTGCAGTTGTGCAGTTCAATGTGACCATGATGTAGCTTGGCAACTTCACTGACAAAGCTCAGCCCGAGCCCGGTGCTCTTGCGCTGACTGTCCGGGCGCGGCAAGGAATAGAAACGCTCGAATACCCTATCCAGCGCGTACTCCGGTACTGACGGTCCTTGATTGCCGATACGTAGCAGCAGGTTCGCGTCCTGTTCCTCAATGCTGACCGTTACCTCGCCCTCTGGCGGGCTGAACTCGATGGCGTTGTCCAGTAGATTGCTGATCGCCTGCTCAATCAGGAAGGCGTCGCCCTGCAGTTGGCTGGCTGCTGCGCAGGTCAGCGATAGACGGACGAATTTCTTTTGCGCCAGCGGACCCTTGGCTTCCAGCTCCTTGCCTGCAATTTCAGCCAGGTCGATGATTTCGGGGTGTTCCAGATGTTTTAGTTTCTCCACGCTGGCGAGTGACAGCAGGCGGTCGATAAGACGCTGCAGGCGTTCTGACTCGTTGTCGATATTGGCCAGGAAGCGGCTGCGCATGGGTGCGGGCACATCGTCTTCCTGCAGTAGCTCGGCGGCACCGCGAATGGCGGACAGCGGCGACTTCATCTCGTGTGTCAGCGTGTGCACGTATTGCTCGACATAGGCCTTACCATCAATTTCCTGACGCATGGCTTCGGTCGCGCTGGCCAATCGGGCCAGCTCGCGGTCCGCCAGCTTCGGTGGGCTGACCCGTTCGCCGTTGCGCGCCCGCTCGACATAATCAACCAACTGCCGCACCGAGCGCGTAAGCCAATAGGCCATGCCCGCACCCAGCAACAGTGCGCCCAGCAGAATAATGCCGCCACGCTGCCAAAAATAGCCGTGTGCCAGGGTGATGAAGGGGTGCAGGCTGGCGTTTGGCTTGCCCAGGGTGAGCACACCAGCCAATTCATCGCCCTGATACACCGGTGCTGCGACATACATGAAGCTGGTTGTTTCATCCTCTGGATCATTGCGCGTCGTGCGCGCGCCGTATTCACCACGCAGAGTCATGGATACGTCGCGCCATTTTGAGTAGTCCGCGCCGATCTGGCTTGCGTCTGTGTGGAAGAGGACCTTGCCTTGGGTGTCTGTCAGGTACAACACTAGCTCGTTTTGGGTTTTGTGGCGTGACCAGATCTGGGCGTCCAGAGGCCTTGCCAGGTACCGTTTGACCGCGTTACTGAATGGGCTGTCGCTGGTAAAGCCGTCGTTCCAGTGCAGCTCAGCTATACCTGCGAGCAGGTTGGCGCTATCGACCATGACCTCCTCGCTGGCCTGACGCACCGAGGAAGGAACCTGATTAAGGATGCTGCTGAGAAACAGCACCGTGGCCAGCCCGGCAATCAGAAACCAGGCGACCAGTAACCGGGTACTCAGGGTCACGCGTGGTCACCGGGTGGTCGCACCTTGATGCTGTAGCCCACCCCGCGGTGAGTGATGATGGGATCGTGACCTGGCAATATGCGTTTCAGCTTGGTGCGAATCCCCTTTATATGGGTATCGACTACGCGGTCCAGGCTGGCAGCGGGGTCATCCCAGGCGGCGTCCATTAATTGATCGCGGCTGCGTACGTGCTCAGGATGCTGCAGCAGGGTGCTGAGTATCAGGTACTCATAGCGGGTCAGGTCCAGCCACTCTTGCTGATAACGTATGCGTCGCCGTGCCGAATCGTCGACAAACAGCGACGCGGTTTCAGTGTTGGCTGGTTCCGGGCGCGCCCGCCGCAGGATGGCGCGCACCCGGGCCGATATCTCGCGCGGACTAAAGGGCTTTACCACGTAGTCGTCGGCACCGATTTCCAGGCCGACAATACGATCTACTTCTTCCTTGCGCGCGGTCAGAAACATGATGGGCACTGATGAGAATTGGCGAATCCTGCGGCATAGTTCAAAGCCGCTCTCGTCCGGCAGGCCGACATCCAGTATCACGAGATCTACGGGATTGTTCTGTAGCCACTGCATGCCATCACCTGCCAGTGCGCACCATTGGGTGGCGAAGCCTTCGGTACCCAGCGCATAGAGCAGCGCATCGGCAATTGCCGGCTCGTCTTCAATTATCAGTATGTTGTCAGCCATGACCTGTTCGCATTCACCATCGAGCGCTGATTGTGGCTGCTCAGGCACCGGCAGCGCAATCATAGGTATGGTTCAAGTGAGGCGCTGACCACATAACGCATCGGCCCGCCGCTATTAAGCGAGGCAAACGGATAACAGGTGACCAGGCGCAATTCAGCGCGCCTGTGCTGTAGCTCAATACGTTCCTCGCGACTGTCGACCACGCGCTGGCTGTCGATACGGTATTGATACTCCTCGCCGTTGGCAGCTTGTATGCGCAGCCGGTCACCGGTTTTCAGGCGCTGCATAAAGGCGAAATGACTATCCTGGTGGCCAGCTAACAGCAAGGTGCCGATATCGCCGGGACCCACCCCGTTGTCGAGTTTGCCAGGACCAAAAGCCAGTGCCTGCCCGCTGACGCCGGACAGCACATAGCTGATGCTGCCATCGGGCGCGGTTAGTTTGGCCACTGGCCAGGTATCGGCCCAGGACCAGGGACGTACCGGCTCGCCACTACTGAGTTGCTGCTCCCAGGCCTGTGCAATCAGCCACTGGGCCACTATGGCTTTGCCCTGCAGCCAGGTGCCTTGCCCAGCAAAGCCGAGGGCACCCAGCAAGAGAGCTACCGCGATCAATTTACGCATGACGTGGCCGTTGCCAATACAGCATAGCCAGTCCAGCCATCAGCAGCATCGCTGCCAGCAGCCAGATCTGCAGCAGACCGAGCGAGGTTTGCGGGTAGGCCTGGTGGTCCATCGGGTTGAGGTTGGGTATCTGCTGGCTGTTCAGCGGCTCCTGCGCTTGACGTACCGGTGTTTTATCGACCGCCACGAAGCTGGTGTAACGGCTTGGCAGTTGATGGCGCAAGGCGACCTCAAGTACCGCTTCACGGATGATGGGTTCTGGCTCACCTTGGGTTATACGATCCATGAGTGACTCTATTTTGCTGCGCGCCCAGAGTGTGGATACGCCCTTGTGCTGTTGTGCCTGTGGCACATCTAATTCTTGCTGCCAGGGCTCGGGCTGGTTGCCGTAGAGGGTGATGCTGCGCGGCAAGCGGTTGAGTTTCATAGCGACCACCAGCGGTTGGTCAGCGTAGAGGTCGGGCAGTTTTTCCGGCCAGATTTCAGCGCTGACGCCTTCATCCATTGCAATGCGCAGGTTGGTCAGCACCGGTGCTTCCAGCTTGCTGAACAGTTGGTTCATCGCCGCGCTGACGCCTTGCCCATCACTGACCGAGGTAAATTGGCCGCGGCCAATATCCGCCGCTTTGCGCAGCAGGTAATTGTTGGGCGCAGCGCCGATACCCACGGTGAACAGCCGTGAAGTGTCCAAGCGGCGGTTGATCAGCGTCAGGACTTCCTGCTCATTACTGACCGAGCCATCGGTAATGAAAATGAGCTGGCGCAGATACCCCTGCTCGCCTTGTTGGCCCAGCGCGTTGGCGATCACAGGCAGCATTTCGGTACCGCCGCTGGCCTCCAGTTGCGCCACCCATTCAGTAGCGGTATCGCGATTTGCCTTGCTGGCCTGGCGGGGCTCCTGGAATAGCTCGCTGTAATCGCTATTGAATTCCAGTACGTTAAAGCGATCTTCCGGCTCCAGGCGCTGGATAGCGTATAGCAGGCTTTCTCTGGCCTGACGCATGCGTGAACCCTGCATGGAGCCGGAGGTGTCGATGATCAGTATTACCTCGCGTGGCTGTCGCTGGCTGATCGCCTCGCGCGCAGCGGGGGAGAGCATCAGCATGGCGTACTGCTCGCCGTCGACTGTTTCGGTAAATATCGATGCCTGATTCCCCGCGTCAGTGGGTAGTTGCCACTCGAGAATAAAATCGCGCTCCATGATTACGGTATTGTTAGCCAGCTCCACTTGATAACCACGGCCGTCGTAGTTGGCAGTAAGTGGATGGCTGGGGCTGTGAATCTGTTGCAGTTCCATGCCTCCATCCAGATAAATATTCAGTCGTGCCTGATGCGAAGGTGCGTCGGTCCATTGCTGCTGCACAATGCGGCCTTCCACCGCCGGTGCGGGTGCTTCGCCAAACTCCAGCGGTTGCGCCGCGGTGTAGCGCGGTGTCATGGTCAGCGGTAGGCGCAGGCTGAACTGGTTGGCGTCGGGGATGAGTAGTTCGGTGTATTCCAGTGTGACGCTGATAGTCTCGCCTGTGGCAATGTTGGCAACCGAGGTGCTGAACAGGTTGGGGCGTCGTTGCTCGGTCAGACCGGTCTGCTGACCATTGGCCTTGGCCTTTTCATAAATGGCTTTGGCCTCGGCTTTCTCATGAATTTCACCGACGATATGGCGCTCGCCGATATCCAGCGTCATCGCATGTACAGCGGCGTTTTCGCTCATCGGCAGCACATATTCGCCCTCGCTGAAACGCTCGCCTGGGTTGGTGAAACGTTGGCGTATGCGCACTTCGGCAACGGGGCCATTGATCTGCACGTCAATGTCAGTGTTGAGTAGCAGAGCGGCCTGCCATTCTGATTCAGCGCCGTTGCGCATTAAGAGCAGTCCGGTCTGTGGTTGGTCCGGATCGGCTTCATTGGCCAAGGCCTGCTGGCCAAACAGACTGCTTATGATGAGTAGCCATCCAATCATGCGTTTCATGCTGAGTCTCCCTGGTTGATTAACGAGTGCCAGTATCGAGAGCTTCTTTGTGAGCATGATGTGGTTTGTGTGTGGTCAGCTATTTTCTGCTTCTGGCGATCTGCGAAGCCAGCCGAGAGCAGTCAGAGGCGTGACTGTGTTCTGGTGCAGAGCGTCTGCCAAGAGTACATTAGAACCTGTCTGCAACAGCACCTGCCACCAGACGGCTTTGGCCGTCACCACCTTATTTGAGCGCAGGCTTTCACTGCGTTGGATGTTGTGCGGGGCCTTGACTGTCCGTTGTCCTATTCAGCCACAGGAGTAGTACCCGCCCATGAGTGAAAACGGTAGCCGCGCCATTCATACTGAACTTGATGCCATTGCCGAAGCTCTGTCCAAGGGCAAGCGCAAGCGTGTGCGTAAAATGCTGCGGACCATGCATCCGGGCAAAGTGGCCAGCGTTCTGGAAGCACTCGATCCAGAGCAGCGGCAAGCTGTCTGGCAGCAGGTGGATGACAACACAGAAGAGCAGGTCTTGCGCCATCTGGATGCGCTGATGGCTGCGGCCTTGCTGCGCGACCCGCTGGATGATGCGTTATCCGACGAGCTGGATGAGGATGACGAACACGGTGCGACGACTCAGATTGCCCGTGTGCGTGACGCGTTGGAAGCGGGCAAGTTCAAGCGGGTGGGCAAGGCGTTTCGGCAAATGCACCCGGCCAAGGCTGCGGGTCTGTTGGAAGCACTGCCGCCGGAAGAGCGGACCAGCGTGTGGGATATGCTGGACGCCGAGCGTGCGGGCAAGATTCTGGTGCATTTGCACGATGAGGTACGTGCTCGGCTGGCGCTGGAAATGGAAGAGGAGGAGCTGGCAGCCGCTGCGCAGAATCTGGATCTGGATGACCTGGTCGACCTGATTCAGGACCTGCCGTCAAATACCGGCCGCGAATTGCTGCAGACCATGGACGTGCGTAAGCGTCAGCAGCTGCTCTCGATGCTGTCCTACCCGGAGGACTCCGCTGGCGGCTTGATGAATACTGACCATCTGTCGGTGCGAGCAGACGTGCGGGTTGGCTCGGTGCTGCGCTATTTGCGCTTGCTGGAAGACCTGCCTGATCATACCGACAAGGTGATGGTGGTTGATCGTAAAAACCGCTATCAGGGCGTTCTGCGCCTCAGTCGCTTGCTCACCAGTTTGCCTGAGGCTCATGTCGGCGATGTGATGGATGCAGAATTCAAAGCGCTTGATGTAACCCTGTCCAGTAGTGAAGTCGCTCGTCGCTTTGAAGATCTCGACATTCTTTCTGCCGGCGTTGTGGATGAGAATAATATTCTGCTCGGGCGTATCACGGTGGATGACGTGATGGACATCATTCGCGAAGACTCAGAGCGCGCGATGATGAACATGGCGGGTCTTAATGATGAGGCGGATATGTTTGCCCCGGTACTGACCAGCGCGCGTCGCCGGGCTGTCTGGCTAGGGATCAATCTGGTAACCGCGTTTCTTGCCGCCTGGGTTATCGGTCTATTTCAGGGCACTTTGGAGCAGATTGTGGCGCTGGCGGTGCTGATGCCGATTGTTGCCAGTATGGGCGGGATTGCTGGCAGTCAGACTCTGACACTGGTGATTCGCGGATTGGCGCTTGGGCAGGTAGAAGGTGGTAACGCGCGCCTGCTGCTGGCCAAGGAGTTGGGGATTGGATTTCTCAATGGCCTGTTGTGGGCAGGCGTAGTTGCTGCACTAGCGATTCTCTGGTTTGGTAGTTGGCAGATCGGCGCCATCATCGGCGCCGCCATTCTGCTCAACCTGCTGTGTGCGGCCTTTGCTGGTCTGCTTATTCCGCTCTTGCTGCGCCGTCTGGGCATTGATCCGGCACTGGCAGGCAGTGTGATACTGACCACAGTAACCGACGTGATTGGCTTTCTTGCCTTCCTGGGGCTTGCGACCGTCTTTTTGCTCTAACGCTTGGCTGCTCAAGCGATCGGGTTGCTGATGCTCTCGATCTCTCGTTTGACCGCCATTGGCTCATCAATGTTCTTGAAGGTCACATCGCTGATGCCGCGGCCGGTGAGCTTGACTGTGCCATAACCGAACATGCGGCCCCAGACACTCTGCTCGATCTCCACGGTTTCGATCGAGGTCAGTTTCATTTCCTCTGTCTGCCGGCTGATGATGCCCTTCTTGAGAATAACCCGCTTGTTAGTCACGCCCTGCTCAATCGAGCGCAGGCGAAAGTACTCGTAGATCGCGACCAACCAGGTAATACCCAAGGTCGGAATGCCCAGCACAATCCAGCAGTACATGGGCACTTTGGCGAACCAGTGCAGTTGAAAGACCTTGTGGACTACTTCACCGGTGGACAGCGATTCTTCGATATAAGACATGATTCACTCATTAAGGATGATGGCGCGAAGAGACAGACTTCTATCTTTCGCGTGTTAACGGAACTCTAACCAAAAGCATGGTGTGACGACAGCGGTGTCATCTGTTTTTCTCTGGCGCTTTAGCCGAGCTGATGCGTCGGCAGCATTGTTTCTGATGGGATACGCAGTGTTTCCGTAATGCCTATTAACTTAGCTTGCTAAATAAATGCACGAAGTTAGACTATTAATTAGCAAGCTAACTAGTTTTTCCGCCAGGCATACCCGGAGATATTGATGACCACGCCCGCTGCCCCCGATCTGTTTCTGTATCAGACCCTCAAACCGTCCATGGGTTCTGCCTTGGGGCGTGTACATCGCCTATGGCGTAACGCAATCAACCAGGCGGTGGGCGATTTGGGAATGACCGAGGCGCGCTGGGCGGTGATGATGCACCTGGATAAAGTAGGTGAGGGCTGTACGCAACAGGCGCTGGCGACCGAGCTGGCAATAGAGATGCCTTCACTGACACGCACACTGAATCAGCTGCAGCAGCAAAAGCTGATTGAGCGACGTAGCCACGCCACTGATCGGCGAGTGCATTGTTTGTGGTTTACCGCACAGGGACGTCAGCGGGTGCAGACGTTGGAAGAGCACATTGCAAAGGTCCGTGAGGAAATCTATCACGGACTATCGCACCAGCAGCTTGACGCTTTTGCCAGCGTGTTACTGAGCATGGAAGGTAATGTGCGGACCCTGCTCGATAAACATACGGAGGAGGGCGCATGACACCCGATCAGGTTTTTGCGCGCTGGGTGCGCGCTGCGCTCATCGTCTTTGCGGTGGTCTTTATTTACTTTCTTGCCGCTGATTTGTGGATGCCCCTGACCCCGCAGTCGCGGGTCATGCATCCCGTTATTCGCGTTGCACCGCAGGTCAGCGGCCAGATCGTCGAGGTGCGGGTCACGGATAATCAGCACGTTCGCGCCGGTGATCTGCTATTCAGCATCGATTCACGTCCCTATGAGCTGGCGGTCAATCAGGCTAGGTTGGCGCTGGAGGCGGCCGAGCGTGATAACTCTGGATACGACGCATCCCTGGCTGCAGCGGAAGGCGAGGTTCGTTCGGCGCAGGTTCAGGTCAATGAGTTGTCGCGTGAACACAAGCGTCTGGCAACATTGTTGAGCAGCGGCAATGTCGCGCAGCAGCTATATGATCAGACCCAGGCCAAGTATCACGCGGCGCAGTCGAGTCTTGCCAGTGCCAAGGCGCGCGCAGAGCAATTGCGCGTGCAACGCGGCATGACTGATGATGACAATCTGCGTTTGCGCCAGGCGCGCAACGACCTGGAACGCGCCGAGCTGAATCTGAGTTATACCGAGGTACGTGCCGAAGAAAACGGCGTGGTCTCCAACTTGCAGATCAAGCCAGGCACCTATGCGGCAGTAGGTAATTCGCTAGCCGCACTGGTCAGTGATGAGGCTGATGTCATCGCCGACTTCCGTGAAAAATCCCTGGTTCACATGGATGAGGGTGAAGACGCAGCGATTGTATTTGATGCCTTGCCCGGCAAGGTGTTTGCGGCTCAGGTAACGGCGGTCGATGCAGGTACCTCACAGGGCCAGCTCTTGCCTGATGGCAGCCTTGCGGCGCCCGAGACCTCTGATCGCTGGGTGCGGGATGCGCAGCGCCAGCGTATTCATTTGATCCTGCAAGACGAGCATGACTTGCTGGCGCAGTTACCCTCAGGTTCACGGGCTACCGTGCAGTTGTACCCCGTTGGTGGCCTGGCCAGATTATTCGGTGGCCTGCAGATCCGTCTGGTCAGCCTCATGCATTACATATACTGAGGCTTGCCATGCGACCCATACTACTGACCAGCAAGCGACAGCTCGAACCCAACGATGTACGCCAGTGCCTGCGTATCGCGTTTGGCGGAGTGCTGGGTTTTATTATTTGCAAACTGGCTGGCTGGAACTATGGCGCTTTTTTTGTGGTGCAGCCCATTCTCTTGTTGGGCATGGTTCCGACACTGAATTCCCACGTCATGCGTCAGTTTGTGGGCAATATGCTGGTGGTCAGCTTTTCGGTATTGATCATTCAGGGCATGTTTGGTGATAAGCCAGTGCCTATGACGATCATGGTGATGGCCATGTTTGCGCTGCTGTTTCGTGAGATGAGTCGCGGGCCTAACTTTCTGTTTGGTGCCATGTCGATAGTCAACATGTCCATGCAGCTGCACTTTGCCAGTTACCCGACTGCAGATATCGGCGACATCGTGGCTTCCAATATCGTTTCGGTACTGACAACGCTGTTCATTGCCATGCTGATGCACGTACTGTTTGCCGACGTTGAGCCGCGTCAGCCACGCCAGATGCCAAGCAAACCGCTGACCAACCAGCGTCATGAGGTGATACTCGCAACGACAGTGGCAACATTGTCGTTTGTCGTATTTCAGGTTTTTAACCTGCAGAGCGGCTTGTCTGCTCAGGTTGCCAGTATTCTGGTGCTCTTTCCGTTGAACTGGAGAGGAGCTGGTCCGGCAGGCTGGAACCGCGCACTTGGCACGCTGGTTGGTTGCAACGTGGGGCTGGTTGTACAGCTTGTACTGATGGATCACTTTGATGTGCTGCCATTTATCGCCGCAGGGCTATGGATCTGCCTCATGCTGTTTGCCCGGATACATCTTCTGGAAGGTGGCTCTGGTGCCGGTTTCGCCGCGCTAACCACCATGGCCATCCTGTTTGGCCAGTACCTGTCGCCACGCCAGGACCTCTTCTATAGCGATCTTTATCGCTTCTTCTCGTTATCTATCGCGGTGACGTTGTCACTGACTGCGGTCTACCTTATGCATCTGCTGCTCAACCGCTTTGCTGCTACTCGTTTTCAGATCTAGAGCTAACAGGGCGTTAGGTGAGCAGGTTGTTCGCTTTGTGTATAAGTTGTGTATAGATTGTTTGCGCGTATGGCGTTAAGTTATGCAGGCAGCGGCTGCCAAGCGTAATGGTCAGTCGCCTGCCGTTGTGTATAGTTTGCTTTGTACAATTATTTTGCTGCTTTTATTAGCGGAACTGAACGCAGTGAATGGCTAAGAAATGAACAGGTTTAAAATGCTGAACTTAACGCTGTCAGGGCTACGCTGATGCTGCGTATGCACTCTCTGGGAGACAATTACCGCGTATTGGTGATTGGCGGTAGCGGTGCGCTCGGACAGGCGTTTTGTGCTGCTCTGCGGAGCGATTCGGCCTGTGCGCAGGTAACCGAGTTAGGCCGAAACACGACGCCGCGGCTTGATCTGGAAGACCCGGTCAGTATTGCTGAATCAGCCGACACTTTGGCGCAGCAGGGCCCGTTTCAGTTAATCCTGCTGGCCACCGGTATTTTGCATGGTCCAGCGGTGCAGCCGGAGAAGTCGTTGGCTGCGATAGAGGCGGAGGCTCTGCGGCGCGTTTTCCAGATCAATACCTTGGGCCCGGCGCTGGTGTTGCGGCATTTTTTGCCCTTGTTGTCTGCTGACGGTGCCATGGCTGTGTTATCGGCCAAGGTCGGCAGTATCGGCGATAATCGATTGGGTGGGTGGTATGCCTATCGTTCGTCGAAAGCGGCGCTGAATATGCTGATCAAGACGGCAGCTATCGAGCTGAGGCGTCAGTGGCCCAAGGCGCGCCTGCTCAGTCTGCATCCGGGAACCGTGGTTTCCCCCTTATCGCAACCCTTTCGCGGTGCTGCCAATGCTCGGCCAGCGGCTCAGGCCGCGGCCGAGCTGCTGGCGGTGGTTGATGAAAGCACTGCGCACGACAGTGGTGGTTTCCTTTCCTACAACGGCGATCGACTGCCTTGGTGATGAAAGGCGCTACACAGGAGGTCTTTATGACCCTGCAGGACATGATAAAGCTGGCTACCGAAGGCAAGATTTGTGAGCTGGAGTTGTTGTCACTGGAAGGTGGCTTTTATATTTTGCGTGCGCAGCTACAGGAGACATGCTGCACCTTGCTGGATAACAAGGGGCAAACCATGCAGCTGCGCTCGACTACGCATCTGCGAGATCTGTTGAGTGACCTTCCGGCATCCGCGCCGCCACTGTCTTGCGTGTTGGTGCAGCACGTTGTACATGATGAAATGTGTGGTGCCCGTGAAGGCCCCATTGAGCCGCTACGTATGCCCTTTTCGCTGACCTCTAGCTGGTAACTTGAGTTGCACCTGGCGGCGCTCTGAACTGCTTGAGCCCGTATCAAGGTTCTCTTTATGCCCTGCTCCCCATTATCAGGTCGCTAAAGATATCAACCGCCAGGATGCGTGCACTTCATAGAGTTCACTGTGATTCATCGGTCGCCTGCTGCGCGCAATCTGCTTGCGCACTCCACGTCGTTGCAGGCTCTGCCCTCTCTGTCGCGGTACTTCGAGCGTTATCTTGAGCAAGGGCTATACTGAATAGTGGCACTTTAGCCAGATCCTATGCATTCACCGTTCAGCCTATCAGGCAGAATACTTGAAATATTCAACCGTTATTTCAACGCTGGCCTTTCTGCTGCTAAGTACGTCTCTTAGGGCAGAGCAATATCAGATCGTGACCGAAGAATGGGCTCCTTATAATTATGAGGAGAACAATCAAATTACCGGTATGACGACTGAAATAGTGCGCGCCATCATGGCCGTTACCGGTGATAACTTCGACCTGGTGCTCCTACCGAGCATGCGAGGCAGTCGCACCTTGAGCGTGCGACCCAAAACGATCTTTTATTCGATGTTTCGCACGCAGGAGCGTGAAGCCCTCTACAAGTGGGTCGGCCCCATAGTGGAAGAGTCTATTTATCCCTATCAGCTTGCCTTTGCTCAAGAGCCGGTCAATACCTTGCAGCAGTTACTTAGCGCTCCGCGGATCACGACGCGTCATGCTGGCCTGATGCCGGATTTATTGCGGTCGCTGGGATTCACCAATCTCGATACAAGCGCTACACACAATCGTCAGCTTTACCGGATGCTGCTGGCTGGGCGCACCGGGATTATTGTCGGCGATACAGCTGCAGGGGTGGCTCACTACAGCCGCAAATTGAGTATAGCGCCTGGCACATTGCGGCAGATACCTATCGAAATCTATCGCTCATCGCTTTATATCGCCTTTAGCCTGGACTCTGAGGGTGAGGTGGTCGCCGCATGGGCTAGCGCTTTGGAGCAATTGCGTCAGTCGGGTGAGGTGGAACGCATAAAGCGTCGTTATGAGATGGTGTCATCACCAGCACCTTAAGCGACTCCCTATCAGTCTGCGGCCCTGGAGAGGGTTAGCGCCGATTTAGCTGCTGCCATTCTTCCAAAGCGAGTAATACGGCGAGCAATAGCAACAAGTCAGGTGTTCTGGTTACTCTTGCAAGCGTGGTATCTGACGCTTATGCAGAAGGTAGTCGGAGTGCTCCACTATGGGGTTGTTGAATCCATTGCTCATCTGGCAGGTTGCCATTCGGCTGTTGTCTGTTTAGTGAGCTTGGGCAGCAGAGATTTTCGGCGAACACCTGTGTGTTTGGGTATCATGTGTCGACTTAATAGGGTAGTTAGGGGCCTTTACATGTTCCGGTTTTTGCGTCCGGTATTGTTTGTCTGTGGCATTCTCGTTTTGATCATGTCGGGGCTTATGGCTTGTGTCGCCCTGTTTGCATGGGTTCGCCAGGATCCTGAAATGGAGGTCTTTCTGATCTCCTGTGGTATTACGCTGGCCTTTGGATTGATGCTGGTCCTTGGTTGTCGCGCTAGTGGGTTTCATCTGATCTCGCGGCAGCTGTATCTGCTGACCAGTCTCAGTTGGGTAATGATGTCTTTGGTCGGCGCGCTACCTCTGTTCTTCAGCCACTTTCAGCTTAGCGCGGTAGACGCGGTATTCGAGGCTGTCTCAGGTATTACCACTACAGGCTCTACTGTCCTCAGTGGCATCGAAAATCTCTCTCCCAGTCTGCTACTGTGGCGCTCGCTGCTGCAATGGTTGGGCGGTCTGGGGGTCATTGGCATGGCGGTATCCATCCTGCCGTTTTTGCGTATTGGTGGCATGCGCTTGTTCCATACCGAGTCGTCTGACTGGTCGGATAAGTCAATTCCGCGAATTCAGTCGTTGGCCCGTCTGCTTGTACTCACCTATCTGACGCTGACGGTCGCCTGCATTACCAGTTATTGGTTGGTTGGCATGACGTTTTTCGATGCCGTGAACCACGCCATGGCGACGGTTTCTACCGGCGGGTTTGCAACGGATGACCGCTCGATGGGCCGCTTTGATGCGCCGATACTCTGGGTCTCTATTTTGTTCATGATCCTTAGCGCTTTGCCGTTTACGCTCCTGATTGGCTTTGCTCGTCGGCCATCGTTAGCATTGCTTAATAATCAGCAGGTGCTGGGCTTTTTCGGCATTATTGTCGCGGTGACCTTGCTGCTGACCGTTGATTTGATCAACCTTAACCTGTTTACCCCCTATGAGGCCGTCACCAAGGCGGCCTTCAATCTGGTTTCGGTGATCACCACCACCGGCTTTGCCGCTGACGACTACACCCAGTGGGGAACCTTCGGTATTGCGCTGTTCTTTGTCGTGACCTTCATCGGCGGGTGCTCCGGCTCGACCAGCGGCGGTATGAAGGTATTTCGCTTCCAGCTCAGTTACCTGTTCCTGCGTACACAAATTCGTAAATTGGTGCACCCTAACGGTGTCTTTGTCACTCAGTACAACGGCAAACCGGTGCAAGACGACATCATACTGTCGGCTATCGCTTTTTCTTTTCTATTTTTCCTGACGCTGGCGATAGTTACCTTGCTACTGGCGATGATGGGGTTGGATTTGCTGACGAGTCTGACGGCAGCAGCGACCGCGCTGACCAACGTGGGGCCAGGGCTGGGTGAGATTATTGGGCCTGCCGGCAACTTTGCCAGCTTGCCTGACGCTGCCAAATGGTTGCTGTCACTGGCGATGTTGATGGGACGCTTGGAACTGTTGACCTTGATGGTACTCTTTACCCCCATGTTCTGGCGCGGCTGAGGACTTTCAGACGCGCAGTAAAATGGTCGGAGATAGTTGATGCGAATCATAGTACTGGGCGCGGGGCAGGTTGGCCGCAGCCTGGTAGAAAATCTGGTCGGTGAGGCCAAAGACATCACTGTGGTGGACATCGATAAACAGCGCCTGCAGCTCCTGCAAGAGCGCTTCCCATCCATCAAGGTAATTTGTGCCCCCGGCTCGCACCCGGTAACGCTGTCACGAGCGGGTGCCGAGGATGCCGATATGCTGGTCGCGGTGACCAATAGCGATGAGATCAATATGATCGCCTGTCAGGTCGCGCAATCGCTATTCAATGTGCCGCGCAAAATCGCCCGTGTGCGAGAGCCCGGCTATATGGAGCAGGGGCAGGCGCTATTCGCCAAGGCGTCGGTACCGGTTGATGTGTTGATCAATCCGGAGGCGCTGGTTACCCGTAACCTGAAGAAGCTGATTCGTTACCCCGGCGCACTGCAGGTCATCAACTTTGCTGACGGCCGTGCGCAGCTAGTTGCGGTACGCGCGCTCAAAGGGGGCGCGCTGATTGGTCATGAGATTTCCTCGCTGCGAGATTTATTGCCCTCTGTCGAAATTCGTGTGGCTGCGATCTTTCGCCGTGATCGCTCGGTAATTCCGCAGGGCGATACGGTGATCGAGGAGGGTGATGAGCTCTTTTTCGTAGCTGCCAAGTCGGATATTCGTGCGGTACTAACCGAGCTGCGGCGGCGCGAAAAGCCTTACAAGCGCATCATGATTGCCGGTGGCGGCAGTGTTGGTGCGCGTCTGGCGCAATCGCTTGAAAGTGCTTATCGGGTTAAATTGATTGAGCATGACTTGCCGCGCTGCCAATGGTTGTCGCAACAGCTGCTGCACACAACGGTGCTGCATGGCAGCGCCTCGGATCGCGAACTGCTGATCGAGGAAAGTATTGAGAGTATCGATGTTTTCCTGGCGGTGACCAATGATGACGAGGCTAATATCATGGCGTCCATGCTGGCCAAACGTATGGGTGCGCGTACCGTTATCACCTTGATCAGCAATCCGGCCTACGCCGAATTGGTGCAGGGTGGTGATATTGATATCGCGATTTCGCCGCAACAAGCGACCATAGGCGCGTTGCTGACGCATGTGCGTAAAGGCGACGTCGTCGCTGTGCATTCGCTGCGGCGCGGCGCTGCCGAGGCTATGGAGGCAGTGGCTCATGGTGATGTGCAGAGCTCCCAGGTCGTGGGGCGGCGTCTGGACGAGTTGGCTCTGCCTTCAGGAACGGTAGTGGGCGCAGTGGTGCGTGGTGAGAATGTGATTATCGCGCACGACAGCACGGTCATTGAGGATGGCGATCACATCATTGTGTTTGTCCCGGATCAGCGGGATGTTCCGGCGGTGGAGCGTCTATTCCAGGTTGGACTAACCTTTTTGCTGTAGTGCAGAGAAGTAAACAGGCCCTCAACAAGAAGGGCCGACTTTTCCCGTGAGTATGTATTGAAGTGTTAATTCTGAGGAGAAATCGATATGTCGAGTGAAGGCTACCATGAACCCGTCGCGGAGCTGAGCGACGAAACCCGTGACATGCATCGTGCCGTGGTGTCGTTGATGGAGGAGTTGGAGGCGGTCGATTGGTACAACCAGCGGGTTGACGCCTGCAAGGATGAAGAGCTGAAAGCGGTTCTGGTCCACAACCGTGATGAAGAGAAGGAGCACGCGGCAATGACGATCGAGTGGATTCGACGCCGTGATCCTGTTTTCGATGAGCAACTGCGCGAATATTTGTTTACCGAAAAGAAACTCGGCAAGCACTGAGGTTTTGTTGCGCTCTTTTGCCACTGCCCCGGGCTTCGGTGCAGTGGCGCTCAGGCCTCGTCTCAGCTTTCCGGTAGCGCCTGCAATTCGACCATCAGGTCGTCAGCAAGATTTTCCAGCGCGTCACGCAGAGCATCCAGGTCGGTTTGCGGATACACGCCAAGTTGCGCCTGCGCCTTGAACAGCAGGTCTGCGCTCATCGGTGCAGGTGAGCATTCTGTTTCCAGTGACTCCACATTGACGCCGTGGCTGGCCAGTACCTGAGAAACCTCATGTACGATGCCTGGGCGATCATTGCCCACCAGGTTAAGCAGTAGCGTCTGCTGCTCTGGTTCAGCGGCGAGACCGCTGATAGCTACCTGCACATTAATACCAAGATGCGTCAGGTTGTCGAGTTCAATGCGCAGTGCCTCAACCTGATCGCTGGCAATATCCACACGCAGAATACCGGCGAATTGTCCCGCCATGCGCGCCATGCGGCTCTCCAGCCAGTTACCGCCCTGGTTGCTGATGACGTTGGCCAGACTTTCTACCAAGCCTGGCTTGTCGGCTGACATTACGGTGATCACGAGCGGGGTGGTCATGCGTTATCTCCTGTGAGTCTGCAGATAGCAGCTGCTGAAGTTGTTTGCTCAAGCGTGAAGATAGCAACCTTAACTGGTGGTTGTCAGTTCCTGGCAAACGGCTTCCAGATTTTCAAAATCGTACTCGGATAGGCCAACATATTCGAGGATGGCGCCGCCAACCGCATTCCACTCATGGTCAATTTGTTGATTACCCAGCACTCGGTAGGCTTTACAGATGTGCTCGGCCATTTTCAGAATCGCCAGCAGGTTTTTCTGTACGGCATCAACGTTGTCTGGTGTGAGAAACAACTGCTGAGCATTGTGGTGGCTGGCGATAGCCTCACAGAGGTGCTTGGGCAGTAACCAGGATTTTGCTGTGTAGTAACCAATGACGGCGTGGTTGGTATTCATTCGCTGGTTTTCCACATCGACTATGCGGGTCTGGTCCTGTGCGTAGGACTCTTCCATCACTTCGATGTAGTAGGGAAAACGACTGAGCATTAAGGGAATGCCACAGTTGTGAAACAGACCCAAGGCGTAGGCCTCATCGGGCTCAACGCAGCCGATGCGTTTGGCGAGTGTCATGCAGGTCATGGCGATGTCCTGCGCGCTGTCCCAAAATCGGTTCAGGTTGACGATATTCTCATCCGTCAGTTCGCCACGAATTGACTGCGCATTGACGATGTTGATGACGCGGCTGACACCCAGCAGGTTCACTGCCTGCTGGATGGAGGTAATTCGGTTGGCCAGGCCAAAGAACGGTGAATTAACAATTTTCAGCAGGCTACCCGAGAGCCCTGGGTCCTGGCTTATCAGCCGTGCGATGGATTTAAGATCAGGGTCTGGCATGACCTGTTCCATTTGCAGGTCAACCATGATTTGCGGCTGCGGCGGCACACTGATGCCCTGCAGGGCTCTGGCTATTTGCTCATCCGTAAGGTCCGGGGTCATGGTTTTCTGATCCATTACTGTCTCGATTGTCTGACTGCTGAGTTTAGCCGGAGACTAGTGCGCTTGGCACCCTGTATAATTGTATGCTGCTATATTTTTCAGCTGAATCCTACCCGGAGTACCCCATGACACTGCCAAGCCTGCGTCTCAAACATAGTTCCGAAAGACGCATTCGCGGAGGCCATCTGTGGGTCTTCAGTAATGAAGTCGATACCGCTCAGACCCCCTTGACCGAGTTGCAACTGGGCCAGGAAGTGCAGCTTGAGACATCGACGGGCAAGCCGCTGGGTCTCGCCTGCGTTAGCCCCAACAACCTGATCTGCGCGCGTTTGCACAGCCGCGATACCAGCCATTTGCTGGACAAATCATTGCTGGTACATCGTTTCAAGATTGCGTTGAGCCTGCGCGAACGTCTGTTCGGCAAGCCTTTCTATCGTCTCGTTTACGGTGAATCTGATCTGTTGCCGGGACTGGTGATAGATCGCTTTGGTGACTACTTTGTCGTACAGATTGGCACGCCCGGGATGGAGCGTGTGCGCGATGACATCGTTGCGGCTCTGGTTCAGGTATTTAAACCGCAGGCGGTGCTATTCAAGAATGACAGCGGGGCGCGCAAGCTGGAAGGGCTGCCTTCCTATGTTGAAGACGCCTTTGGCACCATGCCCGAGTTGGTAGCTTTGGAAGAGAATGGCGTCGCTTTTCAGGCACCGGTCCGTGATGGACAGAAAACCGGCTGGTTCTATGACCACCGAAACAATCGTGCACGCCTTGCGCCTTATGTAGAAGGCAAGCGCGTCCTGGATCTGTATAGCTATATTGGTGGCTGGGGCGTGCAGGCCGCGGCTTTTGGCGCGACCGAGGTTATGTGTGTGGATAGTTCCGCGCCGGCGCTCGATCGGGTAGAAGCCAATGCCGAGCTTAATGGCGTAGCGGAAAAAATGGTCGTGGTCGAGGGCGACGTGATGACGGCCCTTAAAGAGTTGAAGAACGCGGGTGAGCGTTTTGATGTGGTGATTGCTGATCCGCCAGCCTTTATCAAGAAGCGCAAGGATATTCGTAACGGCGAAGCGGCGTACCGTCGTCTGAACGAACAGGCCATGCGCTTGCTTAACAAAGACGGCATTCTGGTCTCGGCGTCCTGCTCGATGCATCTGGAAGAAGATAAGCTGAAAGAAGCGCTCCTGGGTGCCAGTCGACACCTGGATCGCAATCTGGTGATTACCGAGCGCGGCTATCAAGGCGCGGATCATCCGGTGCATCCGGCGATTCCAGAAACCGCTTATATCAAGGCACTTTTCTGCCGTGTCACGCCGGTCTGAGGAGCAGCGAGCTGCAAGGCCCAAGCCGCAAACTACAAGCTACAAGCAGCCCAGGTTGGCCTATGGGTTGGGCCTCAAGTAAAACAGCCAGCGGCCCGAGACAGAGCTCCCATCACACCACTCGGACCGCTTCCAGCTTCCAGCTTCTAGCTTGCCGCTTATAGCTTATAGCTTGTAGCTTGCGGCTGTGGTGTCAGCGAAGACTGACGACGGGCCAACCCTGCGCTTCGGCATGTGCCTTCAGTGTCTCGTCCGGATCAACCGCGACCGGGTGCTCGACCATGCTTAGCAGTGGCAGGTCGTTGTGCGAGTCGCTGTAGAAGTAGCTGCCGTTCAGTGTTCGATTGTTTTCCAGCAGCCAGCGTTGCAGTCGAGTTACCTTGCCTTCGCGGAAGCAGGGCACGTCGGTGGTGCGGCCGGTGAAACCTTTGTCATCGCGTTCACACTCGGTCGCCAGCAGGATATCAATCCCGAGTTTGCGTGCGATAGGCGCAGTGATAAACCGGTTGGTTGCGGTGATGATCATCAGGGTATCGCCTGCGGCACGGTGCTCTTCGATCAAGGCCAGGGCTTTGGGCAGTATAATGGGCGTAATCTTCTCGGCCATAAACGCTTCGTGCCAGGCATTCAGCTGGGCCGTCTCATGCTCGCCAAGTAGCTGCAGACAGAAATTCAGATAAACCTGAATATCCAGCTTGCCGGCCAGATAGTCATTAAAGAACCTGTCGTTTTGGGCCTGATAGGCCTCGGGATCGACAATCTGATGGGCAACAATGAATTCGCCCCAGGCGTGATCGCTATCGCCGCCGAGCAGAGTGTTATCGAGATCAAAAATGGCAAGGCTCAAAAGAGGCTCCTGGAAAGTCGGATATGGTTAAAAACAGCTGTTAGGATAATGCACTGAAGGGAGAAATGCGCTCCTGAGCTGCGCTGGCAGTATTGCCTGTTTCTATAATTGCCGCTTCAGCTGTCTTTGTGGAACAATGCAGACGATATAAAAAGAAGGATACTGGCTGTGATTGACCTCGATGGTTTTAGACCCAATGTTGGCATCATCCTGACTAATGAGTTGGGACAGGTGCTTTGGGCCAGACGTATCGGGCAGGATTCCTGGCAGTTTCCACAGGGGGGCATTCAGCGTAACGAGAGCCCCGAGCAGGCACTGTATCGCGAACTTCACGAGGAGGTTGGCCTGCTGCCGGAAGATGTCGAAATTCTTGCCTGTACGCGTGGCTGGTTGCGTTATCGCTTGCCACAGCGCTTGATCCGTAATCACTCGCAGCCGGTCTGCGTTGGTCAGAAGCAGAAGTGGTTTCTGTTGCGCCTTAAGGCTGAAGAACGGCAGGTATGTATGACCAAGACCGCAAAACCTGAATTCGATGGCTGGCGCTGGGTCAGTTATTGGTATCCTCTGGGGCAGGTAGTTCCATTCAAGCGTGATGTTTACCGGCGTGCCATGAAAGAGCTGGCGCCGCGTCTACTCACCAGTCTTCCAGGTTGTTGAATATGCTCAACACGTTGCGCCGAATTGTCCAAGAGGTGAACTCTGCCAGGGATCTGGCAGCGGCTCTGGACATTATCGTGCAGCGTGTACGCGAGGCGATGGGCACCGAGGTCTGCTCGGTGTACTTGCTGAATCCCGATATTGGCCGCTACGTGCTGATGGCTACCGAGGGTTTGAACAAGGACGCCGTGCGCACGGTTACGCTCGCTACCAACGAGGGTTTGATTGGCTATGTCGGCACCCGTGAAGAGCCCGTTAACCTTGAAGATGCTGCCTCCCACCCGCGTTTCCGCTACTTTGCCGAAACCGGCGAAGAGCGTTACGCCTCCTTTCTGGGTGTGCCGATCATTCACCACAGGCGGGTGATGGGTGTTCTGGTTATTCAGCAGAAAGAGCGCCGTCAGTTCGACGAAGGCGAAGAAGCCTTTCTGGTGACTATGAGCGCTCAGCTCTCAGGTGTTATTGCCCACGCAGAAGCTACTGGTGCTATTGGCGGCCTTGGCTGGGGCGGTGAGGTCGTTCAGGACACGCGCTTTGACGCGGTTGCTGGTGCTCCCGGCGTCGCCATCGGCCATGCCGTGGTTATCCTGCCGCCAGCCGATTTAAAGGCAGTTCCGGACAAACCGGCGAAAGACATCGAAGCGGAGATCCGCCTGTTCCGTGGCGCGCTGGATAGTGTGCGTGCCGATATGCAGGCGCTATCTGCCAAGCTCTCAAGTCAGTTACGTCCGGAAGAACTCGCGTTGTTCGACGTGTACATGATGATGCTCGACGACGCGGCTTTGGGTAATGAGGTGAGCAAGGCTATTCGCGCTGGCCAGTGGGCGCAGGGTGCGCTGCGTGAGGTGGTGAGTGCGCACGTGGGTCGTTTCGAGCTAATGGATGACCCCTATTTGCGCGAGCGTGCGGCAGACGTCAAGGATCTCGGGCGTCGTATTCTGGCCTACCTTCAGGCGGTTGGTCAGCAGGAGCTAGTGTTTCCTGAGCATACGATTCTGGTGAGTGAAGAGCTGTCACCGGTGATGCTCGGCCAGGTACCCAAGGAAAAGCTGGTCGGTTTGGTCTCGGTGCTGGGCTCCGGTAGCTCTCACGTCGCTATTTTGGCCCGGGCCATGGGGATACCCACAGTGATGGGTGCGGTTGATCTGCCCTACACCCGGGTAGACGGTATGGAGTTGATCGTCGACGGTAACCGTGGCGAGGTATACACCAATCCGTCGCCGGAACTGAGGCGTCAGTATCTTGAGCTGGTGCGCGAAGAGCGTGAGCTGGTGCAGGGGCTGGAGAAGCTGCGTGATGTGCCCTGTGTCACCCTGGACGGCCACCGTATGCCTTTGCTGGTCAATACTGGCCTGTTGGCCGACGTTGCCCGTTCGCTGGATCGCGGTGCCGAGGGGGTAGGGCTCTATCGCACTGAAGTGCCCTTCATGATTCAGGATCGCTTTCCCAGCGAGAAAGAACAGCAGGCAACTTATCGTGAGCAGCTTGAGGCATTTCACCCATTGCCAGTGACCATGCGTTCTCTGGATATTGGCGGTGACAAGGCGTTAACCTATTTTCCGATCAAGGAAGACAACCCCTTCCTCGGGTGGCGAGGGATTCGAGTCACTCTCGATCACCCGGAAATTTTCCTGGTTCAGACCCGTGCCATGCTCAAGGCCAGCGAGGGGCTAAATAACCTGCGCATCATGTTGCCGATGATCAGCAGTGTGTTTGAGGTTGAAGAAGCTCTGCATCTTATTCATCGTGCCTATGGTGAGGTGCTGGACGAGGGCGTTGATGTGCCGATGCCGCCGATTGGCGTCATGATTGAAGTGCCGGCAGCGGTCTATCAGGCACGTGAAATGATTCAGATGGTCGACTTTCTCTCCGTTGGCACCAACGACCTAACGCAGTATTTGCTGGCGGTGGATCGCAACAATCCGAGGGTGGCCGATCTCTATCACTCGTTGCACCCAGCGGTATTACAGGCGCTGATCAAGGTTGCTACCGCTTGCCGTGAAGCGGGCAAGCCGATGAGTGTCTGCGGTGAGATGGCTGGCGACCCCGCAGCAGCTGTACTTTTGATGGCCATGGGCTGTGATGTGCTATCGATGAATGCGACCAATCTGCCCAAAGTTAAATGGTTGCTCAGGCAGATCAAGCTGAGCGACGCTAAGGCGCTGCTGGATGAGGTTATCGAGCTGGATAACCCGCATTTAGTGCTCAGCACCCTGCATCTGGCATTGCGTCGGATGGGGCTTGGCAAAGTGCTCAGTCAGGCCCGTTGAGTTTGCGCTGGCAGTAGCCAGCGGTTCTCTCCTTCCTTCTGGCCCAGTGGGCCGAAGCGCTGTTCTATCAACTCCACGTCATGATTGGCATGCAGGCGCAGCAAGCTGCTGGCGCGGGTACCATAGTCCTGGTTACCAATAATAAAGCAGGCTGAAAGCATGCGTTCCAGATCAGAACTCACGCCGGTCTGCGGCAGCAGTTCATCAGCATAAATATGCTCATCATGCAGCAGGGGTAGCAGCTGTTCGGGTGCTGCCTGCGGCATGGCTGTGAGCTGCTCGCGCAATTGCGTCAGCTTTGGCCATGGGGTGTTTAGCGCGGCGTTGGAGAGCCCATAGACGCCTGGCGGCAGCTCACGTGGTTGGCCCTCCTGGCTATTTAAGTACCATAGCCTGTGCCGATCCCCCACCAGTAGGTTGAAGCCGGCAAAGTCAGCGGACTTCTCGCTTAATTGGCTAAGGTAGTCTGCCGCAGTGTCGGTTCCTGCCAGGTAGTCGAGCACCAACTTCCCTCGTGACAGGGGGCCACGTATGGCGCCGGGGGAACGAATATTGGTTAGTGCTGCAAAGCGCCCGCTACGCGTGACACCGAGCCAGGTTCCGCCAGCCTCCAGGTCCTTGCCGGCCAGCAGTTCGGGCATGCCTTCCTCCTGCCATGGCTGTGCCGGGCGGGTAGGTCTGTGGTGAAATTCATCGCGATTGCCGATCAGGGTCAGCGGATAGTCAGCGGCCACCTGCCAGGCCAGGGCGAGCAAACACATGCGGTTCTCCTATTTGAATCTGATTAGTCTACCCGTTGTCGCCATTAGGTGGGTGGGACATTAGTTGTTGGCTATGCGTGGTTATGGTGGCGACGTGTTTTCCGCTAAACTAGCGCACTCGACGGATGCCGGCAGCGCATCCGAATCGGTTTTGGCTGGGGGCTCTGTGGAATTTTTGATCTACCTGATACTGGGCGGCTTCGCTGGTACCCTCGCCGGGCTGTTTGGCGTGGGCGGCGGCATGATCATAGTGCCGGTGCTGGTCTACAGTTTTGCCCTGCAGGGGTTTTCGCCTGAGGTATTGACCCACATGGCTGTGGGCACCTCGCTGGCGACTATTGTCTTTACGTCAATCAACGCCGTACGTGCTCACCATCGCCTCGGCGCCGTGCGCTGGCCACTGTTTGTCTGGATGACCCTGGGCATTGTGGTGGGTAGCGTGTTGGGAGCGCTGACTGCAGCCTATATTTCTGGTCCCGCGTTGCAGAAAATTATTGGTGTGTTCGCCATTCTGGTGGCGGCCCAGATGGCCTTCAAGTTGCAGCCCAAGGCCGCGCTTGATGTGCCGGGCAAGCCGACGCTGACGTTAGCCGGCGGCTTTATTGGTTGGGCCTCGGCTATTTTCGGTATTGGCGGCGGTTCGTTGACCGTGCCCTTTCTGGTCTGGCGCAGTGTGCCGATGCAGCAGGCGGTAGCCACCTCATCTGCGTGCGGCATGCCTATCGCGCTGGCGGGTGCAGCAAGCTTTGTCTGGACTGGCTGGTCTGCTGCGCCCTTGCCGGAGTGGAGTGTTGGGTATATTTACCTGCCGGCGATGATTGGCATCGCGGCAACCAGTATGCTGTTTGCAGGCTTTGGTGCGCGCTTGGCGCATCGCCTGTCACAGACGTTGTTGAAACGATTATTCGCACTCCTGCTGTTGTGTGTGGGTATCAATTTCCTTGTCTAGAGAGTCCTTATGTTGACCTACCCGAATATCGACCCGGTTGCGGTTTCGCTGGGTCCGTTGCAGATCCACTGGTACGGACTGATGTATCTGATCGGCATCGGTGGAGCCTGGTGGCTAGCCAAACGCAGGCTGCCTGAACACTTTCCTGAGTGGACTAAAGAGACGCTATCTGACCTGGTGTTTTGGGTGGCGCTCGGTGTGATTGCCGGGGGGCGGCTGGGTTATGTGTTGTTTTATGATTTGTCGGCCTATATCGACAACCCGTTGCTGATTCTGGAAATCTGGAAAGGGGGTATGTCTTTCCATGGTGGGTTGCTGGGTGTGTTGCTGGCGGTACTATGGTTTTCGTATAAGCAGAAGGCGCCTTTCTTTCGCCTGATGGACTTCGTTGCCCCCTTGGTGCCCATAGGTTTGGGAACAGGTCGTATCGGTAATTTCATTAATTCCGAACTATGGGGCAAAGCGACTGATCTGCCTTGGGCTATGGTGTTTCCCAATGACCCGGCGCAACTGGCACGTCATCCCTCGCAGTTGTATCAGTTTGCTTTGGAGGGCGTGGCGCTCTTTACCATCCTCTGGATTTACTCCAGCAAGCCGCGTCCGACCATGTCGGTCAGTGGGTTGTTTGCCATCTGTTACGGCATTTTCCGCTTTGCGGTCGAGTTCGTTCGAGTACCGGATGCCCAGCTGGGTTATCTGGCCTTTGGCTGGCTGACCATGGGGCAGCTGCTATGTATACCCATGATTCTTCTTGGAGCCCTGATGATGGGCCTGGCTTACCGTCGTGAGGGGCGCCAACTATGAAACAGTATCTCGATCTGATGCGCCTGGTGCGCGAAACCGGCACCTACAAGAGTGATCGCACCGGTACCGGTACTTACAGCGTTTTTGGTCATCAGATGCGCTTTGATCTGGCTGCCGGGTTCCCCATGGTGACCACCAAGAAGTGCCATCTCAAGTCTATTGTTCATGAGTTGTTGTGGTTCCTGCAGGGCGACACCAATATCCGCTATTTGAAGGAAAATGGCGTCTCCATCTGGGATGAATGGGCTGATGAGAATGGTGATCTGGGGCCGGTTTACGGTTATCAGTGGCGGTCATGGCCGGCGCCGAATGGGGAGTCCATCGACCAGATCAGCAAGTTGATTCAGATGATCAAGTCCAACCCTGACTCGCGGCGGCTGATTGTGTCAGCCTGGAATCCCGCCCTGGTTGATGAGATGGCCCTGCCGCCCTGTCATGCTCTGTTCCAGTTCTATGTGGCCGATGGAAAACTGAGTTGCCAGCTGTATCAGCGCTCAGCCGACATCTTTCTTGGTGTGCCTTTCAATATTGCCAGCTATGCATTGCTGACGCTTATGGTTGCTCAGGTCTGTGAGCTGGAGCCCGGCGACTTTGTCTGGACCGGTGGCGATTGCCACCTGTACTCCAATCACATTGAGCAGACGGACCTGCAGTTGTCGCGTGAACCGCTGCCGCTGCCAACGATGCGCTTGAATCCGGCGATCAAGGATCTGTTTGCCTTTACCTTTGATGACTTCACCCTGGAAGGCTATCAATGTCATCCGCATATCAAGGCACCGGTGGCGGTATGAGTGTGGCGGAGCGGAGCGTAAAGGTCGCCATGATTGCGGCTATGGCACGCAATCGGATTATTGGCCGGGATAACAAGATGCCTTGGCACTTGCCGGAAGATCTCAAGTATTTCCGTGCGACCACTTGGGGCAAGCCAATCATCATGGGCCGAAAGACCTTTGATTCGCTGGGTCGGCCCTTACCTGGGCGAGCCAACATTGTGATCAGTCGTCAGCCCGGACTTCTCATTCCTGGGGTGCAGGTAGTGGGTGATATCGATCAGGCGCTGGCGTTGGCGCATCATCAGGCTGAGCTGGACGCGGTCGATGAAATCATGATTATAGGCGGCGGCAATCTATACGAGCAGTGTCTCGACCTGGCTGATCGGCTGTATTTGACTCGCGTTGAGCTTGAGCCCGATGGTGATGCCTGGTTTCCTGAGGTTGTTGACGCTCAGTGGCGCCTGGTAAGCGAGCGCGCGGTCGCTGCGGGGGAGGAGTATCCGGCGCATTGCTATCAGGTGCTGGAGCGCTGCACTGCAGCCTGATTGATTGCCGGTTTTTCGGGATGGCTTGCTATGACGCAATGAAGGGGCGCTTTACTGGCCCTTGTTATTGGCGCCAGCAATGATCGACTCTAGCGGGCGAGGCTTGCCAATCCAATAACCTTGCAAGAAGTTACCACCCCAGCTTGAAAGCTGTTCAGCACTGTGAGCATCCTCGACGCAATTAGCGGTAACATGTTTGTCCATGCTGCGCGTGAGTTTGATCAGGTTCTTTACGTACGCGGCCTGCTCCGGGTCGCGCTGCGGATCAAGATCATTGGTATTGATCTTGACGCCTTTGATGGGGAGTCGGTTCAAGTAGCCAAAGGCGCCGTACTCGGTGCCAAAATGGTCCAGCCATATATCAACGCCAAGCGCGGCTACGGCATTGCATAGCTTGGCGGCCTGACTGGCGTGTTTCAACAACGCATCCTCACGCAGTTCAAGTTGTAGCAATTGAGGAGGCACCTTGCTTTTGATCAGCAGCTGTTGGAGTTGATCGGCAAAACGAGGTTGTTTCAGTTCGCGATCACTCAGGTTGATTGACAGCCGGCAATTGACGCCTGCCTCCTGCCACTCGCGCACAGCCTCCAGTGCCTGGCCTATCACCCAGTGCCCCATGGGCAGAATCAGGCCACTATGCTCCGCCAATTTCAAGAAGGCATCCGGCGATAGCAGTCCCAGGGTCGGATGTTGCCAGCGTAGCAGTGCCTCCCACGCCACAGTATCACCATGCTGGGTATCGACTATGGGTTGGTAGTGCAGGCGGAACTGACCTTCCAGCAGGCCATGGCGTAGCCCCTGCTCAACATCAATATTGTGGCGGGTGTGGGCCTTTTCCTCGGGGTTGTAGAACGCGTAGGCGTTGCGACCATTCGCCTTGGCCCGGTACAGGGCCTGGTCGGCGTGCTGCAAAAGCTCTGCGGCGGAAGCGCCATGCGCGGGGAAGGTAGCTATGCCGATGCTGGCTGAAATGAGTAGATGATGACCGCTGAGGGTAATAGGCTCGCTGAGCGTGTGGATTATCTTACTGGCAATCAGCGCGGCGTCGTTTGGATCGTGCAGGTCATTGAGCAAAGCAACGAATTCATCGCCGCCAATGCGCGCAATCAGGTCGTCTTGACGCATGGTGCGCCTTAGTCGATTGGCAATAACCGCCAGAAGCAGGTCGCCAAGGCCATGGCCAAAGCTATCGTTGATCTGCTTGAAATAGTCCAGGTCGATGTAGAGCAGTGCAAAGCCGGTAGGGCTGCGTTGACCGCGAATGATCATGCGCTCGAGCTCATCTTCCAGCAGTGCCCGATTGCCTAGTCCGGTTAGTGGGTCCTGGCGTGCGAGTTGCGCCAGCTTCTTACCGTTGCTACGCCTTAGTGCGGCGTGTATGAGTGCACGCTGTAGTTGCTCGGTATCGAGATTGGCATAGGCCAGGACGTCGTCAGCGCCTTCGTGGATGGCTTTACTGTCTTGCTCTGGCGTAGTTCCATCGCTGATGAGTAGATATAGCGTATCGGGCGCCGCACGGCGCGCGGTTTGCAGCAGGTCGATGTCATTGGGCAGCAGGCTCGCCTGGAAGCTGCCTTTGGCCAGGCGCGCTATCGCCTCGTTGGGTCGAGTGCAGACTTCGACTTGCAGTTCGGCGGGGGAATGGGCACGGCACAACTCGAGCAGTCGCTCGCGCTTCGCGGGGTCTGTTTCAACCAGCAGCAACTTAAATGTGGTTGTTTCGATCGGATCCGTGCCAGGCATCTGCGTTAGTGGTCGTCCATGCACAATTCAATGACGACCCGATGTTAACGCCATCACAGACTGCTTACATCATTTTGATGTAGGAAGTGGGGATAATCCCCGACCAGTGGTATGGCACAACGCCTTTAGTGGCGTAACTATGTCGTTTTACCGTCTTTTTTTGCATTTTGACCGTATTTTGGCGTGGAGCGGGTTGCCCGCTCCACGACGTCTTCATCCTTCAAGCATGGCCTTGTCGCGCACTGCACCCTTGTCGGCGCTGGTAGCCAGCAAGGCATAAGCCTTGAGTGCGGTAGTGACTTTGCGCGGGCGCTTTTCGGCCGGCTTCCAACCCAGTTTGTCCTGCTCAATACGGCGATGGGAGAGCTCTTCATCGCTGACCAGCAGGTTGATGCTGCGATTGGGGATATCGATCAGTATTTTGTCGCCGTCGCGCACCAGGCCAATGGCGCCGCCAGCCGCTGCCTCGGGTGAAGCGTGGCCGATAGACAGCCCTGACGTGCCGCCAGAAAAGCGACCGTCGGTCAGTAGCGCGCAGTCCTTACCCAGTCCCTTGGATTTCAAGTAGCTGGTTGGGTAAAGCATTTCCTGCATGCCTGGGCCGCCCTTGGGGCCTTCATAGCGAATGATGACAATATCGCCGGCTTTGACTTCATCGGCGAGAATGCCTTTGACCGCGGTGTCCTGGCTCTCGAAGATTTTTGCGCAACCTTCAAATACGTGGATAGACTCGTCTACCCCAGCGGTTTTCACGACGCAGCCGTCCATTGCGATGTTGCCATAAAGCACCGCTAGGCCGCCCTCGGCGGAGTAGGCGTGCTCGACGCTGCGGATGCAGCCGTTTTCGCGATCGTCGTCCAGCGTATCCCAGCGTGTGGATTGGCTGAACGCGGTCTGGGTGGGGATGCCTGCCGGACCTGCCTTGAAGAAGGTATGAACGGCTTCATCGTCAGTCTGGGTGATATCCCATTCGGCGATCGCCTGCGCCATGCTCGGGCTGTGTACGGTGGGCAGGTCGGTGTGTAGCAAACCGCCGCGCGCCAATGAGCCGAGGATGCTGAAGATGCCGCCGGCGCGGTGCACGTCTTCCATGTGGTACTTCTGGATATTTGGCGCGACCTTGCACAGCTGCGGGACGGAGCGTGACAGGCGGTCGATATCGCGCAGATCAAATTCGATCTCGCCTTCCTGAGCGGCAGCGAGCAAATGCAGAATGGTATTGGTTGAGCCGCCCATGGCAATGTCCAGCGTCATGGCATTTTCGAATGCCTTGAAGTTGGCAATGCTGCGGGGCAGGACGCTATCGTCGCCGTCGGCATAATAGGTTTTGCACAGATCAACAATCGTACGTCCCGCGCGCAGGAACAGCTCTTCACGATCGCTGTGGGTGGCCAGAAGCGAACCGTTGCCCGGCAGTGCCAGGCCCAGTGCTTCAGTCAGACAGTTCATGGAGTTGGCGGTAAACATGCCTGAGCAGGAGCCGCAGGTTGGGCAGGCGGAACGCTCATACTCGGCGACTTTTTCGTCTGAACTGCTCTCGTCGGCGGCGATTACCATGGCATCGACCAGATCCAGACCATGGCTGGCCAGCTTGGTCTTGCCGGCTTCCATCGGGCCGCCAGAGACAAAAACCACAGGTACGTTGAGACGCAGTGCGGCCATCAGCATGCCGGGGGTGATCTTGTCGCAGTTGGAGATGCAGACGATGGCATCAGCGCAGTGGGCGTTGACCATGTACTCGACCGAATCAGCGATGATCTCGCGGCTGGGTAGTGAGTACAGCATGCCATCGTGACCCATGGCGATGCCGTCATCGACTGCGATGGTGTTGAATTCCTTGGCTACGCCGCCGGCCTTTTCGATTTCACGGGCGACGAGTTGGCCCATGTCTTTCAGGTGTACGTGCCCCGGAACGAACTGGGTGAATGAGTTCGCAACGGCGATGATGGGCTTCTTGAAGTCTTCGTCCTTCATGCCGGTGGCGCGCCACAGGGCGCGAGCGCCGGCCATGTTGCGACCGAAGGTGGAGGTTTTTGAGCGATAATCTGGCATGAGGGTACTCTCGTGATGTGTTGCAATCGGGCAAGCATACCAATTCGCCGCTCGGCTTGCAGCCGCGTGCGGCGTCAGTGTGTTGTCTCCCTGCCTGGGTGGCCTGGGGTTTTGTCTTGTGCTGCCTGCGCTAAAGTGCTTTCTCAAACACCTTGGAGTTGCGTTGGTAGTTGTACAGCTCTGCTCTTTTGGCGGGCAAACGCTCCACGCTGCTGGGCACAAAGCCCCGCTCGCGGAACCAGTGCGCAGTGCGCGTGGTGAGCACGAACAGGGTGTCGATCTTCAGGCTGCGGGCCTGCGATTCAATGTGCTGCAGCAACTGGTCGCCGCGGCCACCCTGACGATAGTTGGGGTCAATGGCTACGCAGGCCAACTCGGCTGACGTTGACCCTTCCAGCGGATAAAGCGCCGCGCAGCCGATGATGGTGCCATCACGTTCGACCAGAGCAAACTGGCTGATCTCGGTTTCCAGCACTTCGCGCGAGCGGCGTACCAAAATACCGGCGTCTTCCAGTGGGCGCAGCAGGTCGATCAGGCCGCCAACATCTTCAATGGTGGCCGAGCGGATCTGCTCAAAGGCTTCCTGCGCCACCAGCGTGCCGCTGCCGTCGCGGGTGAATAGCTCATTCAGCATCGCGCCATCTTCGGCAAAGCTGACAATATGCGAGCGCCGCACGCCGGCGTTGCATGCCTTACAGGCTGCGCGCAGCAGGTTGCCCGGTAGCGAATTGCCTAGACTATTGAGCAGTGGTGCTGCGCGGGTCGGCTTCAGCTCGCGCAGTAGTAGCCCGTTTTCGTCCTTGATGCCAGCGTCTTCGCCAAACAGAATCAGCTTGTCGGCGCCCAGCGCGGCGGCCACGCTGGTGGCGACATCTTCACAGGCCAGGTTGAACACCTCGCCAGTGGGCGAGTAGCCGAGGCTGGAGAGCAGCACTATGTCGTGCTCATCCAGGTGGCGGCTGATGGCTTTGCGATCTATGCGGCGTACTTCGCCGGTGTGATGAAAGTCGACGCCATCGACCACGCCAATCGGCTTGGCGGTCACCATGTTGCCGCCGGTCACTCGCAGATGCGCACCCTGTTGCTGCGTGCACAGTTGTGCCTCGATTGCGATGCGCAGCGCTCCAACCGCTTCGGTTACACAGGTCAGGGTATCTATGTCGGTGATGCGCAGGTCATTGTGATAGCGCGAAGTGATGCCGCGAGCGCTCAAGCGTTCTTCAATCTGTGGGCGCGAACCATGTACCAGCACGAGTCGCACGTCCAGGCTGTTGAGCAGCATGATGTCGTGGACGATATTGCTGAAGTTGGGGTGCGCCAGGCCTTCGCCGGGCAGCATGAGCACGAAAGTGCAGTCCCGGTGCAAGTTGATGTAGGGCGTCGAGTGGCGGAACCAATTGACGTAATCGTGCATTCGCGGCATTTCCATGCAAAAGATCTATTAAAAGGGTTTTACGCTGCCAGCTTCAAGTCCTCTGTCGCCGGTCCTGCTACTGCAGGCAAAATTGTTTGATCAACTGGCGCAAAATATCGACGGTCGGGTTAAGGCGATCCATGGCTAGAAATTCGTCCGGCTGGTGTGCCTGGTCAATGTCGCCCGGGCCGAGAATCAGCGTCTGCATCCCCATCTGATTAAGGTACGGGCCTTCAGTAGCAAAGGCTACGCTGCCAGCACTGTGCCCGGTCAGGGCTTCGCACGCTTTGACCAGCGGTGCGTCGGCGGCGGTATTCAAGGGCGGCACCCCGGGAAACAGAGGTGAGTAGACAATCTCGACCTGACGCTCGGCGGCAATCAGGTCCAGCCGGGCCTGGATGTCGGCGCGCAGGGCATCCGGGTCCATACCCGGCAACGGGCGGATATCAAACTCCAGAGCGCATTTGGCGCAAATGCGGTTGGGGTTGTCGCCACCATGAATGCAGCCGAGATTCAACGTAGGCGTCGGTACGCCGAACAGCGGGTTGTTCCAGCGCTTCTGCCAGCCGCTACGCAGCGTCATCAGTTCGCTGATGACGCTATGCATGGCTTCCATTGCATTGTTGCCCAGCGCCGGGTCCGAGGAGTGGCCGGCCTGACCGGTAATGTCGATCCGCTCCATCATGATGCCCTTGTGTACACGGATTGGCTTGAGACCGGTAGGCTCGCCAATCACCGCGTGCCGAGCTTTTGGCAGGCCGCTGGCGACCAGCGCGCGGGCGCCGCTCATGGAGCTCTCCTCGTCGGCGGTCGCGAGTACGATCAGTGGCTGCTTGAAAGGCTGATCCACATAGCTACGTACCGCTTCAATAATCAGCGGAAAAAAGCCCTTCATGTCACAGCTGCCCAGCCCGTACCAGCGGCCATCCTGCTCGGTCAGCTTGAACGGGTCGTGCTGCCAGCGTTCCGGGTTGCAGGGCACGGTATCGGTATGACCAGCCATTACCAGGCCGCCGGGACCACTGCCGAGGGTGGCAATCAGGTTAGCCTTGCCAGCTTCCCCCGGAATTGGTTGGATTTCGCAGGCAAAGCCCAGGTCGCCGAGCCAACTGGCCAGTAAATGCACCACGGGCAGATTGGATTGATCCATATCGTCCTGGGTGCAGCTGATAGAAGGTAGTTTGAGCAGGGCGTCGAATTGCGCTTTCAGCGAGGGCAAAGCCATGGAAACTCCGGGCGGCGTATGCGAACAGTGGTGTTCAGCTTACGCCGCCCATAGCCGTTCGTCAGCTGAAAATGGCGGAAAGGGTAAAGAAGTAGATGATGGAAAGTACGGCGCCAGCAGGCAGGGTGACTACCCAGGAGCTGAAGATGGTACCGATCACGCGCAGGTTCAACGCACCGATGCCGCGCGCCATACCTACGCCAAGTACCGCGCCCACCAGGGTGTGAGTGGTGGAGATCGGCAGGCCAATGCTGGAGGCACCTACTACAGTGGTAGCCGTCGCCAGTTCGGCAGCGAAGCCGCGGCTGGGGGTCAGCTCGGTGATGTGCTGGCCGATGGTCGCAATCACACGATAACCGTAGGTGGCCAGGCCGACTACTATGCCGACGCCGCCGAGCAGCAATACCCAGCCAGGCACGACTGATTTATCCACGATATCGCCGCCTGAGCTAAGCACGCCAACGATAGCGGCCAGCGGACCTACTGCATTGGCGACATCATTGGAGCCGTGCGCAAAGGCCATGGCGCAAGCGGTAAAGATCATCAGGATGGCAAAGACCTTTTCCACGCTGGCAAAGTGAAAGCTCTTGTCCGCGACAGGGTCAGGCTTGATGCGTCTGAGCAGCATGATGCCGATGGCGCAGATGATGGCACCAAACAGTAGTGCCAGGCCCAGACTTTGCCAGCCACTCAGATGTAGGCCAACGTGCTTGAGGCCTTTGGTCAGGGTGACAATAGTGACGATAAAACCGACCGCAAACATGTAGTAAGGGACGTAACGCTTGGCGTTGGTGAAGGGGTCTTCAGTGTCCAGGATCAGCTTGTGAACGCTCATGAAGATAAGGAATGCAACTGTCCCGGACAGCAGGGGAGAAATTACCCAGCTGGACACAATGGGGATTACGCCGCCCCAATGGACTGCGTCCATGGATACACCGACTGCACCAAAACCGATAACGGCACCAATGATGGAGTGAGTGGTGGAAACTGGCCAGCCCTTGATGGATGCGATCAGCAGCCAGGTTCCGGCTGCGAGCAGAGCGGCCAGCATGCCGAAGATCATCTGGTCCGGGCTGATCAGGTCAGCATCAAGGATGCCGCTGCGAATAGTTTGGGTAACCGAGCCGCCGGCCAGATAAGCGCCAAGAAACTCGAATACCATGGCGATCACAATCGCCTGTTTGATGGTTAGCGCGCGGGAACCAACCGAAGTGCCCATGGCGTTAGCCACGTCGTTAGCGCCTACCCCCCAGGCCATAAAAAAGCCGAAGAGGCAGGCCAGAATGAGCAGGACAGTGCCGTACTCTGCAATCAGCGTCATATTCTTAATACTCTATTGGGTGCATGGTTCAGCCGGCCCTTAGCGGGCCATCAGCAATTCCAGGCGGTTGCCTACGCGCTGAGCACGGTCGGCGACATCACCAATCCATTCGATGATCTGATACAAAAACATCACGTCTACTGGTGACAGGTCCTTTTCCAGTTTGTACAGCTCCGAGCGCAGCTTGATCTGCATGTTGTCGGTGTCGTGCTCGATGCTGTCGAGTTCCTCGATCATACGTTCTACCAGCGTAACTTCACGGCCTGAAAATCCGGTTTCCAGCAGTTCGTCAAGTTCGTTCATGGCCGTTAATGCCTGAGCTGCAGCATCGATAGAGCGTTGAACGAAGGCTTTGAATGAACCGCTTAGCGGGACCGGAATCATCATCTTGCGACCCAGCATCAGGCCGGCGATATCCTTGGCGCGGTTGGCGACTTTGTCCTGTACACTGAGCAGTTCCAGCAGGTCCGAACGAGGCACCGGCAGGAACAGACTTTTGGGCAGATTGACGCGGACATCCTTTTTGAGTTTGTCGGCGTCCCGTTCTAGCTGAGCGATGTGTTGCTGTACGCGCTCGGCTTCGGTCCAGTCGTTGGCGATGACCGCCTCAATAAAGGGCAGCAGCTGCGCTGCACACTCATGTGCCTTGGCAATGTGCTGCTGCATCGGCTTTATGGGGGAGCGACCGAACAGGCTGAGAAATGGGTTGTTAGGCATAGCGCCTCCAGCGGGAGTTTAGGCCGCAAAGTATAGGTCCTGCATGCCTGATCGTCATCTGATTGACATGAAAAGAACACATTTTTACCGCTTGCCCCTGAGGCGGCGGTATGGCAGAGAAATCCGATGGGTAAAGAAACCGAAATTAAATTGCGCGCCAGTGCCGACGTACTGACCGCACTGCGTGAACACCCGCTGGTTAAAAGCCGTCTGGTTGATGACTGGCAAACCGGCACCCTTTATAACCAGTATTACGACACCGCGAACCGAGACCTGGCTGCGGCCAAGGTGGCGCTGCGCTTGCGCCGTGATGGTGATGCCATCATCCAGACGCTGAAAAGCCGCGGCCAGAGCGTAGCGGGGCTGTCCGAGCGTAACGAGTGGGACTGGAACCTGCAAAAGCTTGAGCTGGACTTCACATTGCTGGATGACAGTTGCTGGCCGGCCTCGCTGGCAGAGCTCGACAAATCTGCGTTACAGCCGGTTTTCACCACAGACTTTCAGCGTACCCGCGCACTGCTGCGCTGGGAGCGTGATGGCGAACAGGTGGAAATCGAGGCGGCGCTGGATCAGGGTGAGGTTTCCGCTGGCGACAGCGTAGAGCCGATAAGTGAGCTTGAGCTCGAGGTGCGCTCCGGTTCGCCGCAGGCGCTGCTGGAACTGGCACTGGAGCTGTGTCGCGATCAGGTGCTGATGCCATGCGATATCAGCAAGGCTGAGCGTGGCTATCGGCTGTTTGACCAGAGCAGTTACGCGCTGCGCCTGGACGCGCCAAAATGGCAGCCCGACTCGAGCGTCGATGCTGTGATTGAAGGCTTGATTACTCAACTATTGGGACGCGTGCAGCGGCTGGCCGAGCAATACCGCTTTGCCCGTCAGTGGAAGTTGTTCCGCGAGATGACGACCAACCTGGCTGCCTTGCGTGCCTGTTTCGGCGTGTTCGATCTCGCCTTGCCACGCTCATCTGCACAGCCTTTCATTGTGCCGCTGGACCAACTTCTCGAGAGGTTTCAGCCGCTGGTGCTCGCGGGCTGGGCTGACGATGTTGAAGGTGAAGCTGCGCGCAAGCAAGCCAGCGAAGTGTTTGACCAGCAGTTGGCAGACCCTGCCTGGGGGCAGTTGTTTGTCGAGCTGGCGCTCTGGCTGCTGGATAAACGCTGGCAGACCAAGCGGCCACCACGCGGTGACCGTATTGCCGCGCTGCCGCTGTCTCGCTGGATGCTTGGCGCGGTCGGCAAGGAGATTCAAGAGCTGCGGGTGCCGCATCACAATGATACCGACCATCAGGTCCATGAGTGGCTGGATCAACTGCCACGACTAGGTCGCTTGCAGCTGATGCTGGGCAACTTCCGCTCCTTTCTCGATGTCTCCGAACCGGATCGTTTGTTTGGCGAGTTGAACAAGCTGCACGCCTTGTTGGAGCAATATCCGCAGATAGATGATGAGCAACGCGAGCTATTGCTGGCAGCGCTGCGCAAGCAGGGACAGCGGGTCCGCAAGTTGAATGCCTGGCGTGAGCTGAATCAGTAAAAGTCATAACAGGACTGGCCGCTAGGTCGGACGGGGCAGGGACAGCCTGGTAACAAGGGAGAGGCGGTATGAAGCGTTTGGCGGATCTGGCGATACCTGGTAGTGATCGCCCATTGGATTTGGGTGATTTCCTCAACGTGTTGGCGGCGCAAGGGAAGATCGACCCTGAAACGGTTGACCACCTGGTGACGCTCAGGCGCTCAGGTTCCGGTGATACCGCCAAGCTACATCCGCTGCAGTTTATCGCGGCGCAAGAGGTGGCTGATCTTACGCGCCCCGGTAAGAAGCTGGATCTGGATACGCTGAGTCGCTGGTTGGCGGTTGAAACCGATCAGCCTTTCTTTCGCATTGACCCGCTCAAGATCAATGTATCGGCGGTAACGCCGCTGATGTCGTTTGCGTTCGCCCAGCGGCACAAGATTCTTGCGGTGGATGTAAACGAGAAAGAAGCCGTTATTGCCAGTGCGCAGCCTTTTGTCAGCGCCTGGGAGGACAATCTGCGTCATGTGCTGCGCCGCGACATCAAGCGCGTGGTGGCCAATCCTGCGGATCTGCAACGCTATACGGTAGAGTTTTATCGGCTGGCTCGTTCGGTCACCGGCGCTAATGCGGGCGATCAGAAAATAAGCGGCATCGGTAACTTTGAACAGCTGCTGAATCTGGGCAGCATGAGTCAGGAGCCGGACGCCAATGATGCCCACGTGGTGAATATTGTCGACTGGCTATTTCAGTATGCGTTCGAGCAGCGCGCCAGTGATATTCATGTCGAGCCGCGCCGAGATACTGGCAGTGTTCGTCTGCGCATTGATGGTGTGCTGCACACGGTGTATCAGTTCCCTATTCAAGTGACGGTTGCTGTGGTTAGTCGCCTGAAAACTCTGGGCCGAATGAATGTGGCCGAGAAGCGTAAGCCGCAAGACGGCCGTATCAAGACCAAGTCGCCTAAGGGCAACGAGATTGAGCTACGCCTATCAACCTTGCCTACCGCCTTTGGCGAGAAGATGGTGATGCGTATCTTCGACCCGGACGTTTTGCTGCGCACCTTTGATCAGTTGGGGTTTTCCAGCGAAGATCAACGTCGTTGGCAGAGTATGGTGTCGCAGCCCAACGGTATTGTGTTGGTGACCGGTCCCACCGGCTCGGGCAAGACGACAACGCTCTATACCACCCTCAAACAGTTGGCCACACCCGAAGTCAACGTCTGTACCGTGGAAGACCCGATTGAAATGGTTGAGGACAGCTTCAACCAGATGCAGGTACAGCACAATATTGATCTGAACTTTGCCAACGCAGTGCGGGCGCTGATGCGCCAGGACCCGGACATCATCATGATCGGTGAGATTCGCGACCTGGAAACCGCCGAGATGGCAATTCAGGCAGCACTGACCGGGCACCTGGTGCTGTCTACCCTGCACACCAACGATGCGCCCAGCGCGGTAAGCCGTTTGATTGAGCTGGGTGTGCCTGCCTATCTGATCAAGGCGACGGTGCTGGGAGTGATGGCGCAGCGCTTGGTGCGCACACTTTGCCCGCACTGCAAGGCTCCCATCACGGTGGACGAAGAGGGCTGGGTCGATCTCACCAAGCCCTGGAATGCCCCCGTCCCGACCCAGGCCCAGCAGCCTGTAGGCTGTGTGGAGTGCCGGGAGACAGGCTACCGTGGACGCGCGGGCGTATATGAACTGATGCCCATTAGTGAGGGCATCAAATCATTGATTCACGCTGATACCGATCTGGGCGCTTTGCGTCGTCAGGCTTATAAAGAAGGTATGCACAGTCTGCGGTTGTCGGGGGCGCAGAAAGTAGCGTCCGGCTTGACGACCATCGAGGAAGTGTTACGGGTTACGCCTCAGAGTCAGCAGAGCTGAGCGCCGCTGACTCTCGTTGGCAGACCGTTAAAATGAGCCTACAACATGCGCCGCCAGCCAGGCGTCCGGTTCCTGTCCTTCGCTGGTGGCGCTGGCGCTGACAATAAACTTGAGCGGTGACAGGGTCCAGATACCGCCCACGGATGCCTTCAGCCAGCTGCGTTTTTCGCTATCAGCCTTGACGCTGAATTGCTCGCTGCCGTTCAATGCGCCGGTTATAGTCGAGCTCGATTGGTTGAATCGGTGCACTGCTTCCAGTCCTGACGTCAGGCTGAAGACCGGGCTGATCGGCTTGAGCGCATTAACCCCAACACGGCCTTCCGAGGTGGATAGATCGCTATCATCAAAAGCGGCGGGTGCGGCGCCTGAGCGCTCCGTGTAGCCGTCCATCTCGCTGTTGATATGCGACAGGTCAACAAAAGGCGAGATCGCTGCGCCCGCTACTACGCCTGCGCGCTCCCAGTCGGTGCGCACGCGCAGCGCCCAGGTTGCAGCATCGGTTTTACCCAGCGAGCGGTCGCGCTCTTCACCGGTCAGATAACCGCGCTTGATCTTGAGGTCAGCATCGCTGTAATAAGCGGTTACTGTGCCCCACGCATTGGCGCCAAGGCCGGATACGGGTGTAATCAGTTCCAGCACCGCGTATTGCCCCGTCTGTTCCTGTGATCCGTTGAAGACAGTCTTCTGATCGCTCCAGGACTTGCCCAGCCCCAAACCGACTTGCGTGCGGTTATCGTCGATAACCCAGCAACCGCCGATTTCTGCGAGTTTGATCGAGCCGTCCCGCTGCTCATGGTTGTCCGCAGCCCAGTCGCCTGACGCCCATAGGCAGGAGTCGCTGCCAGGCTCAGCACGCATATCCAGTGGGTTGTCATGGCTGCCGTGCAGTACCAGTCCCGCTCGGGTGACTGCTGCCTGCAATAGTCGCGTTTGCTCGGTCAGACTTTGCAGCGTCGTTGGGGTAAGCAGCGTTGCTCGGCGCAAATATAGCGTCACTTCTTTCTGGATATTGTAGTCGGCCAGTGTCTTACCGTCCTCCAGCAGCTTGCCCGCAAAGACCAGGTTCTGATCAGCCGGGTCGATTCCCTCCTTGTCCTGGATCTTGGCTTTGACGTTTTCGATAGAGTCGTTCGCCTCTACTTCCAGCGAGATGATCTTGTCGGTCAGTGTTTTAACGAAAATCTGCAACGCGTAGCTAGGCAGGGAAAAAGACAGCAGTAACAGCAGGCACACAAGCTTAACGGGTTTTTTCACGGGGAGAGTGGCTCAGGTAGGGCTGGCGGTTGCAGCGTTGTTGGTATCGTGCGAAAGATGTTAAAGCATATGCTAATTACCTTGATACCCTTTGTTTGCTCAACTTGTTTGCTCAATCGTCGCCAATCCAGACCCAGCCATAGCCTGGCTATGACGATAGGAGCGTTCTCGTTTTCAGCCTGGACTCGGCTGGCGGGCGGAGCAGAGCGGCTGGGCAAAAAAGCCTGACAGCCTGTTAGAATGCGCGCTTTACATTATGCTCTTACGCGGGAATACCCATGAACTACCGTCACAGCTACCACGCCGGTAACCACGCCGATGTCCTCAAGCACGCGCTCCTGCGCCGACTGCTCGAGCTTATGCAGCGCAAGGATACGCCGCTGTGCTACCTGGATAGTCACGCGGGTACCGCCTTTTATGACTTACAGGGTGAAACCGCCGGTAAGACGGGCGAGTATCAGGATGGCATCGGGCGGCTTTGGCAGCGTGATGACTTGCCCCTGTGGCTGAATGATTTTCGTGCTGCCGTAGCAGGTCATAACACTGCTGATGAGCTGCGTTACTACCCCGGTTCTCCCCAGTTAATTGCCGACCTGCTGCGCCCGCAAGACCGGATGATTCTTAGCGAACTGCATCCGGTGGATGCGGAGACGCTCAAACAGTATTTTGCGGATCAGGAGCAGGTGGCCGTGCATCAGCGTGATGGCTATCAGTTGCCCAAGGCATTTCTGCCGGTGGCCGAGAAACGCGCGCTCTGGCTACTTGATCCGCCGTTCGAGCAGCCTGATGAATTGCAGCGGTGCATCAGTGCTCTGCAAATTGCTATTCAACGGATGCGACAAACGATTATCGCGCTTTGGTATCCCATCAAGGATCAACGACTGTTGCGCGACTTCTACCAGCAAATCGCTGATGCCGGTTTGCCCAAGGCGTTGCGAGTTGAGTTGAATATTCGACCGGCCGATAACCAGATGGGGTTGAATGGGTCAGGACTTATTCTGGTCAATCCGCCCTGGCCGATATGGGAGGAGCTTGAGCAGGTGCTGCCTTGGCTGGCGCGGACGTTAGCGCAGTCGGGGGAGGGGAGTTATCGGCTGGATTGGTTGGCTGGCGAGCCTTGAGGTGTGAGCGGAGGGCTCCCTGAAGGAATCCTCCGCTCGGCTGGATCAGGATTCCAGTTTGAAGGTCAGGCCAGCGTGCTCCTGCAGGCGCTTGATCAACTTGTCGCCCATTGCCGGTGCGGTCGTCCAGATACCGCCGGCGGTATCGGTTGCATCGCGTACCAGGCAGATGGCACTTTCTGCAATCATGCGTGAGGTAGAGCCATAACCTGGGTCGCGCTTACCGGAAACGCTGGCCAGCAAGGTTTTACCCGCACCGTCTTCGCCGATGAACAGTACATCGTAAAAACCGTTCTCACGCTCTTCCTTGCTTGGGCCTTCACCGGGCTTGGGCGCGGAATCGCCGGATAGGGACTTGTCGCCAGCGACGGCATTGGCGATTTGCTCACCTTGCTCGCCTGGGCCGGTCAGCAGCATTTCGTCATACACAAAGTCTTCGCCATAGGCGTGGCCCAGCAGGGCGTTGGAGCGGTGCACATTGCGGGTATTGATCGCGGCCATGATGAAAGGCGCAGCCCAACTGCCCAGCGACTCGTCAAATTCGGGCTTGGCCGCTGGTGGTTGCGCTGGACCGGTGAAGCCAGGTGTCAAGGCAAAGTGATTACCGAGCAGTTGGTATATTTCCGGATTCTGCTTGGCGGCGATCAGGGTGGCTTTCAGACTGGCTGCAGTGCCGCCAGAAAAAGTGCCCTTCATCTTGCGGACGCGTCCCTTGACGCGAGGGAGGGCCTTACCCAGTTGTTTCTTTGCGGCCTGTTGCAGGAAGTAGACACCCAGATCGAAGGGGATGGAGTCGAAGCCGCAGGAAAAGACGATGCGTGCGCCGCTCTGCTTGGCTGCTTCGCCATGCGCATCGATCATCTGGCGCATCCACGCCGGCTCACCGCAGAGGTCAACATAATCAGTCCCGGTAGCGGCGCAAACGGCAACCAGTTCGGAGCCGTATAGCTGATACGGGCCGACGGTAGTGAGAATTACCTTGGTACGCTCTGCCATTGCTTTCAGGCTGGCGGCATCTTCGGTGTCCGCTACTACCAGCGGCGTATTCGCCGGTGCGCCAATCTCATCACGCACGGCTTCGAGTTTGGCTTGGCTGCGACCGGCCATGGCCCAGCGTAACTGGCCATCATTGGCGTATTCCTGGCTCAGATATTCTGCGACCAGTCGCCCGGTATAGCCGGTGGCTCCGTAAACGATGATGTCAAACTCAGTAGCGGTTTTCATACTTGTGTCCTGTGTTTCTTTGGCTGTGTCGAACCCGGCCGCCAAGTTAAAAGCTGAACTCGTCTGCCGGTATCCGGTCATATTCTCTGTGCGGTGATCAAGTTGTTCGTCAGATAGTCTGGCACAGCTTGTCACCCGTGCATGTACATCTAGCCTCAGGTTGATTTTTTATCAGTGGCGGGTAAAGGCCAAAGCGCGGATTTCGCCGCTGCGAATGGTAGCTGATAAGGTGTGTGCATGACTGGCTTCGGGTCGGTCTATGGTGCATGCTGAACTGTTGTATCAGGCTGAGTCTGGATGTCAGCGGATGGTCTTAACAGGGTTATCCAATTCCAGTTTGTACTAACAAGGAGAACGACCATGGCGACTTCAAATACCGCAGCGACTACCACCAGCAAGGAAAAGGAACTCGCGGCAAGCAAGGAGGCTGTAGCCGAGGCTTATGAGAAGCTGTTGGAAGCAAAGAGCCACTTTAAATCGGCCGCTGAATCCGCTGGCGTAGATCTGAAGCATGATGCTGTAGAGCAAATGCTGAAAGGTCGTGAGAAAGCCGAAATGCTCGGCAGCCAGGCAACCTCTTACATGCGTGAGAAGCCGCTGGCTACCTTGGGCATCGCCTTTGTTGCAGGCTTTGTTATCTCTCAGGTAATGTCGCGCAAATGAGCGCAGAACCAGCCGCTGAAGAGCAGCAAGAAGCGCAGGATAAAACTGCCAGCCAGGATCATATGCAGGACGCATCGTTGCAGGAACTCCTGCAGCAGCTGACAGCGATGTTCAAGCACTCGATGGCGGCTGGCGGTGAGCTTGCAAACTTGTTCAAGCTGGAACTGCAATTGACGCTGGGCGATGCCCGGCGTCTTTTGTTGGTAAGTATTGCCTTACTTCCGGTGCTACTGCTTTCCTGGGTATCACTGGGCGTATTGGCGGCGTGGCTGGTTTACGACGCCTCTGCTTCCGTAACCTGGGGTCTGGTCACCTTTACGCTATTACAGCTGCTGTTGGCCGGAGCTCTCTCATTCATGGCAACGCGCTATCGTCGGCAGCTTGGCTTCCGTCGAACCCAAGCGCACGCGAAACGTTTGTTGCAAGGAGTGCAAGGTGAGCCGCCGACAACTGATTGAGAAAATTGATAGCCTCGACCGACAGCTCGGTCTGCGCGCTGAAGTCATTAGCCTGGTATCGCAACACGCGCAGCACACGCTGGGATGCATCAATCCTGCCTGGCTGCTGGGTAGCGGTGCTCTGGCTGGTGTGCTCGCTAATCGGCTGGGCATCGGCAGTACCTACACTCTGGGCATGACGGGTGTTCGCTTATTCCCGCTGGCGCAAAACGCGTTCAATCTTGGGCGTAACTTTGGGGCCGGCGAATGAGCGGACTGGAGCAGGACGCTCCGCAAAATGAAATTGAAGAAATAACCGGGCCACGCAAGAAAGTGCCGCCCATCCAGATGGCGCTCTATTGGCTGCTGGCGCTGGCTGTTATGTACACCATGTATTTTGCCAAAACCTTGTTCCTGCCGGTGGTGGTGGCAGCGTTATTCGCGTTGCTGTTGAGCCCGTTGGTTGGCGTGTTTAAACGATTTCACGTTCCTCGTGTGCTCTCGGCGTTGCTCCTGCTGGCGTTGATTGGCGTACCCTTTACCCTGCTGGGCGTGCAACTGGCTGAGCCCGCGGAGAAATGGGCGACGCGGATACCAGAGTTGTCTGCGCAGTTAACGGACGAGCTGGATGAGTTCAGCGAGAAACTGTCGCCATCCAAGGTAGAGGCTCATCGTCCGCAGGCAATCGAAGTGCAGGAGAAAGAAAGCTTCAGGTTGTTCGGCTGGTTTCGTAACGATGAGCAGGACGAACAACCGACTGCACGCGTACCCGCGCCGGCTCCAGAGCGGTCCTCCGATAGCGCGGTTTCCGATCGCGTAATGCAGGGTGGCGTCGAACTGATGGTGCAGTTGTTGGGTGCTACGCCTGTAGTACTGGCCCAGTTCGTGACCTTTATTATTCTGGTCATTTTTATGCTGGTGTTTGGGCCATTGCTTTACAGCAATTTCATTACCGTCTTTCCACAGATTCGGGATCAGGAAGCGGCAAATGAGCTATTGGCAGATGTTCAGCATGAGCTGTCGCGCTACATTCTGACAGTGAGCGTCATCAACACGGCGCTAGGCGTGATAACCGGGCTTGCACTTTGGGCGGCCAGCGTCGAGGATGCCTTGCTATGGGGCGTCATGGTCGCGCTATTAAACTTTGCGCCCTATATCGGCCCTATCATTGCGATGGCGGTGCTCTGTTTGGCGGGTGTGGTGCAATACGGGCCGGCTCTGATGGCGCTGCTGCCAGTGGTCATCTTTTTTGCCATCAATTTGCTCGAAGCGCAATTTGTTACGCCTATGGTGCTTGGTCGGCATATGCGCCTGAATCCGCTCATCCTCATGCTGTGGCTTATTGGTTGGGGCTGGGTGTGGGGCGTTGTAGGTGTACTGATCGCAGTGCCCTTGCTGGTGTGTCTCAAGTTGACTGCAGCGCGGCTCAAGGTGCTGCCGCACTGGGTCAAGCTGATCGAGACCCCAGGCTGACAATACACTAGGCAGGCTTGGGTGCGCGCTGCACCAGCATCAGCGCGCTGACGATAAGAATGCCGCCCAATAGCATGCGCAGGCTGGGCTCTTCGCCGAACAGGTACCACGCAAACAGAATGCCGTAGACGGGTTCGAGCGCAAAGAACAGTGACGCTACCCGCGCCTTGAGTACGGTTAGACTGGTAACGAAAAGGCCGTGCGCGACACCGGTGCAGAGCATGCCCAGCAGGGCAATCCACAGCCAGTCCAGGGCCGGCAGCTGCAGCATGGCTTTGCTACTAATGGGGAGTAGGCAAAGGGCAATCACCACATTCTGCCAGCAGGCGATTTGTATCGGGTTGAGCTTGCCACTGGTGAGTCGATTGCCAACCGATACCGCGGCAAAGCAAAAGCCGGATGCCAGCGCCCAGATCAACCCCTCGGCACCGCTCTGCTGTAAGTCGAAACTGGGCGGTACCAGCATCAAACCGATACAGACCAGTCCCACCTTGAGTAGGTCCAGGCGGCTGGGTTTTTCCTGCCAGAGTACCCACTCCAGTAACACTACAAACGCGGGAAAGCTGGCAAAGCCCAGGGTAGCGATACCAACGCCGGACAGGTCGATGGCATGGAAGAAGGTGATCCAGTGCGCGCCCAAGAGCAGGCCACAGACGCCCAATTGAATCAATCGTTGGCTGTTGAGCCCCTTGATGAGCGAACGGCGATAGAAGCGCGCGAATACCAGTAGAGCCAACACGGCGAACAGCGCACGGCCCAATACAATAACGTCGGGTGCCGCACTGGCCAGCTTGCCGAAAATACCGGTAAGGCCGAACAGCAATGCGGCGATATGCATGTAGATCAGGGCGCGTTGGTGGGTTAACACTGACATTTCAACTCTGCTGGGTGCGTTGGCGTGGGCACCCAGTGTAACGATCAGCAGCTGTGTTAAGTGTTGTTTGTTGCGCGGATATTGTCGTGTTTTGCCTGCCGTCTGGCGTCACGCGGCGATACGCCCCAGCGCTGCTTGAATGCCTGCGCGAAGGCGCTTTGGCTGCTGTAGCCTGCGCGCTCGGCAATCAAGGCAATGGGGTCTCGATTTTGCTCAAGTTGCTGACGTGCAAAGCATAGCCGCCTGCGGCGCACATACTCACCTGGGCTGCAGCTCAACTCCAGAGCAAACCAGTGACGCAGGCGCGAGTTAGACGTGTGTGCCAGCTTGGCCAGGTCACTTATTTCGATCGGATAGGCCAGGTGCGCATCTATGTAGGCATCGAGCGCAGCCATTGGTAGTCGGCTGGTTTCTGCTGGGTGATGCAGCAGGCTGGCCAGCAGTAGGCTGGCACCAGCCTCGGCAAGACCCGGTTGTATGCTTATGGTGTTGGCGAGGCTACCCACCAGCCCCATCTGCTGGGGCGTCAGTGAGCGCAGCTGAGTGCTTTCAAGCAGGCGTTCTTGCGTACCAGCGGTCAGTTCCAGTCCGACGAGTGCCTGCTGCGGGGGAATATCCAGTACCAGGCAGCGGCCGTTGTCTCGGCTGAGGAAGGTATGATCGTCACCGGGCGCGATGATGACAACCGCAGCACTATCAACCAGTGCTCCGCGTCCTTCGATCTCCAGTTCCAGGCTGCCATGTAATCCAAACACTAGCTGGCTGTGATCCGCGTGCGCGTGGCTGGCTGCGGCGCTGGCATAGTGGTGAATGTTTAATTGAGTCGGATTCATCTGGCTATCTGGTATAAGGCCGCAGTGACCGTTTTTGTAGGCTGGACTGGTCCATCAGGCCAAGCCCCGGTTGGTTTTGCTGCTATACCCGCGTTCATGGGCAACAGCTTATTTAGCCTGGCATGCAAACGCCGGTGCCGCCCAGGCCACAATAGCCGTTCGGATTTTTATCGAGGTACTGCTGATGGTAGGACTCAGCGTAGTAGAAGGTCGGTGCCTCCATTATTTCGGTGGTGATGCCGCCCTTGCCGGCTTCGTCCAGGGCGTTGGCAAAGTTCAGTCTGCTTACTTCGGCTTTGGCGCGTTGAGCCATATCACTGACGTAGATGCCTGATCGGTACTGGGTACCGCGGTCATTGCCCTGTTGCATGCCCTGCGTCGGGTCGTGGGATTCCCAGAATATCTTGAGCAATTGCTCCAGGCTGACTTGCTCAGGATCAAACACCACCAGTACGGCTTCAGTATGCCCTGTGCGACCTGAACAGACCTCGTCATAGGTTGGGTTGGGCGTCATGCCTGCGATGTACCCGACGGCTGTGCTGTAAACGCCGGGCACGCGCCAAAACAGGCGCTCGGCGCCCCAGAAACAGCCCATGCCGATAATCAGTTGTTGCATACCCTCAGGGAAGGGCGGCTTGATCGGTGTACCCAGCACGGTATGTACCGAGCTGGTTTCCATAGGCTCAGAGCGGCCGGGCAGCGCCTGTTCTGCGCTGGGCATACGTGCTTTGTATTCGGGTGTGCTGTGGAAGAACATAGTCGGCTCCCGTTGCGAAAATGGGCAGCAGCGCTCAGGGCGCCGCAGGTATTGCTTGGACCAGTTCGAGACTGGTTTGTTACAGGCTCAGCGCGTCAGCTCGCCGCGCTGCTCCAGCAGATCACGCACCAGATAGAGCGCTGCCAGGGCGCGACCTTCAGTGAAGTTGTCGCGCTGGGTTAGCTCACTTAGCTGATACAAGTCGACACTGTCGACGCGAATCGGCTCTGGCTCGTCGCCGGGCAGTCGCTTGGCGTAGAGCCCGCGAGCCAATACTACGCTGATTTCCTGGCTCATATACCCTGGGGACAGTGAGAGTTTAGTTAACAGCTCTAGCTGCTCAGCGCCATAGCCTGCTTCTTCCATCAGCTCGCGGTTGGCCGCTTCCAGGACGTCTTCTCCTGGCTCGACCAATCCTTTGGGCAGCGACAATTGGTAGTTGTCCATGCCACCACAGTATTCCTCAATCAACACGGCAGTGCGTTCATCCTGCATGGCAACAACCATCACAGCGCCATAGCCCTGGCCCTTGTTGACCAAGCGTTCGTAAGTGCGTTCGACGCCATTGCTAAAGCGCAGCTGCACGCGTTCAACGGTAAATAGGCGACTCTTGGCGACAATGCTGGCTTCGAGGGTTTCTGGCTTTTGCGGCATGCGGACTCCGTGGTGATTGGCCTGGTGCTTGGGTATCATAGCCGCACCTTTAGCCCAAGCCCAACTGCCCATGCTTAATTGGAACAATATTGATACCGTCCTGCTCGATATGGACGGCACTTTGCTGGATTTGCACTTCGATAATCATTTCTGGCTTGAGCACATGCCTGCCCGTTACGCGCGTCATCATGACCAGTCGCTGGAGTGGGCCAAAGCCGAGGTTTATCCCATGATGCGCACTATCCAGGGCCAGCTTGACTGGTACTGCCTGGATTACTGGACGCGTGAACTGGGTATGCCGATCATCGAACTGAAGCGCGAGATTGCGCACCTGATCAGCCTGCGCCCCGGAGCCGACCTGTTTTTGCAGGCATTGCAGCGCAGCGGCAAGCAGGTGGTGCTGATTACTAACGCACACCGCGACTCGCTATCACTCAAAATGGAGCGCATCGAGCTGCGGACGTATTTTCAACGCATGATCAGCTCGCATGATTACGGTTACCCAAAGGAAACCCAAAGCTTCTGGCAGGCGCTGCGTTCAGATATGCCCTTTGATCCCGAGCGCTCGCTCTTTATTGACGATAGCCTCAACGTGCTGCGCGCCGCGCGTGATTACGGCATTGGTCATCTATTGGCAGTACGCGAACCAGATAGTCGCGGCAGCGCGCGCGATACTGAAGAGTTTGACGCTGTTGAAGACTACGCTGCGTTGATTGCGGGGCTTTGAGCTTCGCTAAGTCGCAAGCGCCAAGCTGCAAGCCGCAAGCCGCAAGCCGCAAGCCGCAAGCTAAAAGCTAAAAGCTAAAAGCTGATCGGGGTGGGTTGCGGGTGTTGGGTGTTGGGGCAGGCTTAGAGCTGGAAGCTAGAAGCTTGAAGCTAGAAGCTAGAAGCGTGGGCAGCTTTTTTTAGGTGTTTGGAGCGGGTTGCGATGCTTGCGGTTGATCGGTTTGCACTGATCCCGCTTGCTGCTTGCCGCTTGCCGCTTGCCGCTTCTAGCTTTGAGCTGGCGCCGGCTTAGCCGGTGCCCTTGGTGCTGGTCTTGTTTGGGCGCCAGTTCTTTTCTATATGCTGGATGATCAGGCCTGCAACGTCCTTACCGGTGGTCGACTCGATGCCTTCGAGGCCGGGCGAGGAGTTGACTTCCATTACGACAGGACCATGGTTGGAGCGCAGGATGTCGACCCCGGCTACATTCAGCCCCATCACCTTGGCGGCCCGCACTGCGGTCATGCGTTCTTCCGGCGTGATCTTGATCAGGCTGGCGCTACCGCCGCGATGCAGGTTAGAGCGAAACTCGCCGGCTTTGGCCTGGCGCTTCATCGCCGCGATCACCTTATCGCCAACGACCAGGCAGCGGATATCGGCACCGCCTGCTTCCTTGATGTATTCCTGCACCATTATGTTGGCTTTTAAGCCCATAAAGGCTTCCAGGACGGACTCGGCCGCCTTTTCGGTTTCGCACATGACGACCCCGATACCCTGGGTGCCTTCCAGCAGTTTGATCACCAGGGGAGCGCCGCCGACCATGTTGATCAGGTCGGGAATATCGTCCGGCGAATGCGCGAAGCCGGTTACCGGCAGGCCAACACCGCGACGTGACAGCAACTGCAAGGACCTTAGCTTGTCGCGCGAGCGGCTGATGGCCACTGATTCATTGAGGGGGTAGACGCCCATCATCTCGAATTGGCGAAGTACCGCCGCACCGTAAAAAGTGATCGAGGCCCCGATACGCGGAATGATGGCGTCAAAGCCTTCGAGCTCTTGCCCTTTGTAATGAATTGACGGCTTGTGGCTGGCGATATTCATATAGGCACGCAGCGTATCGATGACTCGTATCTCATGGCCGCGCTCGGTCGCAGCCTCCACCAGGCGACGGGTGGAATAGAGGTTTGCGTTGCGTGACAGAACCGCAATTTTCATGGTGTTTCCTTAAAGCATTGGTGCGGTGTTGGGGTGCCGATAGTTCAGGCAAATTCTTTGGTTTGTGGCTTGTCTTGCACGAAACGTAACCCAGGGTTTATGACCAGGTTGCCATCCAGCATGGCAGTGCAGCCCATCAGCATGCGATAGCGCATGGACTTGCGACAGGTCAGCGTAAACTCGACAGGCCAGCTTCGATCGCCGAGGACCATTTGCGTGCGAATGGTGTGTCGCTCCTGCAGATGGCCGTTCGAACTTTTAACGCGTTTGAGTTCTATTAGTTGTGCTTCGCATTTTGTGGTTCGCTGCTTGTTGCGGCTGCCCGTGTGCGCATTGAAGCGGACCCAGGTTTCACCATCGCGTTCAAATGTCTCGATGTCGCTGGCATGCAGGGAAGAGGTTTTGGCGCCGCTGTCGATTTTTGCCAGAATCTGATCAATGCCAAGAGCAGGCAAACCCACCCATTCACGCAGACCGATAACGGTTAAATGGTCAAAGGTTTTCACACTTTGTTCTCCAGACCTTGGGCCAATTGCGCGCATCATGCGTTAACGCAAGGTTTTCGACAAGCCTGTTAAACTGCAGGGCGAAAGGGGAGTACAGACGTTATGCAGCAGGATGGCAAGTTACGCTTGGATAAATGGCTCTGGGCCGCGCGTTTCTTCAAGACGCGAGGGCTAGCCAAGGCCGCTATCGAGGGCGGCAAAGTGCAGTGCCAGGGCGAGCGCTGCAAGCCGAGCAAGGAGATTCGTGTCGGTGATCGGCTACAGGTTCGCCAGGGCTTCGATGTGCGCGACGTGGATGTGCTGGTGCTTAGCGAGCAGCGCCGGGGCGCGCCGGAAGCGCAAGCGTTATATGCCGAGACGGATGACAGTATCAGTCGCCGTGAAGCGGCTATCGCTCAGCGAAAAGCCCTGGGTGCGGGTGGTTTGATCAGCGAACATCGGCCAAATAAGAAGCAGCGCCGGCAAATTCATCGCTTTCGCGATGAACGTAATGCACCTAGTGATGATTGATTGGGTATAATTCCGCCTTTTGCGAGGAGTCCAGCATGGCGTCGCAAGACATTACCCAGCGCTTTCTGTTCGAGAACGCCGACGTGCGCGGCGAAATGGTATCGGCAGATCAGAGCTATCGCGAGATCCTTGCCAAGCACGACTATCCCGAGCCGGTAAAGGCGCTGTTGGGCGAAATGCTCGCAGCAGCGGTGCTGCTGTCCACCACGATCAAGTTCGACGGCTTGCTGATTCTGCAGGCCAAGTCCGAGGGACCGCTCTCTACGCTGATGGTTGAGTGCTCCAGCGACCAGGCGGTTCGCGGCATCGCCCGTTACGCCGATGACTTGCAAGAAGGCAACCTGACGGAGCTCATGCCCGATGGCGTGCTGGCGATTACCATTGACCCTGCCAACGGGCAGCGCTACCAGGGCATAGTGTCCCTGGAAGGCGGCTCGCTGGCGGCAGCTTTGGACGGCTACTTTGCCAACTCCGAGCAACTGCCCACCCGTTTCCGGCTGCAGGCCGATGGCCGCATAGCGCGTGGCTTTCTGCTGCAGGCGTTACCGGCCGACCGCCAGCTCGACCCCGAGGATCGCGCTGCTACCTGGCAGCACCTGAATGTGCTGGCAGATACCCTGACAGCGGAAGAACTGATCGGTCTGGACAATGCGACTGTGCTGCATCGCCTGTTTCATCAGGACGATCTGCGACTTTTTGACGCACAGGCTGTCCGCTTTGAATGCAGCTGCTCGGCAGAGCGCTCCAGTAATGCGCTGGTCAGTCTGGGCAAAGATGATTTGCTCGCATTGCTGCAGGAGCAGGGTGGTCGCATCGAAGTTGATTGCCAGTTCTGTAACGCCCGCTACGAGTACGATGTTGACGCAATCGAGGCGCTTTTTAGCGCCGTAGACGAGCATGCGCGCCAGCTGCACTGACAGATGAGCGATCAGATTTAGCGCTGCAGGTATTTTTTTGGCATAATGGCGCGCCTGCGCGCTGAGTCAGCGCTGTATCAATGGATGATCAATAAACCCTATACCCCCACGCGCTGAGGCCGAATTGTCGGTCTTTCTGGAATATTCGGTCTAAGTCGAAGAGGACTATGTTTGATGACACAAGCTACCAATACTGTGTACACCGATCTGAGCATCGCTCAGCTTATTGAGCTGGCTATTCAGCGCAAGGAAGGCCAGTTGGCTGACAACGGCGCATTGGTAGTCAAGACCGGCGCACGTACAGGCCGCTCGCCAATGGATCGTTTCATTGTTGAAGAGCCTTCCACTCAGGATGCCGTCGCTTGGGGCCCAATCAATCGTCCGTTCCCGGCCGACAAGTTTGCTGCCCTGTGGGATCGTGTTGCAGCCTACCTCGGCAACTGTGAAAGTTTTGTGTCACATGTGCACGTCGGCGCTGACCCTGAGCATTACCTGCCGGTAGTGATGGAAACCGAGACGGCATGGCATAACCTCTTTGGCCGTACTCTGTTTATCAATCCGCAAAGCTATAACCCGTCTGCGAAGGGCCAGTGGCAGATCCTCAATGCGCCTCACTTTGAGTGTGAGCCAGAGCGAGACGGTACCAACAGCGATGGTTGTGTGATCCTCAACTTTGCCGAGCGCAAGGTGTTGATTGCGGGTATGCAGTACGCAGGTGAAATGAAGAAGGCGATGTTCTCCGTGCAGAACTTCCTGCTGCCAGCCAAGGATGTATTGCCAATGCACTGCGCCGCCAACGTTGGCGATGACGGTGATACCACCTTGTTCTTCGGTTTGTCCGGTACTGGCAAGACAACCTTGTCTGCCGATGAGTCGCGCAATTTGATTGGCGATGATGAGCACGGCTGGGCCGAAGGTAGCGTCTTCAATATTGAAGGTGGCTGCTACGCCAAGTGTATCGATCTGTCGCAGAAGAATGAGCCGGTGATCTGGAATGCCATCAAGTTTGGCTCCATTGTTGAGAACGTGGTGATTGATCCCGTCACTCGTACCGCCGATTACGCCGATGTTAGCCTGACGCAGAACACCCGCGCGGCTTATCCGCTGGTGCACGTCGAGAAGCGCGTTGAAGCCAACCGTGCCGGCGAGCCTAACGCCATCATTTTCCTGACGTGTGATTTGACCGGCGTATTGCCTCCGGTATCCATTCTGAATAACGAGCAGGCTGCCTATCACTTCCTGTCGGGTTACACCGCACTGGTTGGCTCTACCGAGATGGGATCGGGCAGCGGTATCAAGTCCACCTTTTCTACCTGCTTTGGTGCGCCTTTCTTCCCGCGTCCGGCGGGCGAGTACGCTGAGTTGCTGATCAAACGTATCAATGCGTTCGGCAGCAAGGTTTATCTGGTCAATACCGGCTGGACTGGCGGTTCTTACGGCGAAGGTACGCGCTTCAGTATTCCGACTACCCGTGGCATCATTTCTGCCATTCAGTCGGGCGCGCTGATCGGTACCGAGACTGAGCACCTGCCAGGTATCAACCTGGATGTGCCAAAGGCCGTACCTGGCGTTGAGACCAAGTTGTTGAACCCACGTAACACTTGGGCAGACTCAGCTGCTTACGACAAGGCTGCAACCGATTTGGCCGCGCTGTTTGTTGAGAACTTCAAGAAGTTCGACGTTGCTGACAGCATCGTTGCAGCGGGTCCTCAGCTGAGCTGAAGCCTGTGCTGTAGCGCTTGACAAAACCCGCCGCATGGCGGGTTTTGTGTTTCTGGGTGACTGTATGGGTGTTTACATAGCACATTGAAATAAAAGACATAAAAAAGGTTGACAGCTTTGCGCTGGCAGGTAAAATGGCGCGCCTCAGCAGGGGATATGTAGCACCAACCACTACCCAGGCTGAGATGTTTTGAAGGTAATTCCGCGATAGCTCAGTTGGTAGAGCAAATGACTGTTAATCATTGGGTCCCAGGTTCGAGTCCTGGTCGCGGAGCCACTTCTAAGCAAGTTCGGGGTATAGCGCAGCCTGGTAGCGCGCCTGCTTTGGGAGCAGGATGTCGAGAGTTCGAATCCCTCTACCCCGACCATTTTTTTTGAGCATTGGGTCGTTAGCTCAGTTGGTAGAGCAGTTGGCTTTTAACCAATTGGTCGTAGGTTCGAATCCTACACGACCCACCACTCAATCCCTCGCAAGACCCTCCGTATTTCGCTAGTCTCCGTAATTACCCTTCTTTTTATGCTTTTGCTTCTCGACCTGATTCGTCGGGGCTTCTTCGTGTCTGATTGATAGGCTTCGTCGATGTCTTGAGCGTCCAGGCATGACCCAGGCCCCTATTCTTCGTGCAAGGGTGCATGTGGGCTTTCAGGCGAGTTTGAAGCGTTAAAGGAAGGGCAGTGTAGCCCTTCCTTTTGCAAAGCCTTAGTGCAGCTTCAGGCGTGGCTCTGTGGAGCGACCGAACCTATCACTGAGCATCAGCATCATGGTCCTTGGCAGGCCATACAGGGCTATCTGGTGCAGACGGTACAGCGAGACGTAGAACATGCGAGCCAGCCGACCTTCCAGCATGACATTGCCAGTCAGGTTACCCATCAGATTGCCTACCGCACTGAAGCTCGACAGTGAGATCAGTGAGCCGTAGTCACGATAGCGGTACTCTTCCTGTGGTTTGCCCTCAAGCAGCTTGCGCAGGTTCTTGGCGAGCAGGCTGGCCTGTTGATGAGCCGCTTGCGCGCGTGGCGGCACAAAGCGACCTTCATCACCCATAGGGCATGCGGCGCAATCACCAAAGGCGAAGATCCGATCCTCGCCTTTCACCAATAGGGTGCGCTCAACCTCGAGCTGGTTGATGCGGTTAACCGGCAGGCCCAGCTGAGTCAGAAAGGCCGGTGCGCGGATGCCTGCCGCCCACACCTTGAGCGTCGCCGGAATCTCCTCGCCATTGGCCAGCACCAGACGGTCTTCCTTCACCTCCTTCACTGCCGAGCCGGTGTGCAGTTTGACGCCCAGGTCCTTGAGCACCTGCGTGACCGGGCCGCTGATGCGCTCGGGTAATGCGGGCAGCAGGCGTTCGCTGGCCTCGATGATGTTGATGTTGAGATCTTCCGGGTTGATACGGTCGAAACCATAGGCCTTGAGCATCTGCGCCGCGTGGTGCAGTTCGGCAGCCAATTCAACACCGGTCGCGCCGGCGCCGATAATGGCGACGTTGATCGGCTGACCAGGGCCTTGTAAGTCCGTTGTTTGGGTTTTCATGTACTGGTTTAGCAGTGCGCGGTGAAAGCGCTCAGCCTGCGCACGGGTGTCCAGAAAGAGGCAGTGATCAGCAGCGCCGGCGGTGTTGAAGTCGTTGGTGGTGCTGCCGACCGAAATGACCAGGTAATCGTAGTCCAGTTGTCGACTGGCGATCAGCTCGTTGCCCTTTTCGTCAAGAATCGGCGCCAGGGTTATGCTGCGCCGTTCACGGTCAAGTTCGGTCATGGCGCCCAGTTGGAAGCGGAAATGGTTCCACTTGGCCTGGGCAACATAGTTGAGCTCATCATCGGTGGAGTTCAGCGAGCCAGCTGCTACCTCGTGCAGCAGAGGCTTCCAGATGTGGGTCATGTTGGTATCGACCAGGGTGACACTGGCCTTGCCTTTCTTGCCCAGCTTGCGGCCCAGCGTGGTGGCTAGTTCAAGGCCGCCTGCGCCGCCGCCGACGATCAGGATTCGGGGTTGCGGGCTAGCCTGTGATGCATCTGACATAGGTGTTTACTCACGGAAGTATAGGAAACCGGCGTCAGTCAGGCTCTGCAGGGCCAAAGATCGGTATCGGGACGATCTGACGTGTCATGGCGGCTTTGAAACCGTCGCTGCAACGCTACGTCCTGTTGCTATGCATGTCCTTGTCTTGCGCGTTATGCGCTGGCGAACCAGTCTGCGCTAGGCGACCACTAACTGCCCGAGCATGCGCGAGAGCAGACCCAGGACTACAACCGATCCGGCGACCAATGCGAGCAGAATCCAGACCTTGAACGGTCTGCGTGGCACCTGGTGTATGGGTGACTCGAGGTACTTGTCGACCCGTTGCTGATCTTGCGGGTTCAGGCGACTGGACATGCGATGACCTTTTTTTGTCGGCGGCGCAGTACATTGCTGCGCGGGGGGCTTGACTGACTTTGTAATCATTCTAGCCCTCTGTTGCGGTTATTGCATCAGTCGCTGCTAGCGGGCGGGTAAACTGGTGACATTGCCGGAGCTGCACTGAAATTGAGTCACTGCTGGCAGGATTCTGCGCTGTTGCCAAGGCTGAGATTCGCGTCGCTGGCTGCTATTATGTCCAGCTGTTGATCAGGAGGTTGCGCATGCTCTCTGCCGATTTGCTGACACCCGGTCAGCTTGTTATCTGTGCGCTGCTTTACGCAGTGGCGTTGCTGTGGGCATTGATGCGCGTGCGTTGGGTTGAATTGATAGCCGATACGCGACGTCATCACCTGTTCTTCGGCAGTGTTTTTGCTCTTTTCGTGCTTTGGTTGGTGCGACGCGAGTTCGATAACGGGCTAACGGTGCACTTCATTGGCCTGACTGCGGTCATGCTGATGCTCGACTGGCCGCTGGCAATTGTCGCCGGCAGCCTGGCGCAGCTGGCTTTGTGCCTGTTGGGGCTGGATGACCTCGCCGCGTTGGGCGCCAATGGGCTGCTGCGCATTCTGGTGCCCGTTGGTATCACGCTATTGCTCAGCCGCGCTTTGGAGTCTTTTCAGCCACGCAATCTTTTCCTCTACATATTTGTCAGCGGTTTTTTTGCAGCCGGCCTGGCGGCAGCGGCCACAGTGCTGGTGGGCATGGGGCTGTTGCAGTGGTCGGGTGCCCTGCAGCCGCCCGCCAGTTTTCTCGAATTGTGTGGTTATCTGCTGCTGGTGATGTTCCCGGAGGGCTTCATCAATGGCACGGCAGTGACTGCGCTGATCGTGTTTCATCCGGATTGGGTCGATACTTTTGATACCGACCGTTATCTTCAGGAGCCATTCGATCACGACGGAAAATCCTGAGACAGATCAATGCCCGCGATACCGGATTATGCATAATTGGTGTTTTACACAGGAGAGCGTAAATGTCCGCATACAAAATAGCGAAGGAAGTGATGGCGCAGGCAATTGAACAGGCTGCAGCGGCTGGTTATGACGAGCAGGCGCTGGCGCGGGGATTAATGACTGAAGTGATCAATGTTTACAAGCGCGGGCGTAGCCATGCGGATATCGCCAGCGAGTTGGCTTTTCTTGCTGACAACCTCAACGATGACGAAGATTACGCCTTCATGCGGCCATGATGATGAAGTGTCTGCTGGCGGGGTAGTCCACGCCCGATTCAGGATTGAAAAGGGCGTGGCTGGGAAGCGTGCTTACAGGCCTTGAACTTCGATGGTGCCATCGGCGCTCACGGTAACGTCAGACTGACCGCCAGCCACTTCAGGTGTGCTCATTTCCATATCGGCGGACATCATCATTTTCTGTTGACCGCGGTAGCGCATGGGCTGCATGTACTGGGTGTTCAGGTTCAGGTTGACGATTTTATAGCCAGCGCCGCCCAGGCTGCGCGTAGCAATGTTGGCGCGTGACTTGAACGCCTCAATGGCATCGGCGACCAGAGTATCTTCGGTTTTGCTGCGGCTATCAGCAGATAGGCTGAACTGCATGTCGGCCAGGCTCAGATCGCCCAGCAGCTCGCCGGTAAGGGCAGAAATCGCGGCGAAGTCGCTACCTTCGATAACGATCTCGCCACGTTCGCGCCAGCCGATGATGTTCTCACGCTTCTCGTCATAAACCGGTTGGCTGCTGCGGTTACCGCTGCTGACACTGACTTTGTCTTCAGCGCGTGCGGTTTGCAGCGCTGCGTTCAGGGTTCGAGTGATCTTCTCTGCCAGTTTGGCCGGATCCTCGTCCTGTGCTTCGGTGAACAGGGTCACGCTCATGGTGTCATGGTTAACCGACTGCTCGACCTGCGCGTGCAGAGAAACCTGGTTGTAGCGCAGGGGCTCTGCCTGAGCACCAGCGGCGAGTAGACTCATACCCAGAAACAGGCCGGACAGGGGAAGGTGAAGTGAACGCATAAAGTAGGTCTCCTTGATCTTGCGTAATCTGACCCGATACTAGCGCACAGGTTCCGCTCTCCCAAGAATCCGTGCTTTGTGCGACCCTGTGTCGCGCGAGGCGCTAGCCTCGCCCGCCTATACTGGAGTTTGGTATGTCCACGCGATCATTCATGAGCCCTAATACATTGGCGTTATCGCCCTCGCGTCAGAATTTGTGGCGCTTGATCCTTATCCGTTTATTGGTATTGCTGGCGCAAAGCGTATCGGTCCTGGCCGCGTACCTAAGCGGCTGGTTTCCCTTGCCCTGGGGGCCCTTGCTGTTAGCGCTGGGTGGGTCTGCGCTGGTTAGCATCCTGACGCTGTTACGGCTGGGACGAGGCTGGCCGGTAACGAATCTGGAATATGGCCTGCAGTTGCTGTTCGACATGTTTATCCACAGCGTGCTGCTCTACTACTCAGGCGGACCAACCAATCCCTTCGTATCCTATTATCTGGTGCCCCTGACCATTGCGGCGGCCACTTTGCCCTGGTTCTTTACTGCCGTACTGGCGGTGGTCGCGGTCACTTCCTACAGTGCGTTGCTGGTCTGGTATGAGCCGCTGACGGCATTTGATATTCCCTTGGGCGGTGGCCTGGTTAGCCTGCATGTTATTGGTATGTGGCTTAATTTTGCCATGAGCGCCGGTTTGATCAGCCTGTTTGTTGTGCGTATGGCCGACGCGCTGCGCCAGCACGCCGAACGGTTGGCTGAGCGTCGCGAGCAAAGCATCCGCGACGCTCAACTGCTGGGCATCGCCAGTGTGGCAGCAGGTGCCGCACACGAGCTGTCAACGCCGTTATCAACCATGAGTGTGCTGCTCAAGGATCTGAGCAAGGACTATCCCGAGCCCGAGTTGCAGGAGGACCTGGCGGTACTCCAAGAGCAGGTCAGACTGTGCAAGGAGAGCTTGCAGCACATGGTGCGTAGCGCGGAAGATAATCGGCGTCAGCCAGAGCGGATTGAGCCTGCGGACAGCTGGTTGCGAGCCATGCTGGCGCGCTGGCAGTTGATGCGTCCCGAGGTCTCGTGGCAATGGCAGCCGCTGCCTGGCGGTGAGGTGCCCTGTTTGCAGGCTAGTCCGGAGTTGGGGCAGGCCATGCTGAATCTGTTGAATAACGCGGCGGATGCCTGCGCCGAGGGTATTCGTATCAGCCTTGAATGGGACCAACGCTTTATAACCCTGCGCATCCATGATCGTGGGCCGGGTGTGCCGTTGCATATTGCCGAGCAGCTGGGCACCGCTTTTCTAACCACTAAGGGCAAGAAAGGCTTTGGCCTTGGCTTGTTTTTAAGTCAGGCCGCCGTTGAGCGCATCGGTGGCACGGTAAGACTGTTCAATCAGGATGAGGGTGGTACCTTGACTGAAGTGATATTGCCGATTGCACAGGAGATCAGGCATGAGCGATGAATTAAGCCCGGAAGAGCAGCCACTGCTGTTGTTGGTAGATGATGACCCCACTTTTACGCGGGTACTGGCGCGTGCACTGAGTCGTCGCGGCCTGAGGGTAGATACCGCCGGTGGTGCCGAGGAAGCAATGCAGATCGCCCGTGAGCGTCAGCCGGACTTCGCCGTACTCGATCTGAAGATGGAGGGTGACTCCGGTTTGGTGCTGATGCCACGCTTGCTGGAACTCTATCCCGATCTAAAAATTGTCATACTGACCGGGTATTCCAGTATTGCGACCGCTGTTGAAGCGATCAAGCGGGGGGCCTGTAACTATCTGTGCAAGCCAGCCGACGCGGATGACGTATTAACCGCGTTACTGTCCGATCAGGCCGACCCCGACACCTTGGTGCCGGAACACCCAATGTCGGTTGACCGGCTACAGTGGGAGCACATCCAGCGGGTATTGGCAGAGCATGACGGCAACATTTCTGCCACAGCGCGTGCCTTGGGAATGCACCGCCGAACGCTGCAGCGCAAGTTGCAGAAGCGGCCTGTCAGGCGCTGATAAGCTTTCCAGGCTTGAAGCTTCAAGCAATAAAAAAAGCCCGAGCCGATCTCCGGCACGGGCTTCTCACTGTTTCTAGCTTCTAGCTTCTAGCTTCTAGCTTGATACGAACGCGCCCGCGGCGCGCTCAGTTCTGCCTGATCCCGGTAATGATCCATGGTTGACCTTCACCGTCGGCGCGTTCTAGCGCCCAGCTTTCGTCAAACCGATGTCCGGGGTCTTCAGCACTATCGCGGTCCAGGCCGGTAAAGCTAACCGTGACCAGTGTGCGGCCCTGGGTCTGGGTAACCCCATCCAAGCGAACGTCGAGGTCGTCGACAAAGCCGTTCGCGGTAGGTGGTTGCTCCTCGCGTGCCTGCATCAGTTGTGTCAGCAGCTGCGGGTTGAGATATTCGGCCATGCCGGCAGTGTCGCCATCGCGCCAATGACGCTGCAGGGTGTAAAAGTGCTCTGTGGCTGCACGCAGAAACAGCTCCGCGTCAAACCAGGCCGGTGCGTCCTGTTGGGCGGGGTCAGCACGAAACTGAGTGCTGGCGGCTGACGCTGCCTTGTACTGCGGCGTTGCCTCGCGCTGCACGGGTGCGCCACCGGCCGGCTGTAACTGTGGCTGCGGGCGGCGGCTGAACAATTTGAACAACATGAAAGCAATCAATCCGAGGATCAGAATGTCGAATAGCTGAAAGCCTTCGAAGCCATCGCCGAAAAACATGGATGCTAATAATCCGCCGGCAGCAATACCGGCCAGGGGGCCGAGCCAGCGGTTGGCACCGGAGCTGGCTGCGGCCGCGCCCGGTTGTTTGCCTGGTGCGGCTTGCTGATCGCGCGGAGCCTGCTGGCGCTGAGCTGGCTGGCTTTGATGGCTTGGGGTGCTGCCGAAGCTTTTACCACCGCCCATGCGACGGGCTTCGGCGTCGGGAACGCTAACGGTGATCATCAACAAAACAGTTAGAAACGGCATTAGCCAGCGCATGTTTTACTTCTCCGAATAAAAGGACTACCAGTTTGCCAAAGCGTCACGGGTAACGAATAGGATTAGTGTGTATTGTTGTTTCAGACAACCAGCAAAGCAGGAGAGGCCTAAATGTTCACAGCAATGCGGGCGGAGCGTATGCAGGGGCTGCATTTCTTTTCAGACCAGGCAAGCGGGCTGGAGGCTATCGTTGCTATCCACAACACTTACCTTGGGCCGGCGCTGGGTGGCTGCCGTTACCTTCCTTACAATAGCCTTGATGAGGCGGTTGCCGACGCCATGCGTTTGGCACGTGGTATGAGTTACAAAGCCGCGCTTGCTGGGCTTGAACAGGGCGGGGGCAAAGCCGTCATCTTGCGACAGCCCCACGTTGCCAATCGCGCGGCTCTCTTTGAGGCCTTTGGCCGCTGTATCGAATCCTTGCGCGGTGGCTATATCACCGCCATGGACAGCGGTACCAGCAGCGCTGATATGGACTGCATTGCCCAGCAAACGGGCCATGTAACCAGTACTACCGAAGCGGGTGATCCCTCACCCCACACCGCCCTGGGTGTATTGGCTGGCATAAGGGCTGCCGTGCGGGCGCGCCTGGGGCAGGAAAGCCTCAGTGGCGTTCGTATAACTGTGCAGGGACTGGGCAATGTGGGTTATGCGCTGGCCCAGCTACTGCACGCTGAGGGAGCCGAGTTGATGGTCAGTGACCTGGATCAGGGTAAGGTACGCTTGGCTGAAGAGGAACTGGATGCGCAGCCGCTGGCACTGGATGCGGTATACGAAGCGCCTTGCGATATCTTTTCACCCTGTGGACTCGGTGGTGCGATCAATCAGCGCAGCATCTCGTTATTGCGCTGCGCTGCGGTGGCGGGCGCAGCCAACAATCAGCTGATAGACATTGATATGGCCGATCAACTGGATGCGCGTGGCATTCTCTATGCGCCGGATTATGTGATCAATGCCGGCGGCTTGTTACATGTGGCGTTGACGCATCGAGGTGTGGCGCACGGCAAAATAGCGGCACGGGTCAAGGCCATAGGTGAGCGGCTGGATAGCATCTTTACGCAGAGTCAAAGCGAAGGGCGCTCGCCGGCAGAAGTCGCTGATCGCCAGGCAGAGCGCATAATCTATCCTGACGCCTCGGGTTAAGGCGTCAGCTCAGTAACAGCGCATTATTCCAGCTTGAAGCGTTTGCGCATGCGTTTGTCGAGCATGGACAGCGGCAACCAACGCTTCAGGCGCACCATGCTGCGTGCGCTGTGGCCAATCAGCGCCTGTTCCGGGCGGACCGGATTCTTCACGTAACCCAGCAACTCCTTGGCAAAGTCTGCAGCACTGGTGGATTGGGCGTTCTGCGACGCCTTGGCGCGTGCTTGCACGGCTTTTTCCCAAGGCTTGAACCAGGATGTTTCTGCCATGGTGATGGCGGCGCTGGCGTTATTACCGAAGTCCGAAGCAATAGCGCCCGGCAGCACCGTCAGTACCTGAACACCAAAGGGGTGCAGCTCCATCCGCAGGGCATCGGAAATCGCGTGCAGCGCGGCCTTGGAGGCGCAGTACACGCCGGAAAACGGCGTCGTGGTTACGCCAGAAACGCTACCGATATTGACGATCAGGCCTTTGCTGTCGCGCAGTAAGTCTGCGGTGTCGCGCACCAGTTGCAGCGGCGCAAAGACATTGGTGTCGAATTGCTTGAGCAGGGTGTCGCGATCCGCATCCATGATCGGTCCCATGGCACCGTAGCCAGCGTTATTGATCAGCAGGTCCAGGCGGCCGGCCTCTGTGCGCAGGCGCTCTGCGCAGGCTTGCCGCTGCTCTGCGTTATTCACATCCAACTGCACGGCAATGGCGCCCCGAGCGACCAGCGGTGCCAGTGTTTCCGGATTGCGGGCCGTGGCCCAGACCTGATAACCGGCATCCAGGCAGCAATGGGCCAGTGCCTGACCGATACCGGTGGAACAGCCTGTGATCAACGCGACTTCTTGTGGCATCTTTTATTATCCTTGTTGGTTAGTTGATGAATTCTGCGCTGACCTCATCGGCCTGGTAGTCCAGCTCGGCTTCGCGGTAGCCGCGTCGCAGGCGCGGCACGCTGAAACACAGCTTTACCTGCTCACCGGGTGCCAGGCGAGTAGGGCTGCTGAAGTCCAGCGCCACGCCAGCATCCAGCAAATTGGTGTTGTAGCCCGGTTGGCTAGCCACCAGCTGCCAGTGAATGTGCTGCACCGCTGAGTCACTCTGGTTGCTTATACGCACCACCAGTGGTTTGCCAAACTCACATTGCTCAGGCTGGTAGGCGAGGTCGAAAGCCAGTTGCTCTACTCGCTGGGCTTGTTGCCACTGCAGCAGGCCCATGACCAGGCCCAGCAGCAGGCCCAGACCCGCCAGCACGCCGCTTACCGGCAGCATCACCCTGGGGAAGCGCAACAGTAGAACCAGCCAGACCAGAAAAATGGCAACGCCTAGAAAAGGCATGGGGTTTCTCCTCGGTTTGCCACTTGGAAAGACTCTCGACTGTAACAGACCGCCCTGCTCAAGACACTGGCGTGGTGGCCCAGTCGAATAATTCACAGCTGTTATGCCAGCACTGCTCGGCGAACTGCTGCACTGGTTGTTTGCGCAGCTCAGCCAAGTGCCTGGCGATCGCAGGAATATTTTGCGGGCTATTACGTTGCGACACCGCGAAGCTGGGCGGCATATCGGGTGAGTCGGTTTCCAATACGATGCTATTGGCAGGCAGTTGGGCGATAGTGCGATGCATTCGTTTGGCCTGGGGCCATGTTGCGGCTCCGCCAATACCGAGTTTGAAGCCCAGCTTGAGATACTCCTGCGCTTCTTCCAGGCTGCCAGAAAAGGCGTGGATGATGCCGCTGCGCTGGAGTTTGAATCGCTTTAAGGTAGCAATACATTGCGCATGTGCGCGACGCACGTGCAGCAGCACGGGTAGCGAGAAGTCGGCCGCCAGTGCCAACTGCTGTTCAAACAGCTGTTGTTGGGCGTCGCGGTCGGTATTGTCGAGGTAGAAGTCCAGACCAAACTCGCCTACGGCACAGAGTTGGCGGTGGCCGCTGCAGTTCTGCAGTTGCTGGCGCAGTTGATCCAGGTGCTGCGGCTGATGCTCGGCACAGAACATCGGGTGCAGGCCGAAGGCTGCGTGCAACATGGGCTGCTGCTGAGTCAGTTGCCATACTTTTTGCCAGTTGCTGGCGGCCACCCCCAGTACTACCAGTCGCTCGACACCCAGCTGCAAGCAATCATCCAGCACCGCGTCACGGTCGTGGTCAAAGGCGGCGAAGTCCAGGTGGGTATGGGTATCTATGTAGCGCATTGGCTAACGCTACGCTGGCAAGCCGCAAGCCGCAAGCCGCAAGCCGCAGACTTCGAGCCTCAAGCCTCAAGCCTCAAGCTTCAAGCGAAAAGCCCGAACCAAAACACTGGAACGGGCTTCTAATTGCTTGCAGCTTGCAGCTTGCAGCTTGCAGCTGCGCGTAGCGTAGCGCGTCAGTGATGCTCGCGGGTTGCGCGGAAGGCGATGTCGGGCCAGCGTTCTTCGGTCAGGCTGAGGTTAACGCGGGTAGGGGCCAGATAGGTCAGGTGGCCGCCGCCGTCAATCGCCAGGTTGTCGGTGGCCTTGTTGCTGAATTCTTCCAGTTTCTTGCGATCACTGGACTCGACCCAACGCGCTGACCAGACATTGATCGGCTCATAAATACACTCGACCTTGTATTCCTGTTGCAACCGTGAGGCAACTACATCGAACTGAAGCACACCAACCGCGCCAAGGATGATGTCGTTGTTGCGCTCCGGGAAGAATACCTGGGTGGCGCCTTCCTCAGCCAGCTCCTGCAGGCCCTGACGCAACTGCTTGGATTTCAGCGGGTCCTTCAGGCGCACGCGGCGAAACAGCTCAGGTGCGAAGTGCGGGATGCCGGTGAAACCGATCTTCTCGCCTTCGGTAAAGGTGTCGCCAATCTGAATGGTGCCGTGGTTGTGCAAGCCGATGATGTCGCCAGCCCAAGCCTCTTCCAGATGCTCGCGCTCGGCAGCGAAGAAGGTCAGCGCGTCGGCGATACGTACATCCTTGCCGGTGCGCACGTGATGCAGCTTCATGCCTTTTTCGTAACGGCCGGAACAGATACGCAGAAACGCGATACGGTCGCGGTGTTTGGGATCCATATTCGCTTGAATCTTGAACACGAAACCGCTGAACGAGGCTTCAGTCGGCTGAACTGTACGCTCGTGGCTATCGCGAGGTTGTGGTCGTGGAGCCCAGTCGACGATGGCATCGAGTACCTGGTCGACGCCAAAGTTACCCAGTGCGGTGCCGAAGAATACGGGGGTCATTTCGCCTTTGAGAAACGCTTGCTCGTCAAACTCGTGGCAGGCGCCCTGCACCAGTTCCAGCTGCTCGACAAAGTCGTCGTAGAGGTCGCCCAGGTGAGCGCGCGCTTCGTCCGAGTCGAGCCGGTCGATGGTTTTGGTTTCCGTGCGCTCGTGGCCATGTCCTGCCTCGTAAACGATGATGCAGTCGCGCTTGAGGTGATACACACCCTTGAAGTCGCGGTAGCAACCGATCGGCCAGGTGATGGGCGCAGCCTTGATGTTGAGCACGTCTTCGATTTCATCCAGCAGCTCAATCGGGTCGCGTATATCGCGGTCGAGCTTGTTGACGAAGCTGACGATGGGCGTATCGCGCAGACGGCATACGTCCATCAGGGCGATGGTGCGTGGCTCAACCCCTTTACCGCCGTCGAGTACCATGAGCGCTGAGTCGACGGCGGTCAGGGTGCGGTAGGTATCTTCCGAGAAGTCTTCGTGGCCGGGGGTATCGAGCAGGTTGATCATGCCGTCACGATAAGGGAACTGCATCACCGAGGTGGTCACCGAGATACCCCGTTCCTTCTCCATTGCCATCCAGTCGGACGTAGCATGGCGGTCGGATTTCCGCGACTTGACGGTGCCGGCTACGCTGATCGCTTGCCCCATCAGCAGCAAGCGCTCGGTGATTGTGGTCTTACCAGCGTCAGGGTGAGAGATAATGGCGAAAGTGCGGCGTTTACCGACTTCCTGTGCGATTGGAGCGTTCGACATCAGCAGAGGTATTCCAGATTTTTTGCTGCCGGCGCAGCCTGATTGGCGTGGCGGGCGGCTTTAAGCGAAAAGTGGTGGTCATTTTCCCTGATCCGCGCGGTATACACAATCGACAGGACACAAATGCATCGGCTGTCGCCCCCCGAAGCTCGGGCATCTTCAGCTTTTTAAGCGCCTATTCTGTCTCCGGTATGACGCAAGTCGACAAGGCTTTATGCGCGACGATCCGGGTAATAATCTGCGCCTGCTGTGCCGTTGCTGCTAATCCACCGGCCGATAGCTGATTCCGGCAGTGACCTGCGCACTCGGGGATGTGTCAGGGACCCTTAGCGTTGGGCGGATTATTTAGGCGGTTTCTCAGAAGCGTGGATTGTTGCGCAGATCCAGTTGATCAAGCATTACTGGCATACCAAACTGGTAGCCTTGCGCATAATCCACGCCGATATGCGTCACGGTGTTGAGAATCGCTTCACTGCTGACATACTCGGCGATAACCTTTTTCTTCAGGTAATGGCCCATCTCGGTGATGGATTTGACCAGAGCGTAGTCGACATCGTTGGTATTGATATCGCGCACAAATGCACCGTCGATCTTGATGAAGTCCACTGGCAGGCGCTTTAAGTAAGAGTAGGACGATTGGCCTACACCAAAGTCGTCGAGCGAGAAGCGACAACCGATGCTGCGCATTTCCTTGATGAAATCAGCAGCGTCGTCGAGGTTGGTGACCGCTGTGGTTTCGGTTATCTCGAATACCAGCTTGTTGCGCGGGACCGGGTAGCGCACCAGTGCGTCAAAAATGAAATCCAGGAAGGTTTCATCGTTCATGCTGTGGCCCGACAGGTTGACCGAAAAGCCACCAAACAGGTGCAGTTCGTCCAGGTGGTCGTACATCCACTGCAATACATGCTCGATCACCCAGCGATCTACCGCGGCCATGCGGTTGTACTCCTCGGCAAACTTGATGAACTCGGCGGGTGGCGAGTCTTCACCATGTTCATCCAGCACGGTGAGCAGTACTTCGTAGTGCGCTAGGGTGCGCGCGCTGCCGTTGATCGGCGCGATCTTCTGGCAGCGTAGCTTCAGGTTATCGTTGTCCAGTGCACGATTGATGCGGGTGACCCAGGCCATTACCTCGTCCAGAGCTTCCAGCCGCTGGTCGCCCGGCCGCACTACCTGCACGTCTTTATAACCGGTTTTCTTGGACAGGCTGGTCGCCGACTCGACTGCACGTAATAACTCCATGACCTTGTGGTTGCTGCGGTTCAAGCCGACCAGCGCCAGCGCGGTCTTGATAACAAAACTATGCTCTTCGTACTCAAAACGCTTTTCTTCGACGACGCCCTTGAGTTCGCGTGCGCTGCTGTAGCCAAGGGTTTCGGCATCTTCCTGCAGTAATATGGCGAACTGGTCAGCTCCCATGCGACCAACCAGACTACCCTGCTTGAGAAAGCTGCGCAGGCGCTGTGCAAGCGTGCTGAGAAAGCGATCCCCGGCTTCGTAGCCGCAGGTGTTGTTGATCACCTTGAACTGCATTATGTCGATAAAAATAAGGCTGAACCGCTCGGTCTCCTCGTTAGCGCCAGCTACAGTTTGTGCCAGTGTTCGGCAGAATTCTTTGCGGGTTAGAAATCCGGTAAGAGGATCGTGACAGGAGTCGAAGGCCAGCTTGTCGTAGACTTTCTGCACCAGCGCATCGAACCCTTGCTCAACGGCGGGCAGTGCCGCATCACTGAGCAGTACCAGGTTTCCGTCGCGCAGCAGGGTGGCCACCCGCTCCAGCGGCAGTTCGAGTTTTTGTGTGCCCTGGTGATTGGCAAATACATAGTGGCTGTGGTCATCGGCAGTCCAGGCCAGTTGCACCAGTTTTTCCTGTAGTTGGCCGTGACTCAGTTCAAACCACTGGGATACTTTCAGGCCACGCGCGCGTTTGATCCAGCGTTGCAGTGATAGCCCGCCATCGGGCAAGGCATCCAGGCGGTCCTGCAAGCTGGGTTCTGCTCCCAGCGGGTCCTGATAGGTGCCGATGCTGATGTCGTTGGGGTCGGTATCCAGCATCTGCCTGACCTGCGCCACCAGTTCGAGGTGGCTCAACTGGCCTTCCGGTATCTTGGAAAGCCCTCTTTCGACCAGCAGCAGCAAGTTCTCTTCGCCGAGCGGTTTTTCCATTGAGGTTAGACGGGTGCTATCGCGGTTGGCCGCCAGTTGCTCAATGACCTGCAGCGTTATTTCCCAGGAGCGGCTGGACATTCCTTCACGCAGGTAACTCAGACGCATCAGGTCGCGCCAGCCATTTTCCAGAAGCGAGATAACCGGTTGCGGTATGGGGGCAGTCAGGACGCGCTCCAGCTCGCATTGAATCTGCCTATTGGCATGGCGCAGCCGTTGCTGCCCATCGCAGCCCTGACGAATGCGCTGCAGGTTACGTTCGATCAGGCGTTTTTCGCGGCCGACCAGTTGATCCAGTCTGTCGATGCTTTGGCTGAAGCCTTTACCGTCGGTTTTGTCCGCCAGAATCCCGCCGATGGCCTCGCGAATAGCAGGGGTATTGGCGGCTAGATTGCTGCTGCCTTTATCGGCCAGCAGGGCAATGTAATTCAGTGCCTGACGGGCGGGATGAGCTTCGGCTGAAAACAGCTCAGGGTCCTGCAAAATGGCGCGCAGCAGCGGCACCTGCAGTTTGCGGAACTCATCACGCAGATCGGCGTTGATGCGGTCGCTCTGCAGGATACTGTCGAATAAACCTTCGATGGTATCGGCGGCGTCCTGTTCCTGCTCGGATAGCGGTTGAGCGCTGCCCTTGGCTTGCCGCAGTAGTTCTTTCAGTGCGCCAGTCTGCACTAGCTGCACATCACCTCTAATCAGGCTTTCCTGCAATTGGCCAAGTTGTTGTGCGGTGGCTTGGCTGTGGTGTCCATCACTATCGCTGGCAGCGACCGTTTCACCTGTCGCTTGGCGGCGCAGGCCCATCAGCTGACTAACAGTGCCGTAGGCTGAAGGCGGCTCGGCAGACGCCGCTGTATCCGACTCTTTCTCCAGCGTGCCGGTGACGTTTTCTTCTGCCGCCAGTGATTTGCTGGGCGGCGCGGTAGCCTTGCTGCTTTCTTCGGCCTCAGCTGCTGACTCGGGGCGATTCAGCAGCGCCTGTTCGGCCAGATACTGGGCTATGTCAATGTCCGGCAGAATGTCGGCATCAATAAACACTTGATTCAGCTGCTGGTAGAAAGCCTGGAGTTCGCCGAGCAGGGTTTTCTGCAATACGGCATAAACCACCTGTAACTGGGCGTGCGGCAACTGCAGGTGGTGAATTTGTTCAAAAAAACCGTTACATAGCGCCGCCGGGGAAAAAGGGTTGGGCGGGCGCTGACCATCGCGTTTGCCAAAGGCTGCATCGATACGAACCTGCAGCTCTATCAGTGCGTCACGTTGTTTCAATTCAGCCTTGGAGATGGCAACCCTCACCAGTAGCCAGTCTTCAAAGTCGTCCTTGGTGATCAGCTCCAGTGGCGAAGCTCTCTTGCTTTGGTCAGCCGCGGATATGCCCGCTAGCGCGTAAATGCCTTTGCTGAGTGCCATGGCGTCAGCAATGATGCATTGGCTGAGGCTGGCAAAAATGCGCTGGCGGTCCTTGCGAAACTGTTTGGTGGCAATAAGAAAGTGCTGCTGCGCACTGGTGTCGTGTTGCTGGTCTGCGGCGGCGAAGAGTTCATGCTCGAGTTGATGGCAAAACCCTGCGTACTGTTGCCGCAAAAAGTCGTGCAGCACCCGACAGGCGGACTGCATTAGGCTCTTTTTGTGTCGCTCGCTGAGTGCCGGCTGACTGCTGGCCAGGCTGGTGGATTGTTTGTTCTCTTGCGCCTGCGCGACCGAGAGATGCTGCAATACTCGGTAGACGGCGGGATCGGGGTTGGGAACGTGCAGGCCAGCGCCTTGTGGGGTCAGGCGAACAATAGCAACGGGTAAGCGCAGATATTGTTGCGCCTGGCGGAAACTGATGCTGGCATTACTATGGTCTGCCGCCACGCGCCTGAGACTGTTGATGATGCCGCCGGCGATGGCGGCATCAAAGCTAACCTGCAGGCCGCCCTGACTGTACTCGACGATGGTGCAGTGGTGACTGTCTCCTTCCGCCACTGAGAGCACGGCATCAACGTTACATATCTGGCGAGGGAACTTCCGCTTTTCCATAAACTGCACCCAGATCGACTACTTGGTCTGAAATCAGTTTATGTGCTGTGTTGGTAAAAGTCTCGTTTCCCCTTTTTATCCCTTGTTCAGCGTTGTGCCATATAAGCGCGCCAGCCACCCAAGGCAGAAATATCGCTGCTGCCTTCGAGTCCGTAGGGTTCACAGATAAAGCCGCAGACCCAGCTACCGTCGGCAATCTGCACCTTGCCGATGCCCAGCGGTGCTGGAATGCCAGCGACAAAGCTGCCGAACTCGCTCTTCGGCATAGACCATATTTCCACCTCAATAGCCACGCCTGCCGCTTCATCGCGAATCAATCCGGGACGGAACGGCGGGCCGCCGGCCAGCGCATACATCAGGTAGTGGGGGGATGTTTGGGTATGTTGTTTGAGTACCGCACCGCGCTCCAGTAACTGCCAGTTCAGCGGCAGCCCTTCAAGGTGCGCACCGCAGACCAGCACGTCGATGCTGTCGGGGTTGCCGACTGCCTGGCCGCTAAGGGCCGGTTGTGGCAGATCCAGCGCACCCTGGGGCAAGGGTAGCGTCTGCTGTATGCGGTTGGCGATGGACAGCAGCGCACGGTCGCTGAACGCTGGGCCGACCAGGGTGATGCCGAAGGGCAGGCCGGCTTCGGTGAATGCCGTGGGTACCGCGACCGAGGTCATGTCGACCAGGTTCATGTAATTGGTGTAGTAGCCCAACTGGCTGTTGCGCAGAATCGGCTCTTCGAGCATTTCGGCGATGGTAAACAGGCGGCCAGCGGTCGGCGTCAGCAGGCAGTCGAGCCCCTTGAGCTGATCATGACAGGCCTTTTTCAACTCCTCCAGTCGGTACTGCGCCTTGAACAGCGCGGTAGCGGGTGGCTTGCCACCGGGCGCTATGATCTCGCGAACCACCGGGAAGATGGCCTCGGGGTTGTCATCGATCAGCGGCTGTGCAGCCAGGTAACGTTCGGTGACCCAAGGGCCTTCGTACAGCAGCAGGGCGGCTTCGTTGAAGGGTGTGTAGTCGATGGTGACCAGCTCGATACCGGTAGCGGCGAGCTTTTCCAGGGTCGCGGCATAGGTGGCGGCGTAGGCCTGGTCACCAAAGAACTGTAAATGCTCCTCGGTCAGTACACCGATTTTTAGCGCACCACCACGGCGACCGTATTGGCGGTTCTGATTGTTGAACGGATTAGCGCGGCTATAACCGTCGCGGCTATCGAAACCTTCGGCGCAGGCCAGAACGCTGTTGGCGTCATCACTGTTCAGCGCAAAGATGCTGATGCAATCCAGGCTGCGGCACGCCGGTACCAGCCCGCTGGCCGACAGTAGACCACGTGTGGGTTTCAGTCCTACCAGGTTATTAAAGCACGCGGGTACTCGGCCTGAGCCGGCGGTATCGGTACCCAGGCTGAAGGTGGCCAGGCCCTTGGCGACAGAAACCGAGGAGCCGGCGCTGGAGCCGCCGCTGATGTAGTCAAAATCAAAGGCATTGTGACAGGGGCCGTGCGGTGAACGCGTGCCGTTCAAACCGGTGGCAAACTGGTCCAGGTTGGTCTTGCCGATCGGGATGGCGCCTGCGTCGATCAGCTGCTGCACTACCTGCGATGACTCGGCAGGCGTATAAGCAAAGGCGTCGCAGCCGTTGGTGGTAGCAACACCCGCCAGGTCGATATTGTCCTTGATGGCAAAGGGTACACCCCAGAGCGGCGTGGTAGCCGGGTCCTTGGTTGCCAGCGCATCGAGATAAGGCTGATGCTCGGTTTCGGTCAGCAGGTAAATCCAGATGTTGTGGTCGGATAAAGTGACGGCTTGCTCACGAATACTGGCCAGCAGTTTGGCCGGGGTAAGGCTGCCTTCACGGTAGGCCTGCTTCAGGCCTGTGATGCTCATATCAATTTTCATGCTGGGTTCTCCTGCGCAGCGTCCTGCAATACCACCAGCGGCTGGCCGGCGTGTACGCGGCCACCGGCCTGCTGCAATACGTGGGTGACGACGCCGTCGCACGGCGCCTGTAAAGGGATTTCCATTTTCATGGATTCAAGAATCAACAACACCTGGCCCGCCTTGACCTGATCGCCGACCTTGACCGCTGCTTGCCACAGGCTGCCGGATACGGGGCTATCGACGCCCACGCTATCCTCGGGCCAACTAATGTCATCAGCGGCGTCTTCCAGCTCCTCGCTTGCGAAGTTGAACTGGCCGTTGGCGTGCCACTGGCGCAGCTCCTCGGTGAATGCGGCGTTACGCTGTTGCTTGAAGGTGTCGATTTCGTCGGCGTTATCGGCAATGAAGGCCTCGTGCTCGGCCAGACTGAAATGGCTTTCTTCAATGCGCAGTGGATACCGGCCCTGCGGGAAGTCGCGGCGAATCTGCTGCAGTTCGTCGTGGCTGACTTCATAAAACCGGATCTGATCGAAGAAGCGCAGCAGCCAGGGCTTGCTGAATTCGCGGGTCTGGCGGTAGCGGTTCCACATCTGCAAGGTGCGGCCGACGAATTGGTAGCCGCCGGGGCCTTCCATGCCGTAAACACACAGGTAGGAACCGCCGATACCGACCGAGTTCTCTGCTGTCCAGGTGCGCGCCGGATTGTACTTGGTGGTTACCAGGCGGTGCCGTGGATCGGTTGGCGTGGCGACCGGCGCGCCGAGGTACACATCACCCAGGCCCATGACCAGGTAGGAGGCGTCGAACAGCACCTGCTTGACGTCGTCGATGCTATCCAGCCCGTTGATTCGGCGGATGAACTCCAGGTTGCTCGGGCACCAGGGCGCGTTGCTGCGTACCGATTGGGTATATTTCTCAATGGCCTGCTGGCAAGCCTCGTCATCCCAGGACAGCGGAATATGCACGATGCGCGAAGGCACGGACAGCTCGTTTAGCCGCTCGGACAGCGCCTGCTCGCCCTTAAGTAGATGTTCCAGTAGCGCTGCATGGCTCAACTGCTGGCTGTCAAAATGCAGTTGCAAAGAGCGTATCCCCGGCGTCAGCTCGCGCATGCCGGGTAGCGGGTTTTGCTGCAGCCACTGCATCAGCGCGTGCGCACGGAAGCGCAAGCGAATATCCAGCATCTGCTCGCCATACTCGACCAGCAGGAAATGATCGCCGGCGGCGCGATAGACGATCTCGTCGCCAAATTGCTCAGCGGGCAAGCGCTTGATAATAGGCGTTTGTGGCGCGACGGGCTGCCACTCCAGCGGTTGCGCCTGCAAATTATCGATAGCGCTGATTTGGGCCGCCTCCAGTGCGACCGCCTGCTCGATGCTGATTGGAACGAAGCGCACGGTGTCACCGGCGCGCAGTTGGCCCAGCTTCCATAGGTCAGCGGTGATTACGGTTGCTGGGCAGACAAAGCCGCCTAGCGAAGGGCCATCCGGACCCAGAATGACCGGCATGTCGCCGGTGAAATCCACGGTGCCGAAGGCATAAGCATTGTCGTGAATGTTGGAAGGGTGCAAACCCGCCTCGCCGCCGTCTTTGCGCGCCCAGTCGGGTTTGGGGCCGATCAGGCGCACGCCGGTGCGGCTGGAGTTGTAGTGAATTTCCCAATCGGTATTGAAGAAGGTCGCTACATCCTCGTCCGTGAAAAAGTCCGGCGCACCGTGCGGTCCGTAAATGACGCGCACTTCCCACTGGTTGTCGAGGTTCGGGCGTAGGGCGTCTGGCACGCTGGCGCTCGCCACGGTGCTGGCACTGCTGTCCAGATGCAAGACGTCGCCGGTACGCAAAGCGCGGCCGTTGTGCCCGCCGAATTTACCGAGGGTAAAGGTCGACTTGGAACCCAGGTAGTCCGGGCATTGCACGCCACCGAGCACGCTCAGATAGGCGCGGGTGCCGGATTCCTTGATGCGGCCCAGGGTCAGGGTTTGGCCAGCGGCAACATCGATGACCTGCCACAGGGCAACGGCCTGATCATCCAGTCGTGCGTCCAGCGGCGCACCGCTGAGCACGATCTGGGTCGCCTGGGCGAAACGCAGCGTCGGGCCTTGCAGGGTGATTTCCAGGCCCGCAGCGTCTTTGGCGTTGTTCAGCAGACGATTGCCGAGCCGGAAGGCATAACTATCAAAAGGCCCGGAGGGCGGCACGCCCACATCCCAGCTACCGGCGCGGCCGGGAAAATCCTGAATGGTGGTCTGGGTGCCGCCGGCCAGCACGTCAATGCGTGCCGGGCTGTAGCGAAAGCTGTTCAGATAGCGTGTGGTCACTTCACCGGCAGCCAGCACCGGATCGCGACTCAGCGCACGCAGATAATCGAGGTTGGTTTCGCTGCCATACAGGCGGGTGGCGTCCAGCGTGCTTTGCAGCTTGCTCAGTGCCTGCTCGCGAGTTTCAGCATGCACAATCACCTTGGCCAGCATGGGATCAAAGTAGGCGGGTACTTCCAGCCCGGATTCGATCCAATGGTCGATGCGAATGCCGTCACCTGACGGAAAGACAACCTCGCTCAGCAAACCTGCGCAGGGCTGAAAGTCGCGGTACGGATCTTCGGCATACAGACGCACCTGTATGGCATGGCCTTGGGCTTGCAGGTTGGCGCGTTGTGCATCCAGATCTGGCGCATCGCCAGCGGCCAGGCGAATCATCCACTCGACCAGATCAACACCGTAAACCTCTTCGGTCACGCCGTGCTCAACCTGCAGGCGGGTATTCACTTCAAGAAAGTAAAATTCGTGGCTGTCGGCGTCGTAGATGAATTCTACGGTTCCGGCGTTGCGGTAGCCGATGCTGCACAGCAGGTTCTCGGCAGTGCTATGCAGCTCGGCGCGAATCGCGTCAGTCAGGTTGGGCGCAGGGCATTCCTCCACCACTTTCTGATTGCGGCGCTGGCTGGAGCAGTCGCGCTCGCCCAGCGCCAACGCCTTGCCTGCGCCGTCACCGAACATCTGCACTTCAATATGCCGGGCGCGAGCGATAAATTTTTCCAGGAACACGCCATCATCGGCGAAGTTGCTGGCGCCAAGCCGCTTGACGCTGTCGAACGCACCGTTCAGCTCTTCCAGACTGTGGCACAGCTGCATACCGATGCCACCACCACCGGCGGTGCTTTTCAGCATCACAGGGTAGCCAATACGCTCGGCGGCTGCTTGCGCGGCACTCAGGTCTTGCAGCAGATCGGTACCCGGCAGCAGAGGCACGCCGGCCTTCTCGGCCAGCTCGCGGGCACGGTGCTTGAGGCCAAACTCCACCATCTGTTCCGGTGTGGGTCCAATAAAGGCAATGCCGGCCGCCTCGCAGCGGCGCACGAAGTCGGCATTTTCACTGAGAAAGCCGTAACCGGGATGGATGGCCTGAGCGCCGGACTCGGCCGCAATTGCCAGCAGCTTATCGACCTTCAGGTAGGTATCGGCTGCGGCGCCGTCACCCAGGCAAAAGGCTTCATCGGCCAGCCGCACGTGCAGGCTTTCAGCGTCGCACTCGGCGTAGACCGCGACCGAACCAATGCCCATATGGCGCAGGGTGCGAATAATGCGCGTGGCGATGGCGCCACGGTTGGCAATCAATACTTTATTGAACATCACTCTAGCCTTTGCCGGGCCGTCCCAGACATAAAGTACGACAGTGGTCGTCCACTGAAGCAGGTGAATCTTGGTGTTCGCGGCGAATCAGTTATCCCAGACCAGCAGCTCAACCGGCGTCGGGTTGTAACCGTTGCACGGGTTGTTCAACTGCGGGCAGTTGGAAATCAGCACGACCACATCCATCAGGGCGGTCAGCTCAACGTACTTGCCGGCGCCGGAAATACCGTCTTCAAAGGTCAGACCGCCGTCGCTGGTAACCGGAACGTTCATGAAGAAGTTGATGTTGTGGGTAATGTCGCGCTTGCTGATGCCGTATTCGGGATGCTCGGCTACTGCCAGCATCCAGCTGTCGCGGCAGGAGTGCATGCAGCGTTTTTCCAGGTCGTAACGGATAGTGTTGCTTTCGCTGGCGCAGGCGCCGCCCAGGGTGTCGTGGCGGCCACAGGTGTCGGCGACGATCTCCAGCATGGGGTTGTTTTCATTGGAGCGGATCACCGAACCAGCGGTGAGGTAGACATTGCCCTGTTCGCGCAGGGTGTCGGTCACGCTGTAACGCTCGACCGGGTTGGCGGCGCTGAAGAACAGGGTGTCGGCGGCCTGATTGCCTTCCAGGTCGAGCAGGCGCAGGGTCTGTCCGGCCTTGACGGTACCGATGTAGTAATCGCCGGCGCCGATGGTGCTGCGTTGCGAGGCCGTCTCGGGTTGGCGTGAGCTGGTCTTGATCATGGTGTCCTCGCTTACTTGCCCAGGTGATACAGGGCGTTGTTCATGAAGCCGCGCTGGTTTTCCGGGCGGAAGTTGCGGCAGTAGTCGTCATCGTCCACCGGGTCGGCGGGTGTCAGATCAATCTGCACCGGCGTGTAGGGATAGCTTGCGGCATTGTTCAGTGGGTGTGGGCAGGTGTGCAGCAGCACCAGAGTGTCCATCTCGAAGCGCAACACGACCTCGCTGCCCGGTTTGCTGTGCTGTCCGTCGAGCGTCATGTTGCCGTCGTCGTCGGTAGCGATCTTGCTGAACAGGTTGAGGTTGGCGGCCATGTCGGCACGGCCCAGCCCGTATTTGGCCAGCTCGACCAGGAAGGCGTCATAGCCATTCTGATGCCAGTCGTTGCGGTCGTGCTGATAATCACGTTGGCCCCAGCGCGCCTTGACCTGCTCGGCATTGCTGTTGCCGCACACGGTTTCGTGCCAGCCGAGGCTGTCTTCAACGATGGAGGCAAACACCCGCCCCATATCGGAGTACAGGCAGTTGCCCTTGCTCAGCTTGAAGGTGTGCTGGCCCTTGAGCGTATCCGGTGCGTTGTAGCGCTCCAGCAGGTTCTCCGGGTTGTAGAACAGCATGCCAACGTTGGCGCCGCCGTTGATATCGGTCAGGCGCATCTGCACTCCCTTGCGCACGCGCAGGGACCAGTGGCTGGCGCCGGGAATTTCTGTGTTGTAGTGAGTCATGCTCATTACCCTTGTCTCCGTGGCTGTTTAGCGCTCAGCTGGCACTGTGGGCCAGCAGCGGCGCTATGGCTTCTGCAGTGGTTTTAGCTGCCGGTTGCCGCGCGCTGCTATCGACCGGCAGGTCGTAAGTGATGGTGGCGCCAAACGCCTGCGGGGCGTGTGGGTCCTGCCGCACCTTGTCGAATACCCAGAGACGGGTGCCGAGATAAAAGCCTTCCTTGATGTCGTGGGTCACCATGAAGATGGTCAGTTTGTGTTCTTTCCACAGGCGCAGCACCAGTTCGTGCATATCGGCGCGTATGCCGGGGTCGAGGGCACCAAAGGGTTCGTCGAGCAGCAGAATGCGCGGTTTTCCGAGCAGCGCCTGGGCAATCGCCAAGCGTTGTTTCATGCCGCCTGATAGCTCGTGTGGGTACTTTTTCAGTGCATGCCCCAGGCCGACCTCGTCAAGTATTGCCTCGGCGTCCAGCCGCGCCTGTTTGCGCTTGGCGCCGAACAGGTAACCAGTCAGGCCTCGTTGGGCAAAGCCAACGGCGGACATGACGTTGTCCAGAACGGTCATGTGCGGGAATACTGAATACTGCTGAAATACGATGCCGCGATCCGGGCCTGGCTCGTCGGCGATAGGCTTGCCGTCGAGTAGCAACTCGCCGCTGGTCGGTGATTCGGTGCCCAACAGCATTTTCAGAAAGGTACTCTTGCCGCAGCCGGAGGCGCCGACCAAGGTGACGAACTCGCCTTCCTTGACCTTGACGTTCAAGCGCTCAAGCACCGGGTTGCCGTCGTAGCTCTTGCCCAGGTTGTTCACTTCAATCATTAGTTGCCTCCTTGTACGTTCCAGGGGAACAGTCGGCGGCTCAGGGTCGCCAGCAGCCAGTCGAAGAGAAAGGCCAGCAGGGTGATCCAGGCGACATAGGGCAGGATGACGTCCATCGACATATAGCGGCGGACCAAAAAGATGCGATAGCCGAGACCATCGGTAGAGGCAATGGCTTCAGCGGCGATCAGAAACAGCCAGCCAGCGCCCAGCGACAGACGAACGGCATCGATCAGCTTGGGCATCAACTGTGGCAGTAATACTCTGACCATGATCTGGCTGGTGTTGGCGCCCAGCGTCTGTGCCTTGACCAGTTGCTCACTCGGTATCTCCTGCGTGCGCCGCAGCAGATCGCGGGCGATGAAGGGGGTAATGCCGAGCACGATCAACATCACCTTGGATAGCTCGCCCAGCCCGAAGATGATGAACAGCACCGGCAGGATCGCCAGCGGAGGGATAAGCGAAACCACCGTCAGTAGCGGGCTCATGCTGGCGTTGATCACGGGCAGCGCGCCCGTTAGCAGGCCGATTGCCAGGCCGATACTGGCGGCAATGGCAACACCCATGCCGAGCCGTTTCAGGCTGCTGGCGGTATCCACCCAAAAGATGTAATCGCCGCTGCGCTTACTGGGCTCCAGTGCCATGCGATCAATGGCCGCGCCCATTTGACTGAAGGCTGGCAGCAGCTTGTCGTTGGGGTTGGCCTCCAGGCGCGCGTCGGAGGCCACGATGTAAACCAGCAACAGGAGCACGAACGGCAGCAATCCGATAAAGACTCGGGTGACTGGCGTGGGGGACAGATTGATCAGTCGCTTCATGGTGTTTCCTTGCGGTGGGGTAGTGCCCCAAAGGGTTCAGCGGGACGAATTAAAGCCGCTCGCCGGTCATTAACGTTGCGATGGTGCAAAGCAGGTGGGATAGCGCGGATAGCTTCTTCATCTTGAACCTCTCAGTCAGTGACACGCGGAGCACTCCTGGCGTTTTCGCCAATAGTCTCCCGGGCTTTTGTCCCGCCGTGTAACCTTTGTCTGAAAGGTCGAGTGCTCTTGGACCAGTCACTGAACAGCTCAGCCGGAACCCTAGCGCTCTATTTGCAAATTGTGGTGTCGCGCAATAAAACGGAGTGCGAACACATTACTCAAAGCAATATACAGACCAAAAACCTGACCATGCGTTTATTCAGGCCCTACAGGACTGTAGTCGGCGGGATTAGCAGAGTAAGTGCTCGTTAGTGGGGCGCCCGCTTTTGTGTGGCGCACTGATTTGGTGCTATGTGCTGCTGGGCGCCTGCCCGTCGGGTGCGGGCAGGCTAACCGGCAGCTACGGGCTGGCTCGCCAGAGGGAGGCGGGAGTGATGTCGGCGATGGTTGCCGTGCCCGCCAGCGCCATGCTGACTTCCAGTTCTTCGCGCAGGATGCGCAGCATATGCGCGACGCCCAGCTTGCCAGCAACGGCCAGTGCGTAGAGCTGTGGTCGCCCAAGCAACACAGCATTGGCGCCCAGCGCGATGGCTTTGAATACATCGGTGCCACGCTCGATACCGCCATCCATCAATAGGGCAAAATCCGCCCCAACTGCCTGTCGAATGGATGGCAGCAGATCGATGGGTGAGGGTACGGAGTCCAGCGTGCGGCCGCCGTGGTTGGAAATAACCGCGCCAGCCAAGCCCATTTGCTGCGCTTTTTGTACATCGGCCGGATGCAGTAGCCCTTTCAGGGTAATCGGCAGGCGGGTTTGCTGCTGCAGCCAGGCGATGTCATCCCAGTTGGGCACCTCGCTCATCATGCCCTGAAAGACGATGCTCTGGCTGGGCTCGAAGCTGGCGCTGGGCAGCGGCGGGCGATCCTTCAAATTGACCGCTTCCACGCCGGGCGGCAGCTCATAACCGGCCCGCTGCGCGCGGTTGCGAATGCCGTGCAGGGGCGCGTCTACCGTGACCATCAACTGGGTGTACCCGGCAGCCTCGGCGCGGCGTACCAACTGCAGCGTGAAGTCCCGGCTCTGCTGCATGTACAGCTGGAACCATTTGGGCGCGCTGCAACGCGCGGCAATGGCCTCAAGGCTGACACTCGACAGGGTACTGGTAACCATGCCGGTTTCCAGCACGCTGGCAGCGTCGGCCGTGGCCAGCTCGCCTTCGGGGTGCACCAGCGTCTGAAATGCCACCGGCGCCAGCAGCAAGGGATGCCGCAACCGCTCACCCAGCACTTGGGTATGGGTGCCGCCAGCGGTGCAGTCGACCAGCGCCCGCGGCAGTATTTGCAGGGCATCCAACGCGCTGCGATTGCGCTTCAGGCTCAGCTCATCAGCACCGCCCCCGGCGATGTATTCCATGATGGCATGCGGGATGAACGCTGGCGCGTAGCGCGCGTAATCGGCCACGCTGACGAGGTCGGTTGGGATGGTGCTCAGTGGTTTACGGTACTGGGTTGTGTCAGACATCAGGTATCGGCCCATTGGCGGATCAGATTGTGATAAACCCCCGATAACCGCACCACGTCGTCATGGCCTGCGCCCAGTTCGGCGGTCAAGGACTGCACGCTTTGATCCAGCTCGAACAGGGTTTCGCGCTGCTGGTTGCTGCGCACCATGCTTTGCAGCCAGAACACCGCGCAGGTGCGGGCGCCATCGCTGACCGGGGTGACGGTATGCAGGCTGGTGGACGGATAGAGCACCAGGTCACCGGCGTTGAGCTTGACGCGCTGGCTGCCGAAGTTGTCTTCAATGACCAGTTCGCCGCCCTCGTACTCCTGCGGATCACACAGAAACAGGGTAGCCGACAGGTCGGTGCGAATCGGGGTGGGGTTGCCGGGTACGTAGCGAATGGCGTTGTCCACGTGCAAACCGTAGGTGTTGCCGGTGCGGTAACGATTGAACATCGGCGGAAAGATTCTGAGCGGCAGTGCCGCAGAGACAAAGGTTGGCTGTTGCGACAGGGTATTGATGATCACATCGCCCAGTTGTTGGGCAATCTTGTTGTCCAGTGCCAACTGCTGATTGTGTTTCACCTGCTGCGCCTGGCTGCCAGCGGTAGTGCTGCCATCCTGCCACTCGGCTGCGTCCAGATGACTGCGGATCTTGCTGACCTCGCTGGCGGAGAAGACCGCCGGAATAACGATGATCATGTCTTCCTCTCCCTGAAACAAAACAGCGGCGGAGTTGCCCCCACCGCTGTTGTTAACTCTACTTTAGGCGTTAGAACTTGTAACGTGCCGTCAGCTGAGCATTCCGGGCTTCGCCCTTGTAGACAATGCTGCCGCCGCGATAAACGGCAGTGTAATAGTCTTTATCAAAGACGTTCTGCAGGTTGGCGCGCAGGTCGAGCTGCTCGTTGACCTGGTAGCTGGCAAACAGATCGTACACGGTGTAACCGTCCAGTTTGATGCTGCCGCTGGCGCCCTCATCCGGTTGGCCGCCGAGCATTTCGCTGGAGTAGGTCATGGTGCCACCAAACGCGAAAGCGGGCGTCAACTGATAACGCAATTGGGCGTTGGCACTTTTCTCTGCGAAGTTGGCTTTGGAGCGGCCCTCGTTTTCTTCGTCAAAGGACTTGAGGGTATCCGAATTCATTACCGCCGCCCCGATCTGGCCGCTCAGGTTGTCGGTGATGTTACCGGATAGGCCCAGTTCGACGCCGTGGACGCGGTTCTTGCCGGTGTTCAGGCTGCCGCCGGTCTGATAAGAGTCGTTACCGCCCTCAATGACGTCATCCTTGGTGGTCTGGAACACGGCTGCAGTCAGCAGCAGACGATGATCCAGCAGGTTCCATTTGGTACCCAGTTCCCAGTTGGTCGACTGTTCTGGATCAGCGGACGCGTAATTGCCTGCGTCGTCGACACAGATGCCACCATAACCGCAGTTGGTGCCGGCGTCGGCTTCGCCACCGTTGATGTTGGAAGACGTGCTCCAGCTGACGTAGACATTACCGTGCTCCCAAGGCGAGTAGACCACACCCAGGTGGCCGTTCCAGAAGCCATCGTCATATTCGTAGGTTGCCGCAGGAATAATCACGCCGCCACGGCCGGTGCGCTCTTCGGTGTCCAGTGCGTAGTCGAACCGGTCGTAGCGCACGCCACCGAAGACTTCCCAGTCTTCATTGAGGGTTACCGTGTCCATCACGTAGGCCGAGATGGTTTCCAGCTCCAGTGCACTGAGCTTGTCACTGCGAGTTTTGGTGCCGCTCCAGGCGTTGTTGTCGGGGTTGTAGGGGTCGACCACAACACTGCTGGGCGTAGCGGAATAGCCGCCGGCATCGGTTTGCTCGTTAGCGTACTCGCCACCGACGATTACGGTGTGGCGTACGTCGCCCCACATCTTGTCGATAGTCAGGTTGGTCTGGTTACCGATGTAGTCGTTTTCCTGCCAGCCACCAAAGCTGCGCGTTCCACCGCTACGCGAGCTGTAGGCCGTCACGATATAGCTGTTCTCGGTTGAGCCGACCCGGCTCTTGTTTTCCAGCTTGACGCCGTCACCCAGCTCCCACTCGAAGCCCAGGGTGAAAATGTCGGCGCCGGTTTCCTGGAAATCCAGACCGCTTTGGCCAACGTACTTGGCGTCGTCATCGGGCTTGCCGTTGTTCATGAAGGTGCCGGGGTCGGTACGGTCGTCACTGCGGGCGTAGTAATAGTCAGCCAGCACCTTGAACTCGTCCAGCGGTTGATACACGCCGGACAGCAGGGCGCCTTCACGGCGCTTTTCCGCAGGGGCGCGGTCGGGCACTTCGGCTTCGGTGTACAGGCCGTTGAAGCGAATGGCCACCTCGTCAGAAAGCACCTTGTTGGTGTCCAGGGTGTAACGCTGGAAGGCGTCGGTGCCCAGACCGCCTTCTACGGTCGTGAAGTCATCCCAGATATTGGCTTTCTTGGTCACACTGTTGACCGCGCCGCCGGTAGAGCCACGGCCAGCAAAAGTGGAGCTGGGGCCCTTGGCGATTTCGATCTGTTCCAGTGCGAAGGTTTCACGGGTGATCAGGCCCGGGTCACGCAGGCCGTCGGTGTAGATGTCGCTGCGCGCTTCATAACCGCGAATGATGTAGCGGTCGCCAAAGGAGTTGCCACCACCTTCACCCGTACCCAGGGTGATACCGGGCTGGGCGCTGAGGATGTCCTTGAGTTCGGTCTTGCCGGAATCTTCGATAGCGCTTTTGGTGATGACCGTCATGGTCTGCGGTGTATCGGCAATCTCGCGGGTGTGACGTGAGTCTGATAGCACGCGTGCCTTATAGGGTGCGGCTTCTTCGGCGTAAGGGTTGGCCTCAGCGGCAATGCCCGAGTCCTCAACAACCAGGGTGTCGAGATTTACTTCATCCTCGGCGGCGTAAAGGTTGCCGACCATAGTGCTCGAGATGGCGAGTGCCAGCGAGGTAGCCATAACACGCTGGCCATTATTTTTACGCAGGCTCGGCTCCATGCTTGGCTGGCTTGTACGTTTGATGCTGTAGTTCGATGACATGCTTTTTCCTTTAGATGGTGTCCTTGGCTCTCCGGCTTGGTTCCCGGATACCTCTCTGTTGGAGGTTTCCCGGGTGCGGAACAGGCCTGGCGGTTGGCGCCGCGACTATCGGTATCTACTTATCAGGCTTAAGGCTCGGATCGGGTTTGGCTCGCTAACGGCCGTTGTTAAGTTTGAACGCTACGGGAATCGTGATAGTGAGCTGCTGCTCGGTCATCTCGTCACTGAACTCGGGAAGCGGCGTGGCACGCTCCAGCATGTCGAGTACCGCATCATCCAGGCGTCTGTAGCCTGAACTGGTGCGAATACTCGCCTGGCTGACCGAACCGTCCCGGGCGACGACAAAAAACAGGGTCGCTGTGCCTTCTTCGTTGCGCCGACGCGACGCGGAAGGGTAGCGTTTGTTGCGCGCCAGCTTGGACGCCAGCATCGAGTAATAATTTTTGGTCGCTCCGCTTTGCCCGCCAGAGGTATTCGCATTACCTGATCCGGTGGACTGCTTGAGCTGAGTTGTATCGGTTTGGCTATCGCCCGACTCAACCGCCGCCGTGTTGCTGACGTCCTGGTTCACTGGTTCCTGCACCGGCTCGGGTTCGCGTGGTGGTTCGGGCTCGGGCTTGGGCGGTGTCTTCACCTGCGCGGCCGCTTGCTGGCGTGGCGGTGCCGGTGGTGGTTCTGGCGGCGGTGGTGGCGCAGTCACCTTTGGTTTAGGTGGTGCGACCTCTTCAGGCTGCTCGGTTTCCTGTGCTTCGCCCAGGTCGCCAAGCATGCCCAGGTCTATTTCAATGCCTTGCAGGCCTTGTTCTGCTGCGTCACCTTTGGGGTCGTTATACGCCAGTACGGCGAAAGCAGCCAAATGCGCCGCGAACGCCAGCAAAATAGCGACAATCCAGTGCTGTGGACGAATCATGGCGCTTCACCACTGGGCTGTGTCAGCAGGGTAATACGGCGGAAGCCGGCTGCTTTGATGCTGCGCATCACGGCTTGCAGTGTCTCAACCGGCACCTGGCCGTCCGCCTTGACCGCGATGCTGAAACTTTCAGGGTCGCTTGCTTGTTCAAAGGCGGCTACCAAGGGCTGCTCAAGCGCCTCCAGGGTGATCTCCTGATCGTTCAGCCAGAGGACTTCATCGGCATCGATCAGCACGCGCGGCGCATCGGCGTCGGTTGGGGCTTCACTGATGGACTCCGGCGGCTCGATGAACTGCGCGTCCTGTTCGCTGATCTGGCCGGCCACCATGAAGAAGATCAGCATCAGAAACACGATATTGATCAGCGGAATCAACTGATCATCGGTGTTGTCCTTGCGCGGCGCTTCCTGACCAGTGAAGTTCATGGCAACACTCCGGTCATGGAGACTTTGTCGGCACCGGCTTTATGCAATTGGTCCAGCACGGAAACCAGCGTCTGTGTTTTTACTCCGGCGACTGCCTCAACCGCGTACACGGCATCCGGCTCGGCGGCGACCAGCGCGGTCAAGCCAGCAAGGTCTTGCAACGCAAAGCGCTTGCCGTCGTGGCTGAGCTCACCCGAATCGCTTTCAATACGGATCAACTCGACGCTGTCGGGGTTGCTCTCGGTCTCATTGGCCGATGACAGGCTTATTTGCCGCCAGTGCATAAAATCCGAAGACAGCATGAAAAACAGCAGCAGAATAAACACCACATCAATCAGCGGTGTCAGGCTGATGCCGCGGCGCTTCTTGCCAGGAAAGGCCTCAAGCAGCATTGGCGATCTTTCCGCTCTGCTGTGGCTTGGGCTGGTGCGTGAATACCTGGGTAACCGCATCGTTCAAGCTAGCGGCGATGCGCTCAACGCGTCGTTCCAACCAGCTGTGAATAGCTACCACAGGAATGGCTACAGCCAAGCCAACTGCGGTGGTCAGCAGTGCTTGCCAGATGCCGCCAGACAGAATAGAAGGGTCGACCCGACTGCCGGCAGACTCCATCTGCTGGAATGCCTCGATCATGCCCAAGACCGTGCCCAGCAAACCCAATAGGGGCGCCAGATTGGCAATGACCTCAAGCGGGCGCAGCAGTAATTTGAGTTGATTCAGCCGATAGCTGGCTACTCGCTGGACTTCTTCGCGTAGCAGCGTCTGATCGGCACCCTTGCGCATTCCGCGCATCGCCAACAGAAGTACCGCCGGCACTGTTTGGCGGGTGTTCAGTTGTTCGATTGCTGCCTCGGTTTCGCCTTTGTGCCACAGCGAGAGACTGCGGTTCACCGCGCGCGCGCCCTCGGGGCGGGGCAGGTTGAACTGCCACAATTTGATCAGCAGGATGGTCAGCGCGACTATCGACATGGCGAGCAGAATCCACACCACGGGACCGCCAACGACTAACCAGCCCTTAACCGTCTCGGCGACAGTGGTCGCCGCAACGGCATTGTCATGCAGCCCGTTTACTATCTGTTCAGCAGGCAGCTGCGAGGGATCAGCAACAGCGGCGGCAGTGTCCGGCCCTGCAGGAAGAGTGGAGGCGTTGGTGACGGCTGCGCCTGAGGCGTCAGTAGTAGCGGCTTCAGTGCTCACGGGAGACTCCAGATAAAATTAGAGGCGCAAATGATAGATGTTCGCATTTTCATTGGCAATGCCTTTATTGAACCTGTGTCGCGCTTTCCCTGTTTCTATTCTGTAAGGCCAATTTGATTAGCTACTATTGACCCTAAGGTCACTTGGTTTTATGGTTCGCTCCGAACGTTGAGGCTGGCACGATCCATACGGCTCAAGTACTGACGACGAGACAGCAAGGCCGCGGGTTATAGCGGGCTTATTGCTTTCGGCGCACGCCTTGGGAAGTAGGCGAACCAAAGTGGGGATACTGATCAGACGTTCGCACCCCCGGGTTGTGTGTTGGCTAACAGCGTTCAGAGTCGCTTCCGTCGGAAAGCGTGCCGTATGGTTTCTGCACTGCGCAGGGGCATTGGTACGCGTGCCTGCCCTGCATCTGATCTTCCTGCCCCCACGCGGTCCGCAACCAGAACTTACGCTTTGGAGCCGACGCCATGTCTATCAAGCTTGATGATTATTTCGACCGTGAGACCTTCAGCCGCATCAAAGAGCGTGCTGAGCAACTCGAAACCCCCTTTCTGGTCGTAGACCTGAAAACCATTGACCGCGCCTACGACGAACTGGTCAGCGGCTTCCCGTTCGGCAAGGTCTATTACGCCGTCAAAGCCAACCCCTCCAACGAAGTGCTTGAGCTGCTGAAGAACAAGGGCTCCAACTTCGACATCGCCTCCATCTACGAGCTGGAAAAAGTGATGGCGCTGGGCGTCAAGCCCGAGCAGATCAGCTTTGGCAATACCATCAAGAAAGCACGCCACATCCGCGCCTTCTACGAGAAGGGCGTGCGTTTGTACGCCACTGATTCTGAGGCCGACCTGCGCAACATTGCCAAGGCCGCACCGGGTTCCAAAATCTACGTACGGATTTTGACCGAAGGTTCTACCACCGCTGACTGGCCGCTATCGCGCAAATTTGGCTGCCAGACTGACATGGCTATGGATCTCCTGGTGCTGGCCAAGGAACTGGGCCTGGAGCCCTACGGTATCTCCTTCCACGTGGGCTCGCAGCAGCGCGATATCGGCGCCTGGGATGCTGCCATCGCCAAGGTCAAAGTGATCTTCGAGCGCCTGAAGGAAGAAGACAATATCACCCTGAAGATGATCAATATGGGCGGTGGCTTCCCGGCCAACTACATCACCAAGACCAATACCCTGAAGACCTACGCGGAAGAAATTACCCGTTTTCTGCAGGAAGATTTTGGTGATGAACTGCCCGAGATCATCCTTGAGCCTGGCCGCTCTCTGATCGCCAACGCCGGTATTCTGGTCAGCGAAGTGGTGCTGGTCTCGCGCAAGTCGCACACCGCGCTTGAGCGCTGGGTGTATACCGACGTGGGCAAGTTCTCCGGCCTGATCGAAACGATGGACGAGTCCATCAAGTTCCCGATCTGGACCGAAAAGCAGGGCGAACTGGAAGACGCCGTGATCGCCGGCCCGACCTGCGACAGCGCCGACATCATGTACGAAAACTACAAGTACGGCCTGCCGCTGAACCTGGCTATCGGCGACCGTATGTACTGGCTTTCGACCGGCGCCTACACCACCAGTTACAGCGCCATCGAGTTCAACGGCTTCCCGCCGTTGGAGGCGTTTTACGTTTGACGTAGCAGGTAGCGGCAAGCTTTAAGCTGCAAGAGAAACCCCGCGTCGGTAACGGCGCGGGGTTTTTTGTTGCAGGCATGGGTCGCAGTTTTGATAGGTCGTGTGGCTTGTGCCTAACAGGCGGCTCTGGAGTTTGTTAGAGTCCGCGCAGGATAGACACAACTGCATATAGGGAGTCGTATGCTTGAGTTTGCTTTGTGGGGTTTGCTCGGGTTGGTGCTGATCGGACCATTGTTTATGAATACTGTTGGCCCCTTTATCGTTTGGCGCACGCAAAAAATTCCAACCAGTGTCCAGTTTGAACCACTATCCGATGACGAGTTTTTTGTGCAATGCACAGAAGCTGTCCCCTATTTGGATGAGCAGATGGGCGATGCTGGGTTTGTGGTGGTAGGTAACTCGTCGTTGAGCGACACGCACACCGCAACTTACTTTCGGGTCTATTGGCATGAGCAGTTAAAACTGGCTGGGACGGTTGTTGGTACCACTGCCACCAACCAGCCGGATTTCACTTACTGCGAACTCTCGCAAAAATTCTCCGATGGCCGCTGGCTGAACGTCTCCAACAGCAGCAGTCCGGAAGCTTACCCTGAACTGTCGATCAAACAGAGCTTTCGGTTTCCGGATGTTCTCGAGGTTGGGCAGTTGTTGTCACGCCATGCTCAACTGCGGCACCGCCTGAAGCGCGACAAGCAACCCGTTGCCTACCAGGCCGATCAAGGCTTTGCCGAGATCGCCGCCTTCCTGCGTGAAGAGTCAGATTTGCTGCTGGCCAAAGGGCTGCTGAAACCTGAGGTCGACACGAATGGCAAGCGCTCACTAACACTCCACGGCGCCTTCGCGATGACCTGGCGGTCGGTGTGGCCGGGGAGGGTGATTCTTGCTGCTGTGGGGAGGTGGCGGCGGCGAAGGCTTCTCGGTCAGGCTTGATGACGGATTTGATAATGCAGGCGCACCTGCCGGGTGCGCGGTTTGATAAATTAGCCAACCAACACGGAGAATTCTTTAAACATTGCCGCAGGCAACGGTTCTTGCAACCGCCAGGTAATGCTCATTGGTTTATTGCCATGCGACTTTTCCAAAACGGCCGGGCCGCACGCTATATAAGGCGACTGTTTGTTGGTTCTGACGAACAACTGAAAACGCCAACCGTTATCTGGGCTTTGCAGGTAGCGTTGACCTGTTTTGGTCATTGGGCCAGCCGAGTTCTGTGATTGCCAGTGAAATAGGTCATTGCTAATTGCATAGTCGTGATAAGCCACGCCTTCATGCAACGCGTTGCTCTTGTCCAGGGTTACAAAAAGCAGCTCGGTATTGATGTCCTTTAGCGCTAGAACCCCTGCTTGGAATGGGGCACGTTGGGCCCCAGTCAGAAAGCCGACTGCGGTGAGGATCTCGCGTATTTGGTAAGCACCGTGTAGCTGCAACGGTGTGTGTTCCATTTGACGGAGGGGTTTAGTTTGGCGATCTACATGCGCGAGGAGGTACTCACTTAGCTCTACCAGCTCTTGGCATACTGTTGGGGTCTTTTGCAGGCGGTCTAGGAATTCGGCGCCTGTACCTGTCTGCATGTGTTGCCCATCGATTTGATACGCGAGCATCTGGGCTCTTAGGTGTTCTTGGGGGGTGTTAAGGCTATACCGCCCTCGTTTTTCGCCCACTTTGTGCAATAACGTAAGTTGTTGGACGTCGTTGACATGCAAAAGGCTGGAGAAGCGGCGGCTGAAATAGTTTTCTTCATCGTCTACTGGTTCTGTGAGTAAGCCTGCAGCGCGCTTCAAGTTCGTCCAACCTGTGTTACCGCTGCTTGTATCGCGGTAAATATCGTTGATATCGAGATGTTGGTCTTTAAGAAAGTCTGCCAGGTTTGGGGGGCGGCCTGAATTTAGCTGTGCGTAGCCGCTTAGTTCGCGTTGTAGCTTTTTCCAATTCTGATTGAGTGTGTTGCGAAGGCTACGCAGGATTTGCTCTCGGGCTTGCTTCTGCAGTTGCATATGGCAGCCGCTAGGCAGTCGTGCAAAGCCCTTCTCGACTCCTTCAAGAAGCTCGCGCTTGTTTAGTCCGGTGATACTGCTATACAGCAGGTCAAAGCGATAGTGCTCAGCATGTTGGCCGACAAAGTCGAGCACCAAGCAGCTCTTTTTTCGGTCGTGCAAACGCAAGCCGCGCCCTAGCTGCTGCTGGAATACCGTGGCGCTTTGCGTGGGCCGCAGTAATAGCAAGGTGTCTACAAAGGGCAGGTCGACACCTTCGTTGAAAATGTCCACGGTCACGATCGCGTGAATGCTTCCAGCTTCCAAATCTTTGGGGATCTGTGCACGTTCTTGCTGAGATGTGCCGGCGGTAATCACTTTGCTAATGATGCCCAGTTCGTTGAATAACTGACTCATAAACTCTGCATGCGCGACGTTTACGCAGAATACCAAGGTGCGGCAATCGCGAGGGTCGGTGACAAGCTCATTCCACGCTTTAACGACGGATTTGGCGCGTTGGACGTTGTGGCTAATAAGCATGCCTAGTGCAGCTGTTTCTTCCGCGCGTTGCCACGGTACGGAACTCAGGTCGGTCTCATCATCACAAGCGTAGTATTCAAATGGGCACAACAACTGCAAATCTAGCGCGCGCCAAAGGCGCAGTTCTGCGGCGGGAGAGCCGTCAGGACGGTTATTGAAGTGGTGGAGGATGTTTTGTCCGTCTGCCCGCTCGGGAGTAGCCGTAAGGCCGAGCAGAATCTTTGGTTGGATTGCTGAAATCAGTTTTAGAAAGCTCGCCGCTGCTATGTGGTGGCACTCATCAATAACGACAGTGTGCCAATAGTCAGGGCCGAGTGTGGCTATCAAATCGCGATTGTTGACAGTGGTAATGCTGGCGAACAAGTGGCTGTGGTTGTCAGGCTCATGGTTGCCGTCTAGGAGCTCGCCAAAATTAGCATCGTTGAGTACTTGGCGATACACGTGACGGGCTTGCCGTAAGAGCTCGGATCGGTGTGCGACAAAAAGCAAGCGCGGCCGACCTCCGACTGATCTGCAGTTTGCCCTGTAGTCGAATGCAGCCATGACCGTTTTACCTGTACCGGTTGCAGCCACCAGCAGGTTGCGCCATCTTCCCATAGCGCGCTCGCTTTCAAGCTGCTCAAGGATCTCCTGTTGGAAAGGCTTAGGTGTGACTTCCAGAAAGGTGGTTACAGCTGGACCGAAGCCGTGACTATCCTCTCGCTTGAGAGAGGCCTTCAGGAGTTGACGGTGTTGAGGGTCATCAGGGTTGTAGTGCTGAAATTCGCCGTCTTCCCAGAGGGTTTCAAAGTGTGCCTGGGCCCGGTGAAATAGATTGTTCTGGCCTTTTTCTGTGAACTTTACTGTCCACTCCAGCCCACCCATGAGGGCTGCGCCTGATAGATTGGCGCTACCTACATAGGCAGAACCGAACCCGGTCTCTCGCTGAAAAATCCACGCTTTGGCGTGCAGTCTAGTGCGCCTGCCGTCGAGCGATATGCGTACTTCCGTATTGGGCAGCTGTGCGAGCATGTCGAGCGCTTTTTGCTCAGTTGCGCCGGTGTAGGTAGTAGTTAGAACGCGAAGTGTGGTTTGTGACCTACCTTGGGCATCTGCGCTGGTTATGCGCTTCAAGGTGTCGATGATCTTGCGAACGCCGGAGACGGTTATAAAGCTGACCAAGATGTCTACCTGATCGCAGCAAGCCAGCTCTGCCTGCAGCTCATGTAGTAGGGGCGGGGAGTCCCTGCCTGCGGTGAACAGCCATGGCTGGGCCAAGCCAATACTCGGTAAATCAGGCATTGCCGCGACGGGTGATACGGCCTTTAGCAAGGAAGGGGGTAGCGCAACTTCGGGCAGACCCAAATGCATTGCACGTAGCTGCAAGAAGCGGACTAGCTCATTGATCAGCTCAGCTTGAGCGAGTGATTTATTGTTCTCGGTTACTCTAGTCTCCGCGAGAGTACGTGACAGCAGCTCAGTGAGTAACTCTGCAAGTCGTTCGTGGCTCCACTCTGGTGCAAGAGGCTCCGTCTGCTGATATAGCGGAGAATCAACGAGTTTTTCCTGTATGTCGGTTGTGATTAGTGCGTCATAGAGTCCTGGCAATAAGTGGTCTGACATACAGGCGTCCTTGTCGTTAACAGCGGCGACCAGGTTAATAGCTTTCGTTTGTAGGATCGAGCACAAACAGTATCCACCCAAACAAAAAGCCCGCCCCTTTTGCAAGGAGACGGGCTCTTCAGACTTGTTTCCAGCTTTCGACCTTCAGCTTAGCGTTTGCGGCTTAAAGCTTAAAGCGCCGTTAGGCAAACTTCTGGATGTTAGCCATCAGTTCACGCAGTGCTTCGATGTTGTCTTTTGGATGCACGGCGCCTTCGAAGTTGCACAGTTGCTCGAAGTTGGCTGCAACGTCTTCCGGGGTGAAGCCTTCATCGGGATTGAAGCCGATGCCCAGTGAACGCTCCCAGCGTACTTTACCCATCCAGCCGCCGCCGACTTCGAACAGGCTGCCGGTTTCTTTGCAGTCGTCGGAGCAGAGGAAGGCAACCAGCGGGCTGACCAGCTCAGGCTTGAGCTTTTCGAACGCGCCTTCTGGGAACAGACCTTCAGTCATGCGCGTGCCGCCGGTAGGGGCGATGGCGTTGACGAAGATGTTGTTCTTGCGGCCTTCGATGGCCAGGGTGCGGGTCAGCCCGTACAGGCCCAGCTTGGCCATGCCGTAGTTGGCCTGGCCAAAGTTACCGTAGATACCGGAGGTGGACGCGGTGAAGATGACGCGACCGAAGTTGCTGTCCTTCATGTGCGGCCAGGCAGCGTGGGTCACTTTGTAAGCGCCTTCAACGTGAACCTTGTAAACCAGGTCCCAGTCGGCATCGCTCATCTTGACGAAGCTCTTGTCACGCAGGATACCGGCGTTATTGACGACAACGTCAACACGGCCAAAGTTGTCCATGGCGCACTGAACGATTTTCTCGCCGTCGATCACGTTGTCAGGGTTGGCAATCGCAGTACCGCCAGCGGCTTTGATTTCTTCAACAACCTTGAGTGCTGCATCGCTGTTGGAGCCTTCACCCTGGGTGCTGCCACCCAGATCGTTAACGATGACTTTGGCGCCATGCTTGGCGAACAGCAGGGCGTGCGCGCGGCCAATACCGCCGCCAGCGCCGGTTACGATGACAACTTTGTCGTCAAAACGAATATCGCTCATGGGGTGTTCCCTTCAGTGTGCGGATGAAAAATCGGAGCTCAGTGTCGAACAGTCGTTTGATTAAGGCAAGGGCAGCCTGACGGGTGAATAGCTTGATATAAACCGTATTCAGTCTACCAAGTGAGTCTTTGATCGGGTTTTACGTGAGTTGATTAGCGGCAGGGCTTTATCATGCAGATATCGATTGTCGGTAACAATGACGGATCAGGCGTGATTCAGGCGCCCGAGCCGTCAGCCTGTTAAACGGTGAGATAACGCTGAATCAGCTCATCATCCAGCGTCTCCATCTCGCCGTTAGCGACCACCCGGCCACGCTCCATGATAAAGAAGTGCTCGGCTACGCGACGGGCGAAGGGCAGCTTTTGCTCGACCAACAGGACGGTCAGTCCCAGCTCGCTGTTGAGCTTGCGGATCACCTCGCCAATGTCGCGCACGATATTCGGCTGAATGCCTTCAGTCGGCTCATCCAGAATCAGCAGCTTGGGATCGAGCACCAGTGCGCGGCCAATCGCCAGCTGCTGCTGTTGCCCACCGGACAGGTCACCGCCACGGCGGTGCTTCATTTCTTTGAGTACCGGGAACAGTTCGTAGATGTGCGGTGGTATCTGTCGTGCCTTGTCGGGGCGCGCGCCGAGCGAGATTTTCAGGTTCTCCTCGACGGTCAGCAGCGGAAAAATCTCACGCCCCTCTGGCACGTAACCGATGCCCGAGCGGGCGCGGTTTTCGGTGCTCATGCGGGTGATGTCCTGCCCCTTGAGGCTCAGCTGTCCGTCGCGCACCGGTAGTAGGCCGGTAATGCATTTGAGTAGCGTCGTTTTGCCCACGCCGTTGCGCCCCAGCAGACAGCTGCAGCTACCTTCTTTCAGTTCCAGATCAAGATCCCAGAGAATGTGGCTCTGGTTGTAAAACTGGTTGATGCCTTGAATATTCAGCACGCCTTATTCCCCCAGATAAACTTCGACCACACGCGGATCGCTCTGTACTTGATCCATGCTGCCCTCGGCTAGCACAGAGCCCTGGTGCAGCACCGTGACCTTGTTGGCGATGGAGCGTACGAACGCCATGTCGTGTTCCACCACGATCACCGAGTGACGGCCTTTTAGCGAGGTAAGCAGCTGCGCCGTGTGCTCGACCTCTTCACCGGTCATGCCTGCCACCGGTTCATCCACCAACAGCACGCGTGGGTTCTGCACCAGCAGCATGCCGATCTCCAGCCACTGCTTCTGGCCGTGGGAGAGTGCGCCGGCTTCCTGTTGGTAGTGGTTGGTAAGGCCGATCTGGGTAAGCACTTCATCGATGCGGTCACGCTGCTCGCCACTGAGATGATGATTCAGGGTGTACCAGACGTGTTTGTTGGAGGCAGTGGCCAGCTCCAGATTCTCGAACACCGAGAGCGCCTCGAAGATGGTCGGTTTCTGAAACTTGCGGCCGATACCACCGCGCGCTATCGCATGCTCCGACAGCTTGAGCAGGTTGATGCGCTGACCAAAGTAGACACTGCCGCTATCGGGTTTGGTCTTGCCAGTAATCACATCCATCATGGTGGTTTTACCGGCGCCATTGGGGCCGATAATGCAGCGCAGCTCACCATCGTCGATGTACAGGTTGAGGTTGTTCAGCGCCTTGAACCCATCAAAGCTGACGCTCACATCCTCAACGTAGAGGATCGGGCCGTGTTTGGTATCCAGTGACTTGTCGAATGTTGGCGTTGGCTGGACCAGGTCGAATACCTGGTCCGGGCGCCAGGTTTCGCGCAGGCGGTTTAGTGGATTCATTATTTTTCTCCCTTGCGGCGGAAACGATCAAACAGGCCGACAATGCCCTTGGGCAGCAGCAGAGTAACCAGTACAAACAGGCCGCCGAGGATGAACAGCCAGGTTTCCGGCGAGTAGGTAGTAAAGAAGGTCTTGGCATAGTTCACGCTGAACGCCCCGACAATGGCGCCAAACAGGGTGCCGCGCCCACCGGTTGCGACCCAGACCACCATTTCGATCGAGTTGAGTGGCGCAAACTCGCCAGGGTTGATGATGCCGACCTGCGGCACATAAAGCGCACCGGCCACGGCAGCCAGCATGGCGGAGAAAACGAACAGCCAGAGCTTGTAGCTTTCTACCTGATAACCGCAAAAACGCGTGCGGCTCTCGGCGTCGCGGATCGAGACGATGACGCGCCCGGCACGGGAGGTGACGATATAGCGGCAGGCCAGATAGCCGAGCACCAAGGCAATGGCTGAGGCGATAAAGAGGCCCACGCGGGTAGCTTGCGCGGCGAGATCAAAGCCGAGTATTTCCTTGAAGTCGTTCAGGCCATTATTGCCGCCAAAGCCCATCTCGTTGCGGAAAAAGGCCAGCATCAGCGCATAGGTCAGGGCCTGGGTGATGATGGCAAAGTACACCCCGGTTACCCGCGAGCGAAACGCCAGCCAGCCGAAGGCGAGGGCCAGCAGGCCGGGCACCAGCAGCACCATCAGCATGGCAAACCAGAACATATCAAAACCCTGCCAGTACCAGGGTAGTTCTTGCCAGTTGAGCACCACCATGAAGTCCATCAGCTCGGGGTGGCCATAGACGCCACGGTCGCCGATCTGGCGCATCAGGTACATGCCCATGCCGTAGCCGCCGAGGGTGAAGAAGGCGCCATGGCCGAGCGACAGGATGCCGGCATAGCCCCAGATCAGGTCCACCGAGAGCGCGAGCAGGGCAAAGCAGAGAAACTTGCCGAGTAGCCCGACAGTAAAGTTGGAGATATGGAGCGGTGAATCACCGGGCACCGCCAGATTACATATGGGTACGATAATCGCCATGAGGACCACCAGGCCCAGCACCAGCATTCCGCCCCGATCACTGAGTAACAGTCGTTGGGTTAGCATACTTCCCTCGTTAAATTTATTTGCTTATGGAAGGCGGGGCGATCAGTCAGCCGCCGCCCGTCCTTTTTGCGGGAAGAGTCCCTTGGGCTTTTTCTGGATGAACAGGATCAACATGATCAGCACCAGTACCTTGGCCAACATGGCGCCGGCATAGGGCTCAAGAAAGTTGTTGATCAGTCCCAGGCTCATGGCGCTGACCAGCGTGCCCCAGAGGTTACCTACGCCGCCAAACACCACCACCATGAAGGAATCGATGATGTAGGCCTGGCCGAGATTGGGTCCCACGTTGGTCAGCTGTGAGAGCGCGACACCGGCGACGCCAGCCACGCCCGAGCCAAGGCCAAAGGTGAGGGCGTCGACCCAGCTGGAGCGCACACCGACGGCACGAGCCATGGCGCGGTTCTGTGAGACGGCGCGTACCTTCAGGCCGAGCGTTGTGCGCTTCATGACCAGCATCAGCGCAAAGAACACCATCAGCCCGAAGATCAGGATGTAAAGACGGGTATAGGTGATCGACAGCACCGGGTTGATGCTCAGCGTGCCGCTGATCCATTCCGGCGAACTGACCGAACGGTTGAGTGGGCTGAACAGGGTCCGCACGGCTTGTTGCAACACCAGGCTCAAACCAAAGGTAGCGAGCAGGGTTTCCAGCGGGCGACCATAAAGGAAGCGAATCACCCCGCGTTCGATGGCGATGCCCACCAGCGCGGTAATCAGAAAGGCGGCGGGTACGGCAATCAGCAGGCTCCACTCGATCAGATCCGGGAAGAGCACCTGCACGCCCCAGGTGGTGTAGGCGCCAATCATGATGAGTTCGCCGTGCGCCATGTTGATCACGCCCATCACGCCGAAGGTGATGGCCAGGCCGATAGCGGCGAGTAATAGAACGGAGCCCAGGCTCAGGCCGAAGAACAGGTTCTCGACAAAGCGGTAGAAGCTGATGCGACTCTGAATCGACTCGATGGCCTCGGCAGCGGCACTGCGTAGCTCAGCGTCGGCATCGTTCTCGGCAATGCCGCGCAATGCGTTACGCGCTTCCTGCTCCAGCGAGCCGCTGAGTTCATCGATGGCGGCGAGGCGGATGGCGCGGTCATCCGATTGCAGCTGGTAGACCGCAAGTGCGGTAGTGATCGCGTCCTGCACCCGGCCGGAATCTTCGACTTGCTGATGGGCGCGCAGTAACGCGGCGGTTTCGTCGTCTACGCCATCGCGAATAAAGCGCTCTACTGCAGCATAGCGCTTGTCGGTATTGGGGTGGTTGAGGTTGAGTTGCGCCACCTGGCCGCGCAGTTGGGTGCGCAGGCTGTTGTTGACCGGAATACGGCGCAGCCGCTGCGTGCCGGTCAGGTCGGCGCCGCTGAGGGCGTCAGTCAGACGCTCACCGTCGCGGATCGCGATCACCGGCGGTTTGTCCTTGTTGGCCAGCAAGTCACCGGCCACTAGAGCGTTGAAAACATCGGCCAGGCGTTCATCGCTCTGGCTGGAAAGCTGGTTAACGGTGGCAGCACGGTCACGCAGGCTGCCGCCGGCCAGTTGTTGTACCAGTTGCTCGAAGGTGGGCTGTTGCGCCTCCGCAGCTGCGGTGGACGGCGTCTCTTCGGGCGCGGAATCGGTTGTTTGCGCGTTGGCGTGCAAAGGCAGCAGGCAGGTCAGCCAGAGCAGCACAGCGGGCAGGGTATGCCGGGGTGTAATGCGGCAAAGTGGGTTCATAACTGCGGTCCTGAAGGTGTTATTCCGGGGCAAGCAAAGGAGGTGTGGTTGTACACACCTCCCGCTCCGCTGGCGCCTATTGCCGCCAGCGGGTTCGATCCTGCTTATTCTTCAGCTTGGGCGCCGACGCAGGTTTTGGTTTTAGTGTTGTAGTTGCCGCAGCTGATCGGAGCTGTCCAGTCGGAGATCAGATCCTTGCTGCCTTCCAGATAGTCGGACCAGGCATCGCCGGGCACCAGCTCATCTGTGCTGGAGACCGTCAGGAACTGGCCGTCATCCTGGATTTCACCGATCAGCACTGGCTTGGTGATGTGATGGTTGGGCAACATGGTGCTGGTGCCGCCGGTCAGGTTGGGTACTTCTATGCCCACCATGGCATCGATTACCTTGTCGGTATCGGTGGTGCCGGCTTTCTCAACTGCTTTTACCCACATGTTGAAGCCAATGTAGTGCGCTTCCATCGGGTCATTGGTGACGCGTTTCTCGTCGCCGGTGAACTGATGCCAAGTGTTGATGAAGGCTTCGTTTTCTGGCGTGTCTTCACTCATGAAGTAGTTCCAGGCAGCCATATGGCCAACCAGCGGAGTGGTATCGATACCGGACAACTCTTCTTCACCTACAGAGAAGGCAACCACCGGAATATCTTCAGCGGATACGCCCTGGTTACCCAGCTCGCGATAGAACGGCACGTTGGCATCACCGTTGATGGTTGAAACCACTGCGGTCTTTTTACCGGTGCTGCCGAAGCGTTTGATCTCGGCCACAATGTTCTGCCAGTCGGAGTGACCGAAAGGCGTGTAGTTGATCATGATGTCATCTTCCGCCACGCCGGCTGACTTCAGGTAGGCCTCCAGAATGCGGTTGGTGGTGCGCGGGTAAACGTAGTCGGTACCGGCCAGTACCCACCGCTCTACACCCAGTTCGTCTTTCAGGTAATCAACCGCCGGAATCGCTTGCTGGTTTGGCGCGGCGCCGGTGTAAAACACGTTACGTGATGATTCTTCACCTTCGTACTGCACGGGATAAAACAGCATGCCGTTCAGCTCCTCGATCACCGGCAATACTGATTTGCGTGACACCGAGGTCCAACAGCCAAAGATGGCATCCACATGGTGCTGTTCCAGCAATTCGCGGGTGCGCTCGGCAAACAGCGGCCAGTTGGACGCCGGATCAACGACTACCGGTTCCAGCTTCTTGCCGAGCAGGCCGCCCTTTTTGTTCTGCTCTTCAATCAGCATCAACATAGTGTCTTTCAGTGTGGTTTCTGAAATCGCCATGGTGCCGGACAGCGAATGCAGTACGCCGACCTTGATAGTTTCTTCTGCCTGCACGCTCAGCGCGCCGAGCGCCATACTGCAAGCTACGCCAAGTGCGCCAGCCTTTTTGACCAGATTCTTCAGTTTCATGGGTACATCTCCATTGTTGTGATTGTGTCCAGTTGGGGTAAAGACAGCATTGCGCCGAGGCCACCAGGACCTTTGCCGCTGCAAGGAGTAAACAAGGCGTCCGCAGGCAGGTTTGGCGCGAGGCGCTGGCCGTTGCCGGATGGGCGTCGCGGAGGAATTGGAAGACGGGTACGGCGGGCTGCCATGACCGCGAAGCGGCAGTGGCTCTTGGTGCTCTGGTGGTGCCCCTGTAATAAGCGAGTCATCGGTGTCCTGTCCGTCGCGGTTGATTGCCTTGTAGGCTTCAAGAGCAGAGCAGGGACCGTGCCAAAACTTGACAATGTGTGACATTGTCAAAAAAAGTGACGTTAAAACAACGGTTTGTAGGCTTTTCTGGCAGGGCTGCCAGTAGGTTGGCGCGAATCGCAGCGCATCACCCGCGCAGATGCATGCGCCTATTTGGTGCGTCGCTCCAGCTTGGTGCGTTGCTGATTGATGCAGGGATGGGCCGGATAGGAGAGGGCGTAAATGCGAGCGCTTAAAGAAGAGGTGGCGCCAAGACAGCGCCACCTCTGGAAGGCTTAGATCAGTTCGATAGCGATAGCCGTTGCTTCACCACCACCAATGCACAGCGAGGCCACACCGCGCTTACCGCCAGTGTTCTGTAGTGCGTTGATCAGCGTGATGATGATGCGCGAACCCGTTGAGCCAACCGGGTGTCCCTGCGCGCAGGCGCCGCCATAGATGTTGACCTTGGCGTGATCCAGATTGTGCTCACGCATGGCCAGCATGGTCACCATGGCAAAGGCTTCGTTGATTTCAAACAGATCGACGTCTGCAACGCTCCAGCCCGTCTTGGCAAACAGATTGCTCATGGCGCCAACGGGCGCAAGGGTGAATTCGCTAGGGTCCTGACTCTGGGTCGCATGGCCGACGATACGGGCGAGTGGCTTCAGGCTTCTGCGTTCAGCTTCGGCTGCACTCATCAGCACCAGCGCACTGGCACCGTCGGAGATTGAGCTGGCGTTGGCGGCGGTAATGGAGCCGTCTGACTTGAACGCTGGCTTCAAGCTGGGGATTTTGTCCAGGTTGGCGTTGTGTGGCTGCTCATCGTGTTTGACCACTACTTCACCCTTGCGGGTTTTTACCGTGACCGGGACGATTTCCTTGTCCAGCACGCCGCTCTCGATTGCTGCCTGGGCGCGCTTTAACGACTCAATGGCGTAGGCGTCCATGTCGGCACGGGTGATGTCGTTCTGGTCGGCGGTATCCTGTGCAAAGGAGCCCATCAAGCGGCCGCTGCGCGCATCTTCCAGGCCATCGAGAAACATGTGGTCCTTGATCTCGCCATGGCCCATGCGCAGACCAGTTCGGGCCTTCTCCAGCAAATAAGGTGCATTGGACATGCTTTCCATGCCGCCAGCGACCATGATGCTGTTGCTGCCCGCCTTGATCAAATCATGCGCGAGCATCACGGCTTTCATACCAGAACCACAGAGTTTGTTGATGGTGGTGCAGCCAGTTGCGGCGGGGAGCCCGGCGTTGAGGCTGGCCTGGCGGGCAGGGCCCTGTTTCAAGCCAGCAGGCAAGACACAGCCCATGATGACTTCTTCTATGGCGTCGGCTTCAATGCCTGCACGGCTAACGGCTTCACGAATGCTCAGTGCGCCAAGCTCGACTGCGCTGATGCTGGAAAGGCTGCCCTGAAAGCCGCCCATGGGCGTGCGTGCTCCGCTGACGATGACAATACTGTTGTCGGACATGTTTATTGCTCCGGTATTATATTTTCTGACTACGGTTTGAATATTAGTCACAAGGCGACTTTTACTTACAATAATACCCTTAATGAGCTCAGATAAAATCCGTATCATATTTAGCGTTTAAGCTACCTGCGCTATTCTCTAGACTGCTTTCGAGTGGTCGCGTGAGCTCTAGCAAAGCTCCCATGCCCTGACAATCCCAACAACACTAGGTCATTTCATGCTCAATACTCGTATCCTCAAGCCCACAGACGAGGCACGCTCCACGCCCCTGCTGATCAAGAATCTGCTACTTTCCGGTCAGCGTTACGAGCGTACCCAGGAAATTATCTACCGCGATATCAGCCGGTACGATTACGTTACCTTTAATGAGCGCGTCTGCCGCCTGGCCAATGCGTTGACCAAGGCTGGCGTCAAGGCTGGCGATACGGTCGCCATGATGGACTGGGATAGCCATCGCTATCTGGAGTGCATGTTCGCTGTGCCCATGCTTGGCGCGGTTATGCATACCATTAACGTACGCCTGTCGCCGGATCAGATTCTCTACACCATGAACCACGCTGAAGACGTTGTGGTACTGGTTAACAGTGAATTTGTACCCATATACAAGGCCATCGAGAATGACCTGACGACGGTTACCACCACCATTTTGCTGACTGACGAAGAAAGCAAAGTAGCTGATCTACACGGTCTGGCGGGTGAGTATGAACAATTGTTGGCCGCCGCCGAGCCTACCTACGAATTTGCCGATTTCGATGAGAACTCGGTTGCTACTACCTTCTACACCACGGGGACTACGGGTAACCCGAAGGGCGTCTACTTCACTCATCGTCAGTTGGTGTTGCACACGCTGTCTCAGGTAGCGTCACTGTCCGGGTTGGATAGCGTGCGTCAGCTGGGTAACCGTGATGTCTATATGCCAATCACGCCGATGTTCCACGTCCACGCGTGGGGTATTCCCTACACCGCCACCTTGATGGGGGTTAAGCAGGTCTATCCAGGCCGCTATGAGCCTGAGATGTTGGTCAAGTTGATCAAGGATCACGGCGTGACCTTCTCGCATTGCGTACCGACCATTCTGCAGATGGTGCTCAAAGCCGAGGGAGCCAAGGACCATGACTTTGGTGGTATGCGTGTGATTATCGGCGGCAGCGCCCTGAATCGTTCGCTGTTTGATTTAGCCAAATCCAAGGGTATGCATCTGGGCGCAGCCTACGGTATGTCGGAAACCTGTCCTTTGATCTCGGCGGGTTACGTCAACCTTGAGCTGGAAGCCGGTAGTGAAGATGACCGCATTTCGCACTTGATCAAGGCCGGGGTCCCTGGGCCTTTGGTGGAAGCGAAAATCATGGCGCCAGATGGCTCCTTTTTACCCAATGATGGTAAGACGCAGGGCGAATTGGTTTTGCGCGCGCCCTGGCTGACCCAAGCCTATTTCCGTGAGCCTGAGAAAAGCAAGGAGCTCTGGGCTGGCGGCTGGATGCATACCGGTGATGTGGCTACCATTGACCCGATGGGCTTTATCGACATTCGCGACCGCATCAAGGACGTTATCAAGACTGGTGGTGAATGGTTGTCTTCGCTGGAGCTGGAAGATCTGATCAGTCGCAGCGCGTCAGTCAGTGACGTAGCTGTGGTCGGTATTCCTGATCCGCGCTGGGACGAGCGACCCTTCGCACTCGTAGTTGCGGCGGCAGGGCAGCAAGTGACGGCGGCCTCGTTGTGTGAGCACTTACAGCCATTTGTCGACGACGGTCGCATCAATAAGTGGGCGATCCCCACACAGATTGCGGTTGTCAGTGACATTCCCAAGACCAGTGTCGGCAAGCTTGATAAAAAGCGGATTCGTACCGAAATTGCACAATGGATTGAGTCGGGCGACGACTGTATTTCATCCTTGTAAATCGCGCCCTGCGTGACCGCTAGCCGCCAGCCGAGCAATCGGTTGGCGGTTTTTTTGTGCGTAGCAAGACGCTGATCAATAGTTGCTTACTGTCTCATTTTTGTGGCTGCAATACGGTATCAATTTGTCTTGCAGATCGCGTAAATCAAGCGCTTCAGCGCTGTATGATGAAGTGCCAAGTGCTCTGGTGTGGGACACTTGGGCTTGATTGCCTGCACGCCAGCCTATAAAGTGCCCATCTCCTCAAGGAATATAAAAAGCCTAATAATCCTGAACGCTGTGATGTCACCGTCTAATATGTCGGTACAACACGGGCGTTTTCGTGCGTCCGCTTCAGTGGCGGGCGTAATGGCAGTGCTTCCTTGTCGTCACCCGTCCGGCCTTCTGCTGTGCACTGTGTCAGCAGCGCTGAGCCGTAAATAAACAAGCAAAACAGGGCGAATCGATGAAACCCATTATCCTTGCTTCTACTTTCCTGGCCTCTGCGCTGGCTGCTCAGATCAGCTTTGCTGCTGCCGATGCCCAGCAAGTTGCCGAACTGGGCAATTCTCTCACTCCTGTCGGCGCTGAAGCGGCCGGCAACGCGGCGGGCACCATCCCCGCCTGGACCGGTGGTTTGGCAACTGATGCTGCTGCGGTTGATGCAAATGGCTTTTTTGCCAACCCTTATGCTGACGATCAGCCGTTGTTCGTTATCACTGCGGCCAACTACGAAGAGTATGCCGATAACCTGGCTCCCGGTCAGATCGCCATGTTCAAGCGTTATCCTGAAACCTTCAAGATGCGCGTGTTTGAAAGTCGCCGCAGCGCCGCCCTGCCGCAAGCAGTGAATGATGCGGCCAAGCACAACGCAGCCAATACCGAGCTGGTTGCCGGCGGCAATGGCTTGACCAACTATCAGATGGCTTATGCTTTCCCAATCCCCAATGACGGCCTTGAGGTTATCTGGAACCAGATTACGCGCTACCGTGGTGCTTCACTCCAGCGCACCGTTACGCAGGCCACGCCTCAGGTAAATGGTAATTACAACATTGTGCGCTTTGTAGAAGAGTACGTGTTGCCTAGTGCGCTGAGCGATTATAGCGCCGGCGACAGCACTGAAATGCTGTATTACTTCAAGCAGCAGGTGACGGATCCGAGCCGTCTGGCCGGTAATGTGCTGTTGGTACACGAAACCATCAACCAGGTCGCCAACCCTCGCATGGCGTGGATCTACAACGCCGGCCAGCGCCGCGTGCGCCGCGCACCTCAGGTTTCCTATGATGGTCCAGGTACCGCAGCTGATGGTATGCGTACCTCTGACAATCTGGATATGTACAACGGTGCGCCCGATCGTTATGACTGGAAACTTAACGGCAAGCGCGAGATGTTTGTTTCTTATAATAACTTCGAGCTGGCCTCGCCCGACGTCAAGTACGATCAGATCTTTAAAGCAGGTCACATCAATCAGGATCTGGTGCGCTATGAGCTGCACCGTGTCTGGGATGTTGAAGCAACCGTCAAGCCGGGCGAGCGGCATATTTATGCCAAGCGTCATGTCTTCCTCGACGAGGATTCCTGGCAGGCGGCTCACATCGATCATTACGACGCGCGCGGTGAGCTGTGGCGTGTGGCCGAGGCTGAGACCCTGCAGCGCTTCCCGGACAAGGTGCCTAGCTATGCTATGGAGACCCTGTATGACCTCATGGCCGGGCGTTATCTGGCAATGGGCATGAACAACGAAGAGCGCAGCAATTATGACTACAGCTACAAGGCGTCAAGCAATGACTTCACGCCAACTGCGCTGCGTCAGGCAGGTGTTCGCTAACTAGGGTGCTATCGAGCCAGCGTGCGGTACGCTCGCTGGCTTCGCCCGTAAAATAGGTGTGTGGAAGCGATTCCGCGCGCCTTTTTTTATTCCTGCAGGGTGTCTCTACGATCCGAGCAGGCTCTGACTGTTGCTGTTTTAGCGCGCTGACGGTAGCCGCGGCTTTTGCATCCTGCGAAAGAAAAAACAGGCGCTGCTGGGTATACTGATTGCTATTCGATATAAGGCTTTGGCCTTTTCGCCCTGGCCCCTACAGGAGTTTGCATGACAGCCCTGCAACCCGCGCTGATCCGCGAGACTTTCCCGGTAGGTCCGCTGCAGTGCAATTGCACCATCGTTGGCGACCCGGTGACAAAAAAGGCACTGGTAATTGACCCCGGTGGTGATCATCAGTTGATTCTGGATCGCCTGGAGGCGCTCGGCCTGAAGGTGGTAAGTATCATTCACACCCACGCGCACTTGGACCACTTTCTTGCTTCGGGTGAAATAAAGAAAGTGACTGGCGCTAGTTTACATCTGCATAAAGAAGATCAATTTCTTTGGGATAACCTGGAAATGCAGTGCAAGATGTTTGGCGTGCCCTATAAGCCGGTACCGGCCCCTGATCAGTGGCTGCACGATGATGAGGAGTTGGCGTGCGGTTGTGGTGTCGCTTTGCATACACCCGGGCACACGCCGGGCTCAATGAGTTTCTGGTTTGAGCGGGACAAGTTGCTGATTGCGGGCGATACTCTCTTTCGTGGTGGCATTGGCCGCACGGATCTGTGGGGTGGTGACTATCAGAAAATTGAACGATCTATTCGTGATCGGCTCTATAGACTGGATGAAGAGGCTGTAGTGGTAACTGGCCATGGTCCAGATACACGTATCGGTGACGAAATTCGCACTAACCCCTTTATTCGCGGTTAGTGTGAGTGATCAGCCTGTCTGATACAGCGTTAAGGGAGAGTGCCGTTGACGCTTGTCCGGCCCCATCTCCTGTTATGGTAGTAGATGTTCAAGATAATAGATGAAAGGGAAATAATTATGAAAAGCCAAGCTTTGATTGCTGCCGGCGTATGTGCGCTGGTATTGACCGGTTGTACTAATAATCCTTACACCGGCGAAGAACAGGCAGGTAAGTCTGCAATTTATGGCGGTATCGGTGCGGTAACTGGCGCTGCTATCGGTGCTGCTACCTCCAGTAGCAAGGATCGTGGCAAGGGTGCACTGATTGGCGCCGCAGTCGGCGGCGCTGCGGGCGGTGGTTATGGTTTTTACGTAGACAAGCAAGAACAGCGTCTGCGTCAGGAGCTTACCGGGACAGGTGTGCAAGTTGTCCGCAATGGCGACAGCATTCAGCTGGTGATGCCGGGTAATATTACTTTCGCGTCCGGCTCTGCTGATATTTCGAGCAGCTTCTATCCCACCTTGAACTCGCTGGTGAAGGTGTTCAAGGAATTTGATCAGAACGGCATCAATATCGTCGGCCATACCGACAGCACTGGCTCCAACGAACTGAACATGCGTTTGTCCCGTGAGCGTGCCAGCGCGGTAGCGGCTTACCTGTCGGGTCAGGGCGTGCCTGGCGGTCGTATCAGCAGCGCGGGTGTAGGTCCTAGCCAGCCAATTGCCAGCAACGATACCGAGTCGGGTCGTGCGCAAAATCGCCGGGTAGAAATTAACCTGCGTCAGTTGTAATACGCAGTAAAAAAGCCGCGCCGGATCATTCCGGCGCGGCTTTTTTGTGCGCGTATGCTGTCTTTAAAAACGTACTACGGGTGTTACTTTTTGGCGCGGTCAGCCGGGGTAGGGTACTGGGCGTGCAGTCGAGCCAGGTGCGCGTCCTTATCGACCCAAAGTTGGTTTACCCAAGCCTGAAATTCGGCCCTGAACGCTTCATCATTCTGGTAATCCTTGCCAAGAAACTCGGGCGGAATCGGCTTTAGCTCACAATGTATGACTACCTCTGGAACCTTGCCGCTGAGCAGGTCCCAGAAACTGGGATTACCGCCTGGGTAGTGAATGGTGATGTCCAGCAGTGAGCGTAACTGATTGCCCATCGCGTCCAGCACAAAGGCAATACCGCCAGACTTTGGCTTGAGCAGGTAGTTGAAAGGTGATTGCTGTTCAGCATGCTTGGCCGGTGTCAGGCGCGTGCCTTCGAGGAAGTTGAATACTGCGACCGGCGTGGTCTTAAACTTTTCGCAGGCTTTACGCGTGGTTGCCAGATCCTGACCAGCCTTCTCGGGGTGCTTGGCCAGATACGCCTTGCTGTAGCGTTTCATAAACGGAAAATCGAGCGCCCACCAGCATAGACCGATGATGGGTACCCAGATCAGCTCCTGCTTGAGGAAGAACTTGAGCATGGGCATGCGACGATTCAGTACGTGCTGTAGGGCAATGATGTCTACCCAGCTCTGGTGGTTGCTGGTGACCAGATACCACCCGCGGTAGTCCAGTTGCTCCAGGCCTTCTATTTCCCAGCGGGTATTGCCGGTCAAGGCCATCCACCCGCTGTTGCAGAGTATCCAGAATTCCGCAACGCGGATCATGATGATCGTGCAGCGTTTCTGCAGCGTGGGAATAGGCAGAAGCTTGACCAGCGCCAACAGAAATAGAACTGAAGCGCAGCAGATGGTATTCAAGGCCAGTAATAGGATAGCCAGGGTGCCGCGCAAAAACGCTGGCAGGAATGAAAGCATGATGTTGGGCTCTTCGGCAGGACCGCCTTAAGGCGGTCATTCTCGTTATGTTATTGGTTTTTATAGGCCTGTATAGCCGTCAAGGCTATGGTGTAAACGATATCGTCTACCAGTGCCCCTCGTGACAGATCGTTAACCGGTTTGCGCAGTCCCTGCAACATCGGGCCGACACTGACGACGTTGGCGCTACGCTGGACTGCCTTGTAGGTGGTGTTGCCGGTGTTCAAGTCTGGAAACACGAACACGGTGGCTTGACCGGCTACCGGACTATCTGGCGCTTTCTGCCGACCAACGCTGGCAATGGCGGCGGCATCATACTGGAGCGGGCCGTCGAGCAACAACCCTGGTTCGCGCTCCTTGGCCAGGCGGGTGGCCTCACGTACTTTCTCGACCTCACTGCCACTGCCTGAGCTGCCGGTTGAATAACTGATCATCGCGACCTTGGCTGGGATGCCGAATGCTTCTGCCGAACGCGCGCTCTGGATGGCAATTTCTGCCAGGTCTTCAGCGCTGGGGTCTGGGTTTACCGCGCAGTCACCGTAAACCAGAACTTGCTCGGGTAGCAGCATAAAGAAGATGGAGGACACCAGGTTGTAGCCAGGTGCCGTCTTGATCAGCTGAAAAGCCGGGCGGATCGTATTGGCTGTGGTGTGAATGGCGCCGGAGACCAGGCCGTCGACTTCATCCAGTGCCAGCATCATGGTTCCCAGCACCACGTTGTCTTCCAGCTGTTGCAGCGCCATGGGTCCATTAAGGCCCTTGCCTTCGCGCAGCTTAACCATGGGGGCGACGTAACGCTCGCGTACCTCGTCCGGGTCTACTATCTGTAGCCCCTCAGGTAAGGTGATGTGCTGCGCGCGGGCAACGGCTTCAACAGCGTCGCGCTTGGCCAGCAGTATGCAGTTGGCAATGCCGCGACGCTGGCAGATGGCAGCGGCTTGCACGGTGCGCGGCTCATCGCCTTCGGGCAACACAATGCATTTGGCTGCACGCTGGGCCTGACGTACCAGCTCATAGCGAAACGCGGGTGGTGACATGCGTTTTTCGCGGGGCGTATCGCAGCGCTTGGCGAGCCAGGTTTGATCAATGTGCGAGGCGACAAAGTTGGTGACGCGTTCGGCGCGGTCACGGTCATCAATGGGGATCTCGCGGTTCATGCGGTCGAGCTGAGTGGCGGTGTCAAAGCTGTTGGTGGCAACGCCGAGGATGGTCAGCCCCTGATCCAGTGCGGGCTGGCATAACTGCACCACTCGCGGATCAGGCGGCATGTCGCCGGTCAGCAACAGGCCGGCCAACGGCGTGCCAGCCAGTGACGCCAGGCTGCTGGCGATGATGATATCGTCACGGTCGCCTGGGGTAACTATCAATGTGCCCGGTTTAAGCCGGTCGATAATATTGGGTACCGTGCGTGCGCAGAGCGCTATCTCCATTACACGGCGCTGGTGCATCTCGCCGGGATGATAGATGGTAGTTTTCAGTAAGTTGGCAATGTCGGAAGTGCGTGGCGCGTTGAGTTCGTCCTGCCAGGGTACGCAGCCAATCAGACGAAAGTCTTCAGTGTCCAGTCGGGCGGATGCTGTTTTCAGTTCCTGTGCGAACGTTTTCAGCGTGCTTTTTAGTGCACGTCCGTCTGGCACATCGGCCAGTGCTTCGTCTTCCAGTCCGTGTACCTTGTTGACGATGACCCCAAGCACCTTGGGATGCGTTGGTCCACCGAATGCCTGGGCGTGAATCTCTATGCGATCAGCCAGGGTGGCCATGTCGTCGCCATCCGGTGTGGTGACCAGGATGACATCGGCATCCAGACTTTTGGCCAGAGCCTGATTGATCTGCGCGGTATAGCTGCTTTGGCGCGTGGGTACCATGCCTTCGACCACCACTACATCCGCATCCTGTGCGGCCTGCTGATAACGCCCGACCATTTCTTCCATCAGGTCGTCCAGTTCGCCGATCGCCAGCAGATGTTCTACTTGTGCCAGCGGCATAGCAGGGGGCGGCGTTAGTCCCAGGGTGCGGCTGATCAGTTCGGTGGAGCGCTCGGGGCCTTCATCGCCAGGGTGTGGCTGGGCAATGGGCTTGAGAAAGTGCACGCGCAAGCCGGTGCGTTCGAGTGCACGTATCAGCCCAAGGCTGGTAGAGGTGAGACCGACGCCAAAGCCGGTAGGGGCGATAAAGAAAGTATGCTGGCTCATGCCGGGGTTTCCATCTCCAGGTGCTGACGATCTAGAAGGGTGAGGCTTTCTTCGGCAATCTGCCGCTCCTCATCCGTGGGTATGACCAAAATGGCGGGCGAACCTGTTGCTTCAATGCGGCCCGCTTCGCCGCGTTTCAGCGCGCTATTGCGGTCCGGATCGACGCGCAGGCCCATGACCGCCAGATGGCTCAGCGTGAGGGCACGCGTGAGTGCCGAGTTTTCGCCGATACCGCCGGTGAAGATCAAGCCATCGACGCGCGGCAATGCGACGGCAAGGCCGGCCAGTGAGCGCGCGAGGCGGTAGCAGAACACCTCAATGGCCAACTGGGCGCCGCCGTGGCCTTGAGCGCGAGCCTGCTCCAGCTCGCGCATGTCGTTCGACAACCCGGAAAGACCAAGCAGGCCGCTCTCGCGATTCAGTAGGCGTTCAATGCGGGGTAGATCCCAGCCCAGGGTGCGCGCCAGATGCGCGTGCAGGTTAGGGTCTACATCGCCGCTACGCGTGCCCATGACCAGGCCTTCCAGCGGTGTCAGTCCCATGCTGGTGTCCATGCTTTTGCCATCGAGGATGGCGCAGCTGGAACAGCCATTGCCCAAGTGTGCGCTAAGCCATGCGCCAGCCGTTTCGGCGCGACCGGTCAGCAGGCTGGCCTGATGCGCTACATATTGATGGCTGGTGCCATGAAAACCATAGCGGCGCACGCCGTGTACGGCGTACAGCTCGTCGGGTAGCGCATAGCGGAAGGCGTGCGGTGGCATGCTTTGATGAAAGGCAGTGTCGAATACCGCGACTTGCGGAATATCCGGCAACAGTTTCATGGCGGCACGAATCCCGCTCAGGTTAGCTGGGTTATGCAGGGGCGCCAGTGGTGCATTGGCCTCGATACCGGCAAGCACTTCATCGTTGATCAGGCGTGGCCCGGTAAACTGCTCGCCGCCGTGAACGACGCGATGGCCCACCGCGCTGATCGGTTGATCGAGGTGCGCGTCGAGTAGTGGCAGTAGCGCATTCAATGCATCTTGATGGTTGGCGTCGGGTAGGCTGCATTCGCTGCCACCCGGAAAGCTGTAACTGGCTTGCGGGGTATTCAGGCGTTCGGCCTGAGCTTCAAATACGGGTTTTGAACTTCCCTGTTTACGCAGTGCCAGCTTGATAGATGAGCTGCCACCGTTGATGACCAATACCAGGCGGTGTGTCATGGTAACGTCAATGTTCCTGTGTCTATGGGCAGTTTCTGCTGCCGGTAATAAACCGCATTCAGCGTAGCGTGTGCTCGCTTGGATGCTTATCGGTACGCAAGGTTCAGCTGGCGTAACGTCGTATATCTGACATCTTCAGTCGCGCCGCTAGTCGGGTCAAGCCGTGCGTTTGAGACCTAATCCGCGTACACTCACGATTTTTAAGCAAAAGATAGGAACGATATTATGCAGATTGCTGCCAACAAGGCTGTTTCCATCGACTACACCCTGACCAATGCAGATGGCGAGGTGCTGGATTCCTCCGATGGTGGCGCTCCGCTCGTCTACCTTCAGGGCGCTGGCAACATTATTCCAGGTCTGGAAAAGGCATTGGAAGGTAAGCAGGCTGGTGATGCGGTCAATGTGACTGTTGAGCCTGCCGAAGCCTATGGCGAGTTTAATGCCGAGCTGATTGCTGTGCTGGGCCGCAACATGTTTGAAGGCGTTGACGAGTTGGAAGTGGGCATGCAGTTTCATGCGTCCGGTCCTGACGGTAGCATGCAGATTGTTACTATCAAGGCGCTCGAAGGCGATGAGGTTACTGTAGATGGCAACCACCCGCTGGCCGGCGAGCAGCTGACCTTTGATGTGAAGGTAGTTGAAGTGCGTGACGCAACTGAAGATGAAATGGCCCACGGTCATATTCATGGTGAGGGTGGCGTGGAGCACTAAGCTCCCCCAAGCTTGCGCAGTAAAAACCAGCCAGCGATGGCTGGTTTTTTTTCGCCTGCCGTTTGGCGCTGGGCGAAATGGATTCCCCGTCATCAATAGAATCAATGATGGGCGGCTTTTGTATTCAAGCAAGTTGACCAGTCGTATAGTGCTCACATGAATACGATCCAGGATAAACGTGCGCGCATTTTGGCGGCCGGCACCAGCGTGATGTTGCGCAAGGGTTACAACGGCACCGGGGTGCAGGAAATCACTCAGGGTGCCGGTGTGCCCAAGGGCTCTTTCTATCACTATTTCGAGAGTAAGGAAGACTTCGCTATTCAGGCGCTGCACTACTATTACACGCCTCGAATTGAACGATTTGCTGCCGCTCTGAGCACACCAGAGCTATCACCACGCGAGCGCATCCTGCGTTGTTATCGTGACCTGATTGGCTACTTTGCCAATCAGGAACAGCCGCTGCATCAGTGCTTTATTGGTAGTCTCTGCCATGAAAAGGCTGATGAAAGTCAGCCAATAGGCTTTGCTGCGGCGGCCATATTGCATAGCTCCAGCCGGGTGCTGGCTGAGTGTCTGCAGCAGGCGCGCGATGCTGGTGAGATTCCACAGGATCAGGACCCGGCTGCGCTTGCCAGCTTTATCGGTGCTGCCTGGGAGGGGGCTCTGCTGCGAATGAAAACGGATCGGCAGATCGCCCCGCTAAGGGTATTTATCGATCAGCTTGAGCGCATGCTGCAAGTTTGAGCCGCGCTCCCTGCAAAAAAACCAAGACGACCGGTCAGCTCTGCTTTAGACCAACCTATTGTTCACGATCTATGAGGATTAATGCATGTCTGCAGATGTAACTCCACTGTTTACCCCCTTTAAACTGGGTCCGCTGACCCTGAGTAACCGCATCGTTATGGCGCCCATGACGCGTAATTTTTCACCCAAGGGTGTGCCGGGTCAGGCGGTGGTTGATTATTACCGTCGCCGCGCTGAATCAGGTGTAGGCCTGATCGTGACGGAAGGCACCGTGATCAACCATCCGGGTGCCAGTGGCTACCCAAGTGTGCCGCACTTTTATGGTGAAGACGCGCTGGCTGGCTGGAAACAGGTTGTCGATGCTGTGCACGCCGCCGGTGGCAAGATCGCTCCGCAGCTTTGGCACGTAGGTAACGTGCGCCGTTTAGGTACCGAACCTTATCCGGACGTACCGGGTTTTGGCCCGATGGAAAAGCAGAAGGAAGGCAAAGTCCTGGTCAAGGGTATGACGCAGGCTGATATCGATGACGTGGTTGCCGGCTTCGCACAGGCGGCCAAAGACGCTAAAGAGATTGGTTTTGATGCCATCGAGCTGCACGGCGCCCACGGTTATCTGATCGATCAGTTCTTCTGGGAAGGCACTAACCAGCGTACCGACAATTATGGCGGTAGCATGGAGAATCGTGGTCGTTTCGCGGTTGAAATCGTGCGTGCGGTACGCGCTGCTGTCGGGCCTGATTATCCAGTAATTTTCCGCTTCTCGCAGTGGAAACAGCAGGATTACACCGCACGATTGGCGCCAACGCCTGAGCTGCTGGAGCAGTTCCTGGCACCGCTGTCTGACGCTGGTGTGGATATTTTCCATTGTTCACAGCGTCGTTTCTGGGAGCTGGAGTTTGAAAGTTCCGATCTCAACCTGGCGGGTTGGACGCGTAACATCACCGGCAAACCCGCGATTACCGTCGGTAGTGTTGGTCTGGATGGTGAGTTTCTGGAGTTCATGGTCAATACCGACAAGATAGCGCAGACGGCCAATATTGATGACCTGCTGACTCGCCTGGCGGCCAACGAGTTTGACCTGGTTGCCGTGGGTCGTGCGTTGCTGGTTGATCCTCAGTGGGCTGACAAAGTGCGCGAAGGTCGCTTTGGCGACATTCAGCCCTTCAGCCGCGAAGCGCTGAAAACGCTGGTCTAAGCCTTGCGCGCGCAAGCGGTTCTATTTGCTTGGAACTGCTTGCGCCGGGATGGTATGACTGAGCGCTGCATGCTGCAGGTAGCGCTCAAAGCGTTGCACTATGGCTTGCCAGTCTAGCTGGCAAGCCCGGTGCCGGGCGTGCAGTCGAATACTGCGACGGCCTTCTACGTCCTGCGCCAACCACTGTAAATTGTCGTTGAACAACTGATCGTGACCGGCTGGTGCAAGGCTGCCACTGTAACGATCCTGGATATGCTGGTGCGCGGCAGCGGTATCAAAAGCGCACACTGGCAAGCCGGATGCCATGGCTTCGGTAACCACATTGCCGAAGGTTTCGGTCAAGCTCGGGAAGACAAAAATATCCGCGCTGGCATAGGCGCCTGCGAGGGCGGAGCCGGTCAGAGCGCCGGTGAATATAGCATCTGGCATGCGTTTGCGTAGCTCGTCTGCCGAGGGCCCGTCGCCCACGATAACCATATGTAACTTTCGCTCGGCATCATGGTAAGCCGTTTTCAGCTTGCTCCAGCTCTCTACCAGTAACTCTGGGTTTTTCTCCGGTGACAACCGGCCTACGTGCAGCAGCACGGTATCTTTTGTACCTGCACCCCATTGGCTGCGCAGCGTTTCACAACGATGGGCAGGGTGAAACTGTTCGCAATCCACGCCGCGTCCGAGCATCGAGAGGTGCTGTACACCCAGGCGAGTGAGTTCCCGCTGCTGTGTTGTGCTGGCCACCAGGGTTAGTTGCGTCTGGTTGTGAAACCAGCGTAGGTAGCGCATGGCGGGCTCGTGAAACAAGCCCAGATGAAAGTAGTTACTGTACTGCTGGAAGTTGGTGTGAAAGCCGCTAATGACCGGGATTTTCATCCGCCGTGCCAAGCGCAGTGCAGACCAGCCGAGCGGGCCTTCAGTTGCCAGGTAGATCGCGTCCGGACGTTCTCTGCTCCACAGTTGCTTAAGCTTGCGCTGTGCCGGTAGGCCCCACTGGAGGCCGGGGTAGCCAGGTATCGGCAGGCCGCGCACGCAACGTTCCAGCAAGTTTCCGGCTTGGCGTGAGCCGGGCTTTTCGCCCGGCAGGGCGGGTCTGATCAGCTGGATTCGATGGTTGCGGCCAAGTAGCCCCTGACAGAGTTTGCCCAGCGTATTGCTGACCCCGTTAATCTGCGGAGGATAGGTTTCGGTAACCAGTGCGAAGCACTGGCCGGGAGGCTGGGCTATGTTCATGCCCCGAGTATGGAGTCGGGGTATGATGCCGGCGTGACAGATTTATTACGGTTTTATGATGGCTGAACGCGCCGCTCGCGTATCCACAGCAGGGTGGAACCCGCTACCGCAGATGGCATGACCAGTAGATTGACCAGCGGGATGAGCATGCCTATATAAACGAGAAACCCAAATCCCAGCGAAAGCCCCCGGCGGCCGCGCATCCAGCGCAGCGTATCGATAAAGCTGACTTTCTCGTTGTCTGCCTGATAATCGATGTACTGCACCGCCATCATCCAAACGCCAAACACCAGCAGCAGCGGTGAGGCAACCAGGTTGACCACTGGAATCAGCGTCAGCAACAGCAATATCACCAAGCGTGGCAGGTAGTAGAGCAGCTTGCGCAGTTCGCGCCCGATACTTTGGGGGACTACCAGCAAGATATCGCGGTAGCTGGTAGGCGGGCTGACTTCATTGCGCTCGCGCTCGGCGATCTTCTCGGCGAGAAAGCCATAGAATGGTGACGCGATGATATTGGCAACGACGCTGAAGCCGAAGAACAGCACCAGTAATACCACCAACGCAAACAGCGGCCAGAGCAGCCATTCAATGAAGCTCGCCCATTCAGGCAGTTGCGGCATCAAGCGCAGCATCAGCAGATCGAACTGCTTGGCGCCCCAGCTGATGAGCGCGGCAAATACGATCAGGTTAAGCATCAGCGGAATCAACACGAAGCGGCGCAGACCTGGCTGCCTGATAGTACGCCAGCCCTCTTTGAGGTAATCGGGTCCGCGCAGTACGTCGAATGTATCCTTCATGGTGTTGGGTTCCTCAATGAAAAACGGGCTAGGCAAAGGCTATAGGGGTAAACTATTTGGCTGATACAGTCTTTGCAATTTCCACATGTCTTTGGACGCTTTAAGCTGCGTCCCTGTAGATGGCTCGGGAGGGTCGCTATGAGTGTACTGGTTAACCGGGTGGCACCAGATTTTACCGCACCAGCGGTATTGGCTGACGGCAGTATTGTAGAGGATTTCGCGTTCTCTTCGCTGCGCGGCAAATATATTGTGGTATTTTTCTGGCCGCTGGATTTTACCTTTGTCTGCCCCTCGGAAATTATTGCCCACAATAATCGCATGGAGAAGTTTCGTGCGCTGGGTGTTGAAGTAGTGGGCATTTCGGTTGATTCGCAGTACACCCATTACGCGTGGCGCAATACGCCAGTAGAGAAGGGCGGTATTGGTCCGGTCGGCTTTACCATGGTGGCTGATGTCAAACACGAGATCACGCAGGCTTATGGGGTAGAGCATGAAGACGGTGTAGCGCTGCGTGCCTCCTTCCTGATTGATCGCGCTGGCGTAGTGCAGCACCAGGTAGTGAATAATTTGTCACTGGGGCGTGAGGTCGACGAGATGATTCGTTTGATTGAAGCGCTGCAATTTACCGAAGAGCATGGTGAGGTGTGTCCCGCTGGATGGCGCAAGGGGCAGAAAGGTATGCAGGAGAGCCCGGAAGGGGTCGCCAGCTACCTCGCTGAGCACGCCGCCAAGCTCTAGGTTCTAAGTTCGAATCGATTTTCCAGAGTGATCAGCCGCTTGGCGGGGTCCCCTTACCCCAGGATTGCTCTGCTTTTTTAGCTCGCCACTGTGGTGGTGAATCGGAGGATTTTATGTCTGAAGTGCGTCACTCTCGTCTGATCATTCTGGGCTCGGGCCCGGCCGGCTACAGTGCAGCGGTTTACGCCGCTCGAGCCAATCTCAAGCCGTTATTGATCACCGGTATGCAGATGGGCGGTCAGTTGACCACCACGACCGAAGTGGATAACTGGCCGGGTGATGTTGAAGGTCTGCAGGGTCCTGACTTGATGGAGCGCATGCGCAAGCACGCAGAGCGCTTCGAGACCGAGATTCAGTTTGATCACATCAACAAGGTTGACCTCAGCAAGCGTCCCTTCACTTTGTGGGGCGACAGCGGTGAGTACCAATGCGATGCGCTGATCATTGCCACTGGCGCGTCTGCTCGTTACCTGGGCTTGCCGTCTGAAGAAGCCTTTATGGGTAAGGGGGTTTCTGCCTGCGCCACCTGTGACGGTTTCTTTTACCGTAATCAGGAAGTTGCGGTCGTGGGTGGCGGTAACACAGCGGTCGAAGAAGCACTCTACCTGGCTAATATCGCCAAAAAAGTAACTGTGGTGCATCGCCGCGAAGTTTTCCGCGCTGAGAAGATACTGGTCGACAAGCTGCTGGCTCGTGTTGCTGAAGGCAAAATCGAACTGAAGCTGAACGCGACGCTGGATGAAGTGCTGGGCGATGAAACCGGCGTGACCGGCATGCGTATCGCGCTGAACAGTGGCGGTACTGAGGATATTGCGTTGGCCGGGGTCTTTATCGCCATTGGTCATACACCGAATACCAGCTTGTTCGAAGGCCAGCTGGACATGCACGACGGCTATCTTAAGATCAAGAGCGGCACCGAAGGCAACGCGACGCAAACCAATATCGCCGGCGTTTTTGCCGCGGGTGACGTCGCTGATCACGTCTATCGCCAGGCGATTACCTCTGCCGGTGCCGGGTGTATGTCAGCACTGGATGCCGAGCGTTTTCTGGACGAACTGTAAGGCGCAGATAGTGACCTGAGTGGTTAGGAAAGCCCTGTTTGTGCAGGGCTTTTTTGTGTCTGCGCGCGATGATGACAAGCGTAGCGACCGGTATTGAAAATGGAGAGGTAGATGCAGGAGTTTTATCTGGTCATCGCACTGACCTTCATGGCGGGTATGGCCATGCCGCTGGGCGCGTTGCTGGCGGGCGTTGATCAGCTGCGGCCCACTTGGCTGACGGATGAATATCGTCACGGCATCATCGCTTTTGGTGGTGGTGCCTTGCTGTCGGCGGTGGCGCTTGTGCTGGTGCCAGAGGGCATCGCGCCGTTATCGACCTGGTTGGCTGCGTTTTACTTTGTGGCGGGTGGTGTCGCCTTTATGGCTCTGGATGTTCTGCTTGATCGTGTAAAGACGCCGGCGGGGCAGCTGGCTGCGATGCTATCCGATTTTCTCCCCGAGTCGCTGGCGCTGGGCGCCGCTTTTGCCGTGGGCGAAAGCAGTGGTGTGTTGTTGGCCTGTCTGATGACGCTGCAGAATCTGCCGGAAGGATTCAACGCCTGTCGAGAATTGCGTGCTGCTACACATTATGGGGCTCGGCGTATCGCGCTGATTTTTGCAGCAATTGCCTTGCTTGGGCCGATATTTGGCGTGCTCGGATACAGCTGGTTGTCAGCTTACCCCTCAGTGGTTGCTATGGTCATGCTGTTTGCTGCTGGCGGGATTTGCTACTCGGTATTTCAGGATATTGCCCCTCAGGCACAGCTGGAGAAACATTGGGGGCCGCCCATGGGGGCCGTCTTGGGCTTTGTCCTGGGTATGGTGGGGCACCAATTGACCATGGCGTAACGGCGGTCTGTGACAGAGTCCGCGAGTATCGGCTGGTGAAACCAGCTATTATTTAGCGGCGGTAAGCGCCTTGTTGCCCTGGTTGATTGGTTGCAGCGGGTGTCACTTTTGCTTTGCTTAGGAGCGCTCCCATGAAACGTCTTTCCCTGTTTGCTGCTATCGGTGTGTTTGCTTTCTCTGGTCTGGCCTTTGCGAGCAGCTTTATCGCTACTACAGATACCATTGGTGCGTCCCTGGCTAATAGTGTTGAAGGTACCAGTGACGTCAGCTCGGGCGGCAACGACAAGGTGCTGCTGCAAGCCCAGGATGATGCGGCCAGCTTCGTTGCCAGTGGTGGCAGCATTCGTGGTGTGCGCCTGGAAGCTGCGTTGGCGCACATTCGTCAACAACAGCCTGCTCTGAGCGCCAGCGACATGCAGTTGGCTGAGGCCATCCTCGCCCGTTGAGCGGCGTTCGGCTTGGTCTGCTGACGTTTTTGCTGCTGTTGTGCCTGCCGGCACAGGCAGCATTGCGTCTGGTCTTGCAGTCTGACGACTTGAATCAGGCGGAACTGGCGGCCAGCCAGGCGCTGTTGGCTGACGTCAGCAGGGTGCTGCCACCTGTTCTGCTCAGCAGGCTTGATGCCGAGGTGCCTGTGCGCTGGAGCTCGGCACTGGATGCCAGTGTGGTCGGTCGAGCGAGCGCAAGTGGCAAGCTCCTGCTCAATCGTCGGCAGCTGTCTGTGCTTGTCGCTGCGCAGGACGCTGATCCTACACGCCAGCAACTGCTGGCAACCCTGGTTCATGAGATAGCTCATCTCTACGACCGAGGCCGTTACGGCTCCGACCGGCAGCGTCGGCTGTTCCAGCACTGCCAGTCACAGCAACAAAGCCTTGGGCTGGTGGGGTTGCCGTCGTGGTGCCGTGGGCAAGGCGAGCGACGCTTTAGCCTCAGTGATGATCCACGTTTGCTTGACTTGGCTGGCTGGCCCGAGCGGGTAGGTGAGCGCGGCGCACGCGTCAATGTTAACCATCAGCGTGATCGCAGCCCTGATCGTTACGAGCTGACCAGTCCCAGTGAGTTCGTCGCAGTGAATGTCGAGTATTTCCTGCTCGACCCGCAATACGCTTGTCGCCGCCCGGCGCTGTTTGCTTTTTTCCGTCAGCACTTCAACTGGGCGCCGGAGCATGTGCAGTCCTGCTCCGCTAGTTATCCCTACCTCAATGCCAGCCTGGATCCTGCGCAGCAGGCGTTGGGGCGAATCGATCCGCAGCGTGTTTATGCGGTGCACTATCTGCTGGCCGAGCCTAACCAGGCCTGGGCTAGTCGCTGGGGGCACAGCATGCTGCGCTTGGTGATCTGTGCGCCGGGCCGCCCGGTTGGACCGGACTGTATGCTGGACGTCGATCAGCATCTGGTCCTGTCGTTTCGTGCGTTCGTAGAGGATGTTCAGCTCTCCAGCTGGGACGGCCTCACCGGCAACTACCCCTCTCGGCTGTTCATTCTGCCGCTCACTCAGGTCGTCGATGAATACACCAAGCTGGAACTGCGAAGCCTCAGCTCGATTCCCTTGCAGCTCAATGAGCAGGAGCGTAAAGGTTTGATTGAGCAGGCTGCACAGCTGCACTGGAGCTATGACGGTACCTACTATTTCATCAATAACAACTGCGCGGTTGAAACGCTCAAGCTACTGCGCAGCGGCACGGCCAATACTGAACTGGCGGACCTCGAAAGCATAACGCCCACAGGGCTGCTGGCGCTGCTTAAGGGGCGAGGTTTGGCTGATGACATTGCGCTGGCTGATCGCGAATGGGCAATGCGTCGTGGCTATTTTTTTGACTCCTACGGTGAGCGCTATCAGGTCATGCTTGACGTGGTTCGGGCCAACCTTGAGGTGCCTGCCGAGCGTGTCGATGATTGGTTGGCGTTGGGTGCAGCGCAGCGCGCTGCCTGGTTGTCAGCGGGCGATCAGCGCACTACTGCAGCACTGCTTCTGCTGGAGCAGGCCGCGCAGCGCCGCCAGATGCTGCTGGTGCGTCAGGAGCTGAAGGCGCGCTATCAGGCGTTACGTGGTACCGGGCATAAGGGCCTGGATGACACTGAACAGCTGATGCAGCAGTTACTGGCGAATAGTGGCTATCTCAGTCGTCCGGCCGAGTTGCTGGGCGCCGGTTATGGGCTGCCGCAAGCAAGCGAATGGCAGCAGTTGCAGCAGCGCAGCGCCGAGCGGCGTCAGGGCTTGCTGGATATGGCCGGTAATCTTGATGAGCACCTGCTGGCGTTACTGGACGCTGGGCGGCGCAGCGAAATTGAGTTGGGCAAGCACAACATTCGCCGGTTGGCTGGGCGTCTGCGTGCACTGCATCGTGCGGAGGGTGGTGTGCAGCTGCCCTGATGCTGAGTCAGGCGAGCGGCGGAGCTGAAATTCAGGCACAAAAAAACCAGCTCAGGGCTGGTTGTTTTCAGGGTCTTGCCACAACCATCTGAGTGAGTCAGATGGTGCCTCGAGGGAGAATCGAACTCCCACTCTGTCACCAGAAACGGATTTTGAATCCGCCGCGTCTACCAATTCCGCCATCGAGGCTTTGCGCTTCATGCAAGCCGGCGCGGAGTATACGAAGCAGTGGGCATAAAGGTCAATGCTCAAATGACATTCGTTTGTGTGAATGATCGCGGCGGGTCGTGTTTTCCGCTATTATGTGCACCCTTTCAAACTCCTCCGGAACCGCTGCCTGCATGCGTCTCAGTGATTTTGCCTTCGATTTGCCCGACGAACTTATCGCGCGTCATCCATTAGCTGAGCGTAGGGCTAGTCGTTTGCTCTGTCTGGATGGTCCTAGCGGCGAATTGAGTGATCGGCGTTTTGCTGATCTGCTCGATTATTTGCGCCCTGACGACCTGATGGTGTTCAACAATACGCGGGTGATTCCAGCGCGGCTGTTTGGCCGCAAGGAAACCGGCGGGCAGCTTGAAGTTCTGGTTGAGCGGGTGCTGGATGAGTATCGCGTGCTGGCGCATATCCGCTCGAGCAAATCGCCCAAGCCGGGAAGCCGGATTTTGCTTGATGGTGAGGGTGTCGCTGAGATGGTGGCGCGCCATGATGCGCTGTTTGAGCTGCGCTTTGCCGAGCCGGTTTTACCGCTGCTGGATCGCGTCGGGCATATGCCGTTGCCGCCCTATATTGATCGGCCGGATGAAGAGGCGGACCGTGAGCGCTATCAAACGGTTTATGCCAAACGTCAAGGCGCGGTAGCCGCGCCCACCGCCGGACTACATTTTGATCAGGCATTGCTGCAGGCCATAGCGGACAAGGGCGTAGCGACTGCAGAAGTGACATTGCATGTTGGCGCGGGTACCTTTCAGCCGGTTCGGGTTGAGCGCATTGAAGATCACGTGATGCATCAGGAATGGCTTGAGGTCGGTCCTGAGGTAGTCGCGGCGGTCGAGCAATGCAAGGCCCGTGGCGGTCGTGTTATCGCGGTGGGTACCACCAGCGTGCGCTCGCTGGAGTCGGCAGCACGTGATGGGCAGATCAAGCCGTTCACAGGTGATACCGATATTTTTCTGTATCCGGGCAAGACCTTTCATGTCGTCGATGCGCTGGTGACCAACTTTCATTTGCCGGAGTCGACGCTGCTGATGCTGGTGTCGGCCTTTGCTGGCTATCCCGAAACCATGGCCGCTTACGCGGCGGCTGTAGCCGGTGGTTATCGTTTTTTCAGTTACGGTGATGCCATGTTTATCACCCGCAATCCAGCCGCTCGCGGCCCCGAGGTTACCCCATGAGTCACATGTCCTTTGAATTGCTGGCCACCGATGGCAAGGCCCGTCGCGGACGCCTGACCTTTCCGCGTGGTGTCGTGGAGACGCCTGCCTTTATGCCTGTAGGTACCTATGGCACCGTCAAGGGCATGTTGCCGCGCGATGTAGAAGCGATCGGCGCGCAGATTATTCTCGGTAATACTTTTCACCTCTGGCTGCGCCCAGGGACCAAGGTGATTCAGCAACATGGCGACCTGCATGATTTCATGCAGTGGAAGGGCCCGATTCTCACTGATTCCGGTGGTTTCCAGGTGTTCAGCCTGGGCGCTATGCGCAAAATCAAGGAGGAGGGCGTGTATTTTTCCTCGCCGGTCGATGGCGCCAAGGTGTTTATGGGGCCGGAAGAGTCCATGCAGGTTCAGCGTGAACTGGGCTCGGATATCGTGATGATCTTTGATGAGTGCACGCCTTATCCCGCCGATGAAGATACTGCGCGGCGCTCCATGGAGTTGTCACTGCGCTGGGCCAAGCGCTCTAAAGCTGCGCACGAAGGTAATCCTTCGGCGCTGTTTGGTATCGTTCAGGGTGGTATGCACGAGAGTCTGCGCCTGCGCTCGCTGGAAGGGCTATGCGAGATCGGCTTTGATGGTCTGGCGATTGGCGGCCTGTCAGTGGGCGAGCCCAAAGACGAGATGATGCGCGTGCTGGACTTCCTGCCCGGCCACATGCCGCCAGAAAAACCTCGTTACTTGATGGGTGTTGGCAAGCCGGAAGATCTGGTGGAAGGTGTGCGGCGCGGCGTGGATATGTTCGATTGCGTGATGCCTACGCGTAATGCGCGCAACGGGCATTTGTTCACCGAGGCGGGGGTCATCAAGATCCGTAATGCGGTGCATCGTCACGATCGGAGCCCGCTTGATTCAGCCTGTGATTGCTACACCTGTCAGAACTTCTCACGGGCGTACCTGCATCACTTGGACAAGTGTGGCGAAATGCTTGGCAGCATGCTCAATACTATCCATAACCTGCGGCATTATCAGCGGCTTATGGCAGGTTTGCGCAGTGCCATTCAACAGGGTACATTGACCGACTTTGTGGAAGACTTCTACGCCAAGCTGGGTCTGCCGGTTCCTCCATTGCAGGCTTGATTGGCGCTCGGATCGCCCCCATAACCGATTTTCTAGCAGTTTAATAACAGGAGTATCACATGAGCTTTTTCATCCCCGCCGCTATGGCGCAATCAGCTGGCGGCGCAGCCGCGCCTATGGGTGCCGGTTTTGAATGGATTTTTCTGGTCGGCTTCGTCGTTATTTTCTATCTGATGATCTGGCGTCCGCAGTCCAAGCGTGCGAAAGAGCACAAGAACCTGCTGGCAAATCTGTCCAACGGCGATGAAGTAGTGACCGGTGGCGGTATTCTGGGCAAGGTCAAGAAAGTGACAGATGAGTTCGTGGTGCTGGAAGTGACTGACAGTCAGGAACTGAAGTTTCAGAAAGGCGCTATTGTCGCCGTGTTGCCCAAGGGCACGCTGAAAGCCATCTAATCCCTCATGTAGAACTCTGTTCCGGGCGCCGATAAGGCGCCCGGACTGCTATCAGGCCCTGATATGCTCAACCGTTACCCCCTCTGGAAGTACTTGCTGATTGTGGTCGTGCTCGCGCTTGGCCTGATCTATGCCACGCCTAACCTGTATCCGGACGATCCTGCCATTCAGATTTCCGGTGCCAGCTCCACCCAAACTATCGAACAGACCGACCTTGATCTTATTGAGCAGGCGCTGGCCAGTGCTGGCCTGCAGACCAAGGGCAGTGAACTGGGCAGTAATGGCCGTTCTGGTCTGGTGCGCCTGGTAAATCGCTCTGATCAATTGGGCGCGCAGGATGTGGTGCGCGATGCGCTGGGCCGCGATTACGTGGTAGCACAAAATCTGGCGCCAACCACGCCAGAGTGGCTGATGAATATCGGCGCAGGACCTATGACTCTGGGTCTGGATCTCTCCGGTGGTGTGCACTTCCTGCTGCAAGTTGATATGGACAAGGCTTTGGAGACGCGGGTCAATGTCTATCAAAGTGAAGTGCGTGGCTTGATGCGTACCGAAAAGTTGCGTTATCGCAGCTTGCCTACCCAGGGCACTACCCTGCAATTTGGCTTCGCCAATGAAGAGGATCTGTCGGCCGCGCGGCGCCTGATCGGTAAGCAGTATCCCCAGTTTGCACTGAACTCGGTCGAGCGGGGCGATCAGCAGGTGTTGCAGCTGACCCTGACCGAAGCGGAAATTTCCAACATTCGTGAATATGCGGTTCAGCAGAACCTGACCACTGTCCGTAATCGAGTCAATGAGCTCGGTGTGGCCGAGCCGCTGGTGCAGCGTCAGGGTGCCAACCGTATCGTGGTTGAACTGCCGGGCGTTCAGGATACCGCTGAAGCCAAGCGGGTGCTGGGTAAGACTGCGAACCTCGAGTTTCGCCTCGCTGCTGAGCCTGATGCGCCTGCGGCAACCACCGAAACTTTTGAGTATCGGGGCAGCAGCGGCCGTCCGCCGGCTCAGGTTGAGCGCAGTCTCATCATTACCGGTGATCAGGTTACCGACGCCCAGTCCAACTACGACGAAAACGGTCGCCCGCAAGTTAATATCAAGCTGGATAGTCACGGCGGCGAATTGATGAACCGCGCTACGCGCAGCAATATCGGTCGTGGCATGGCGGTACTGTTCATCGAGCAGCGCGAGATCAGTCGCACTGTTACCCAGGAAGTTGATGGGGTAGAGCAGCAGGTCGAGATTCCGGCCTTTGTTGAAGAGAAATCGATCATCAGCTTGGCGACCATCCAAAGCGCGCTGGGTAACCAGTTCCGCATCACCGGTCTGGATTCGCCCGCTGAGGCCTCTGAGCTAGCGCTATTATTGCGTGCAGGCGGGCTAGCTGCGCCGATGCATTTTGTTGAAGAGCGAACTATCGGCCCCAGCCTGGGCGCAGAGAACATTGCCAAGGGTGTGACGGCTACGCAGGTCGGTTTTGCGCTGGTATTGATTTTCATGGTGCTGGTGTATCGCGCATTCGGCGTGTTTGCTGGCATAGCGCTGACCTTCAATCTTGTGCTGCTGTTGGCGCTTATGTCGCTGTTGGGTGCCACGCTGACGCTTCCCGGTATTGCCGGTATCGTGCTGACGCTGGGTATGGCGGTCGACGCCAACGTGCTGATCTTTTCGCGTATCAAGGAAGAAGTTGCCAACGGGATATCGCCGCAGCGCGCTGTGCATGAGGGCTACGATAAGGCGTTCTCCGCCATTATCGACGGTAACCTGACGACGCTGCTGGTCGGGGTAATCCTATTTGCCATGGGTTCCGGTCCGATCAAGGGCTTCGCCGTTACACTGTCGCTGGGGATTCTGACCTCGATGTTCAGTGCCATCATGGTCACCCGTGCCATGGTCAACTTGTCCGTCGGTGGACGCGACATCAAGAAGCTGTGGCTGTGAGGATCAACCCATGACTAACATTAAAACCATTAATTTCCTCGGGCTGCGCAAGGTCTTCTTTGGTCTTGCCATAGTGCTGATGCTGGCGTCGATTGCCAGTCTGGTAGTCAAGCAGCTCAATCTGGGGCTCGACTTTACCGGTGGTGCGCTGGTGGAGCTGAACTATAGCCAGCCGGCTGATCTGGAAGAAATTCGCGGTGTACTGCGCGAGAACGGCTGGAACGATGCGGTGGTGCAAAACTTTGGCGCGTCGACGGATGTGCTGATTCGTCTGCCCAGCGAGAATCCTGATCTGGGCGCTGAAATTGCCCAGTTGGTGAAGCGCCAGGATGGCAATGACGTATCGGTTAAGCGTGTCGAGTTTATCGGCCCACAGGTAGGTGAAGAGCTGCGCGACAAGGGCGGCCTCGGCATGCTGTTGGCGCTCGGTGGTATTCTGCTTTACGTATCGCTGCGCTTTCAGATGAAGTTTGCCGTGTCGGCCATCGTCGCGCTTTTCCACGACGTGATCTTTACCCTTGGCATATTTTCACTGTTCGGTCTGTCATTCGATCTGACGGTGCTGGCGGCCCTGCTGGCGGTAATTGGCTATTCGCTGAACGACACTATCGTTGTGTTCGACCGGGTGCGGGAGAATATGCGGTTGATGCGTCAGACTGAGTTGACCGACATCATCAACATCTCGACCACTCAAACCCTGGGGCGTACCCTGGCAACCTCTTTCTCGACCATTCTGGTGCTCCTCGCGCTGTTCTGGTTTGGCGGTGAGAATATTCACGGGTTCGCGACGGCGTTGCTGATCGGTGTGGGTGTGGGTACCTACTCCTCCATCTACATTGCCGGTGGTTTGCTAGTGACTATGAAGCTGACGCGTGATGACCTGATCCCGCCGCAGATCGAAGAGGCCATTGACGACCGGCCCTAGCATCGGCTTTGCCGATGTAGCTGCAAGCTGCAAGCCGTAAGCTAGAAGCTAGAAGCTAGAAGCTAGAACAAAAAGCCCATACCGGATTTTGGTATGGGCTTTTTTCGTTGCTGGACTTGACTCTGGGTTCGCGCGGGACATCCTTGGCTTCCAGCTTCCAGCTTCCAGCTTCCAGCTTCCAGCTTCCAGCTTCCAGCTTCCAGCTTCCAGCCAAAAAAAACCCACAAAAAAAGGCCCATACCGAACTAACGTATGGGCCTTTCTATTCAAGCCTGCACAATCAGCTTGTAGCTTGTAGCTTGTAGCTTGTAGCTTGTAGCTTAAAGCTTGCCGCTGGGCATGAAACTCTTAGAGTTTCATGCCGGAGGTCAGGTGCGGCTGAATGGCGGTTAGCACCGCTTTGAAGCACTTGGGATTGCCAGCGACGATGTGGCCTTTGTCGAGGAAGTGGTGGCTGCCAGTGAAATCACTGACCAGGCCACCTGCTTCCTGAATCAAAAGCGCGCCCGCAGCCATATCCCACTCGGCCAGGCCAAATTCCCAGAAAGCGTCGTAGCGACCGGCGGCCACGTAGGCCAGGTCCAGGCTCGCAGCGCCAGCGCGACGGATGCCAGCAGTTTGACCCACCAGGCTGCGGAACATGCCCAGATAGTTGTCCAGCGCGTCGATCTGATTGTCCCGGAAAGGGAAGCCGGTACCCAGCAGGGCGCCGTCCAGGGTTTTGCGGTTGCTCACTCGCAGGCGACGGCCGTTCAAGGCAGCGCCACGGCCGCGGCTGGCGGTAAACTCTTCCTGACGAATAGGATCGAACACTACAGCGTGTTCAGTGCGGCCTTTGACCCGGCAAGCGATGCTGATCGCAAAATGCGGTACGCCGTGGATGAAGTTGGTAGTGCCATCCAGTGGGTCGATAATCCACACGGTATCTGCGCCGTCGCCCTGGCCAGGCTGAAATCCGGACTCTTCAGCCTGGATACTGTGATCGGGGTATGCCTTGCGCAGATGGGAAATAATGGTCTGCTCGGCGGCGCGGTCAATTTCGGTCACGTAGTCGCGAGCGTCCTTCTCGTCGACGGTAAGAACATCAATACGTTCCATGGAACGGTAGATCATTTCTCCGGCGCTACGTGCGGCGCGGAGGGCGATGTTCAGCATGGGCTGCATAGGGATGTATCTCTGTCGGGAAGATGAAAAGCCGGAAATTGTAGCAGATAACCTTGGCAACATGAATGCATCATGGCTATCGCCCTATAGCTTTTGTAATATGCAGGGTTCATTCAGGTGCCCAAAGGTGTTGCAGTGTTGAATAATGTGCGTGTTGTATTGGTCAATACCAGCCATCCTGGCAACATCGGTGGTGCGGCGCGAGCGATGAAAAACATGGGCCTGCACGAGTTGGTGCTGGTCGATCCGGTGCGTTTCCCTGACCAGCAAGCCAACGCTCGCGCTGCCGGTGCTGAAGACGTTTTGCAGGGCGCGCGCATCGTAGAAACCCTGGAAGAGGCCATTGCCGACTGTGTACTGGTACTGGGTACCAGTGCCCGTGATCGCCGTATTCCCTGGCCTGTGCTTGACCCGCGCGAAGCGGCAGATGAAGTGCTGAATCGTCTTGAGTCCGAGCAAAGCGGTCCGGTCGCTATTGTCTTTGGGCGTGAAGATGCGGGCCTGACCAGTGAAGAGCTACAGCGCTGTCAGTATCACGTGCACATCCCGTCAATGCCGGACTTCAGTTCACTCAATCTGGGCGCGGCGGTGCAGGTGTTGGCCTATGAATTGCGTATGCAGTCGTTGCAGCGCGCCGGTGCACCGACCAAGATGCATAAGATTGAGACCACCGCGCTGCCTAATGAAACCCCGACTACTGCCGGAGAGCTGGAGCAGTATTTTCAGCATCTTGAGCAGGTGCTGGTTGAAATCGGCTTCCACGACCCTCAAAAACCCAGACAGTTGATGCCGCGCTTGCGCCGTTTGTACGGTCGTATTCAGGTCAATCGGATGGAGATGAACATCCTGCGTGGTATTTTGACCGAAACCCAAAAAGCCATCGGAGTCAAAGCATCCGGTGAGCGGAGACGTTAAGCATGTTTGAACGCATGAAAGAAGATATAGCCAGTGTTTTCCATCGTGACCCTGCTGCGCGCAACACGCTGGAAGTGCTGACCTGCTATCCAGGCTTGCATGCGGTCTGGATGCACCGTCTGTCGCATGGTTTGTGGGTGCGTAATGCCTTTTTACTGGCGCGCATGGTGTCGCATCTCGCGCGCTGGTTAACCGGTATCGAGATTCACCCGGGTGCCAAGCTGGGTCGCCGCTTTTTTATCGACCATGGTTTTGGTGTGGTAATTGGCGAGACAGCCGAGATCGGTGATGACGTCACCCTGTATCAGGGCGTCACGCTCGGGGGGACCAGTTGGGATCATGGTAAGCGCCACCCAACCCTGGAAGATGGCGTAGTGGTCGGTGCGGGCGCCAAGGTGCTGGGCCCGTTCACCGTCGGCAAGGGTGCCAAGATCGGCTCCAACGCAGTGGTGACCAAAGCGGTGCCTGCTGGTGCGACTGCGGTGGGTATCCCAGGCCGAATAATCGTCAAGGAGGCGGAGCAGTCGGCTGATCAGCAACAGCAGGCCAAGCGCCAGGCCATGGCTGAAAAGCTTGGCTTCGACGCCTATGGCGTCAGTCGTGACATGCCGGACCCTGTTGCCCGTGCCATCGGTCAGATGCTGGACCATATGCATGCGGTGGACGGTCGGCTTGAAGGTATGTGCAATGCGTTGAGCGAGCTGGGCAGCGATTACTGCGCCAAGGAGCTGCCAACGCTGGGTGGTGAGGATTTTGAGTTGCTGAAGGATGACGGCGAAGTGGCAGTGGATGCTGAAAGTAATGACTCCATTGCACGCTGAGGTGAATCCATGAAGCAACCCATTTACCTTGATTACGCGGCCACAACGCCAGTCGACCCGCAGGTGGCGGAAAAGATGATGGCCTGCCTGACGCTGGACGGTAACTTTGCCAACCCCGCGTCACGTTCACATCTTTACGGGTGGAAGGCCGAAGAGGCTGTCGAAATGGCGCGGCGTCAGGTGGCCGATTTGGTTGGTGCAGATCCGCGTGAGCTGGTCTGGACCTCTGGTGCTACCGAGTCCGATAACCTGGCGATCAAGGGTGTGGCGCATGCGCTTGCCGATCAGGGGCGGCACATTATCACCTCAAAAATAGAACATAAGGCAGTGCTCGATAGCTGCCATCAGCTGGAGCGCGAGGGGTTTGAAGTTACCTATCTGCAGCCTGGCGCTGAAGGGATAATCAGTCCCGAGCAACTAGAGGCAGCTTTGCGTGACGACACCGTGCTGGTGTCGCTTATGCACGTTAATAATGAGCTGGGCACGGTCAATGATATTGCTGCTCTTGGCGCCGTCGCCCACGCGCACAAGGTTCTGTTTCACGTTGACGCGGCGCAGTCGACCGGCAAACTACCCATAGATTTGAAGGCCTTGCCTGTTGACTTCATGTCGTTCAGCGCCCACAAGACCTACGGCCCCAAGGGTATTGGTGCGCTATTCGTGCGTCGTGGCTTGCCGCTGCGGCTAGAGGCGCAGATACACGGCGGTGGGCATGAGCGCGGCATGCGCTCCGGCACCCTGGCAACCCACCAGATTGTGGGAATGGGCGAGGCTTTCGAGCTGGCTGGCTCGTTAATGCAGGCTGAGGTGCAGCGTATTAGCGCCCTGCGCGATGCTTTGATGGCCGGTTTGGCTGAGCTGGATGGGGTAACGCTCAACGGCAGCGCTGATGCGCGCGTGCCGCACAACTTGAATCTTGCTTTTGCCGGTGTTGATGGCGAGCTGTTGTTGCTGGCGTTAAAGGATCTGGCATTGTCCAGTGGTTCAGCCTGCACCTCAGCGGCGGTGGAGCCCTCTTATGTGCTGCGGGCGATTGGATTGAGTGATGAGCTGGCGCATAGCTCAATTCGTCTTTCGCTCGGCCGCTTTAGCTCCGAGCAAGACGTGGCGCGCGCCGCCGAGGTTATCTGCCTGGTGGTAAATCGCCTCCGAAACGGCGGTTGAGCCAAACCTCAATTGGCATCCTTGCAGCTGTTATCTATTTGTCTTTAACCTGCGTATAATCCGCAGGTTAACCATTTTTTATCATTTCAATCCGAAAATACTGTCTGGAGAGTTACATGGCTGTTGAACGTACCCTGTCTATCATCAAGCCCGATGCCGTTGCCAAAAACGTTGTTGGTCAGATTCTGAGCCGCTTCGAGCAGGCTGGTCTGAGCGTCGTTGCTGCCAAGATGGTTCAGCTGTCTCAGTCCGATGCTGAAGGCTTCTACGCCGAGCACAAAGAGCGTCCTTTCTTCAAGGATCTGGTTGGTTTCATGACGTCCGGCCCCGTTGTTGTGCAAGTACTGGAAGGCGAAGGCGCCGTGCTGAAAAACCGCGACCTGATGGGCGCAACCAACCCGAAAGAAGCGGCTGCCGGTACCATCCGCGCTGATTTCGCTGAGTCTATCGATGCCAACGCTGTGCACGGTTCTGACTCTGCTGCATCTGCCGCTCGCGAGATCGGTTATTTCTTCGCAGAAACTGAGCTGTGCCCACGCACTCGCTAAGTTCAAACTCTTCTGCACCAACCAAGTGATGTGATCGCCATGACTAATGCCACCAGCAAGACCAATTTGCTGGGTTTGACCCAGCAGAAACTGGAAGCTTTCTTCGAGCAGTTGGGAGAGAAGCGTTTTCGCGCCGGCCAGATCATGAAGTGGATTCATCACTATGGTGTCGACAACTTTGATGAAATGACCAACGTTGGCAAGGCCCTGCGCGAAAAGCTCAAGGCCTGCGCCGAGATCCGCGGTCCGGAAGTTGTCAGTGAGGATATTTCCCGCGATGGCACACGCAAGTGGGTCGTGCGGGTTGCCTCGGGCAGTTGCGTAGAGACGGTTTACATTCCGCAGAATGGACGAGGCACCTTGTGTGTATCTTCCCAGGCGGGCTGTGCGCTGGACTGCAGCTTCTGCTCGACCGGCAAACAAGGTTTCAATAGTGATCTGACGGTGGCGGAAATTATCGGCCAGGTCTGGATTGCCAACAAATCTTTCGGTTCGGTGCCTGCCACCGTTGATCGCTCGGTGACCAACGTGGTGATGATGGGCATGGGCGAGCCGCTACTGAATTTTGATAACGTCGTCGACTCTATGCAGTTGATGATGGATGACATGGGTTATGGCATTTCCAAGCGTAAGGTGACACTGTCCACCTCAGGCGTGGTGCCAATGATCGAGAAGCTCGGTGAGATTACCGATGTGGCCTTGGCGCTATCACTTCACGCGCCCAATAACGAGCTGCGTAGCCAGCTGGTGCCGCTGAACAAGAAGTACCCGTTGGAGGTGCTGTTGCCGGCCTGCAAGAAGTACATTGCCGGTCTCGGCGAGAAGCGCTCGCTGACAATCGAGTACACCCTGCTCAAGGATGTTAATGATCGTCCTGAGCATGCAGCGGAAATGATCGAGTTGCTGCGCGATATTCCCTGCAAGATCAATCTGATTCCTTTTAATCCGTTTCCGCACTCTGGTTATGAGCGTCCCAGCAACAATGCTATCCGTCGTTTCCAGGATATGTTGCATCAGGCGGGTTATAACGTCACCGTACGGACCACGCGTGGCGAAGATATTGACGCGGCCTGTGGCCAATTGGTCGGCCAGGTGATGGATCGTACTCGCCGCAGTGAACGTTATATTGCAGTGCGCCAATTGGCGGCCGAAGCGGACGTTGTTGAACCCGCTCGCGATAACAATCACTCGTAGTTTCTGCCAGAAAGGATGAGCGCATGATTAAGTCTGCAGCCTTGATGTTAACGCTGAGCCTGTTTTTGAGCGGCTGCGTTACCACAGGCGACACTGGCCGTAAGGTTGACCCGATTCAGGCACGCGATTCCTATATTCAGCTGGGTTTGGGTTATCTGCAAAAAGGCGAAACCGAGCGGGCCAAGAAGCCACTCAGCGAAGCTTTGGCGATCGACCCCCGGTCTGCCTCCGCGAATACGGCATTGGCGCTGGTGTTTCAGTACGAAGGTGAGTACGAGACGGCCGAGAAGCATTTTCGTGCTGCGCTGAGTGCGGAGCCCAACGATTCACGGATTTTGAACAATTACGGTGCCTTCCTGCTGGACAGGGAGCGCTATCCCGAGGCCTTGGGTTACTTTCAGCAGGCTGCGGAAGATACGCTTTACAGCGAACGTTCTCGGGTTTTTGAGAACCTGGGTATTACCTACCAGCGCATGGGCGCAACCACCGAAGCGCGTGAAAGCTTCGAACGTTCGTTGCGCTTGAATAGTCGTCAGCCCCGCGCCCTGCTTGAATTGGCTCAGCTTGAATATCAGGCGCAGGACTATGTGCCGGCGTGGCAGCATTACCGAGCCTTTGCCGACATGTCGGGGCAGAATGCCGCCAGCCTGGCGCTGGGTATCCAGTTGGCCAAGCGCTTCGAAGATCACAGTCGTGCGGCTAGCTATGCCTTGCAACTCAAACGACTCTACCCTGCTAGTCCTGAAGCGAAAGCGCTTATGGAGTCCGAATAATTATGAGTTCAGAACGCCCTGATGCACCGGCAGCTCCCGCTGAAAAGCAGCTCATGAGTAACCCGGGTGAGACGTTGCGGGAGGCGCGTGCCGAGCGCAAGATGTCGCAGCTCGATATTGCACAAAACCTGAAAATTTCCGTTGCCGCTGTCGATGGTATCGAGAACGGGCTATACGATCGCCTGCCCGGAGATACCTTTGCACGCGGCTATATTCGCAGTTATGCCCGTATGGTAGGGCTCGATCCTAATCGCCTGGCCCTTGAGTTTGACCGTTATCGCGGCATTGAAGTACGCGAGCGCTCGGTTAATGGGATAAGCCGGATCGCCGAGCCACGTCGCAGTGGTGGCGGGCTTATGCGCTGGGTCAGCTTGCTGATTCTTCTCATACTGATCGCGTCGGTAGCCTGGTGGTATGACAATCGCGGCAGTGAAGTGCCGTCAGTACCGGCTGATCCTCTGGCGGGCGATCAATTGATGGATGAGGTCGAGGTAGACTCTCTCACCTTGCCAGCGGCTATCGCAGAGCAGGCCGAGGCGCTGACCGGCGGAAATCTCGGACTGGATGAGGTCGAGCAGGCGCAATCACAATCGGCTGTTACGGATGTGAGTGGCGATGAAGATGCTGCGAGCGCCAGTGGCGTCGATACAGCGGTTGTTGCTGATAGCGCTGCAGCCGTTGCATCGCAAGACAGTCCTGCCATCGCTGCCGCTGAGCCGCAGCCGTCTGCAAGTGCTGCTTTGAGTATGAGCTTTGTGGCTAATTGCTGGGTGCAAGTAAAGGCGGTGAGTGGCGAGGTGTTGCACAGTGGTTTGATGCAGGCCGGGCAAACGCTGAACCTGAGCCATCCGGGCGCTGTCGATCTGGTGATTGGCGATCGTAGCGCCGTGCAAAGTATCAACTATCGGGGTGAGCAAATTACGCTGCCGCAACAGAGTCAGTCAGGCGTCGCGCGCCTGCGCTTGGGTCAGTAAGAGGTTATTCCGCTATGCAGCATCAATCGCCGATTAAGCGTCGTGTGTCCCGGCAGATCAAGGTAGGTTCGATTCTTGTCGGAGGCGATGCGCCTATTTCAGTGCAAAGTATGACCAACACCGAAACCTGTGATGTGGCGGCTACGGTCGACCAGATTCAGCGTTTGGAAGCTGCCGGTGCTGATATCGTGCGGGTGTCGATTCCCAGCATGGAAGCGGCCGAGGCGTTTGGTGAGATTCGCAAGTTGACCAGCATGGCGTTGGTTGCTGATATTCATTTTGACTACAAGATCGCTCTGCGAGTTGCCGATCTGGGTGTGGATTGCCTGCGCATCAACCCCGGCAATATCGGCCGTGAAGACCGCGTCAAGGCGGTGGTCGATGCGGCCCGTCACAACGGGATTCCGATTCGCATAGGCGTGAACGCCGGGTCGCTGGAAAAGGATCTGCAGAAAAAGTATGGCGAGCCAACCCCGGCCGCGTTGGTAGAGTCCGCGTTGCGTCATGTCGAGCATCTGGATCGGCTTGATTTTCAGGACTTCAAGGTCAGCGTCAAAGCGTCCGACGTGTTTATGGCCGTGGGTGCTTATCGTTTGTTGGCGCAACAGATTGATCAGCCGCTGCACTTGGGTATCACAGAGGCGGGTGGGCTGCGTTCCGGTACCGTGAAGTCATCTGTCGGCTTAGGCATGCTTTTGGCTGAGGGTATTGGTGATACCATCCGCATCTCGCTGGCGGCCGATCCGGTCGAGGAGATCAAGGTAGGCTTCGATATCCTGAAGTCGCTGCACCTTCGTTCGCGGGGCATCAACTTTATTGCCTGCCCCAGCTGCTCACGGCAGAATTTTGATGTCATCAAAACCATGAACGAGCTGGAAAGCCGTCTGGATGATGTGCTGACGCCGCTGGATGTTGCTGTGATTGGCTGTGTAGTAAACGGTCCGGGTGAGGCCAAAGAGGCCGATATCGGCCTGACTGGTGGCTCGCCGAACAACCTGATCTATCAGGATGGTAAACCCGACCAGAAAGTAGATAACGCTGATCTGGTTGATCGGCTGGAAAAAATGATTCGCGACAAGATTGCCGCTAAGCAGGCGCTGGACGCCAATACCATCGTCCGCGGCTGAAGCGGCAATGAAAGGAAATACGCTTTGAAAACCCTGCAAGCCGTGCGCGGCATGAATGACATTTTGCCCGCCGATAGCGCCCTTTGGCAGTACCTCGAACGCACCGTGGCAGATTTGCTGACCAGCTATGGTTATCAGCAAATTCGTTTGCCGATTGTTGAGCCTACCGAGCTATTCAAACGCACCATCGGCGAAGTGACCGACATTGTCGAGAAGGAGATGTACACCTTTGATGACCGCAATGGCGACTCTCTGACGCTGCGCCCAGAGGGTACCGCGGGTTGTGTGCGTGCCATGGTACAGCACGGTCTGCTGGGGAGCGGCGTAGGGCAGAAGGTCTGGTACACCGGGCCGATGTTTCGCCATGAACGGCCACAGAAAGGACGCTATCGTCAGTTTCATCAGGTTGGCGTGGAAACCTTCAATCTCAGGGGGCCGGATATTGACGCCGAGCTGATCGCGCTGTCCTGGCGCTTATGGCAGCGCCTGGGGATCAGCGATGCAGTCAAACTTGAACTGAACAGCCTGGGTACGTCGGCCGATCGGGCACGCTATCGCGATGATCTGGTAGCTTATCTGAATGAGCGTTTTGATCAGCTGGATGAAGATAGTCAGCGTCGTCTGAGTACTAATCCACTGCGGATTCTGGATAGTAAAAATCCTGAGACCCAAGCGCTGTTGGTTGATGCCCCCAAGTTGGCGGATTATCTGAACGAAGAGGCAAAGGCACACTTTGCCGAGCTGCGTAGTCTGCTTGATGCGGTTGGCGTCCCTTATGAAATCAACCCAAGGCTGGTGCGTGGGCTGGACTATTACGGTCTCACGGTGTTCGAATGGGTGACCGACAAGTTGGGAGCGCAGGGTACCGTTTGTGCCGGTGGACGCTACGATGGTCTGGTCGAGCAGTTGGGCGGTAAATCCGCTCCGGCGGTAGGGTTCGCCATGGGCGTTGAACGGCTTCTGCTGTTGATCGAAACCCTTGATAAAGTGCCCGCCGAACTGGCTCGCCAGGTTGATGTCTATCTCGTCACTCTGGGTGATGCGGCCGTAACGGCCGGTTTGCGCCTGGCAGAAGAGTTACGTGACGCGCTGCCGAACCTGCGGTTGGTAGTCCACGCCGGTGGCGGTAGCTTCAAGAGTCAGTTCAAGAAGGCAGATAAGTCGGCGGCACTCTATGCGCTGGTGCTGGGCGAGAGCGAAGTAGAGCAACAGCAGATAGGTCTCAAGCCACTGCGCACTGAAGAAGAACAGGAAAATCTGAGCTGGCAGGATCTGCCGGCTCGGCTTGCACAGATTATTTGAGCGACAATCGAATCGCTTGTTGAAGGCTAAGGAGTGAAGGGTGGCTTACGAGACAGAAGAAGAACAGGTAGAGAAAATCAAGGATATGTGGCGTCGGCATGGTATGCCTCTGCTGACCGGTGTTGCTATCGCGCTGGCCGGCGTTTTTGGCTGGCAGGCCTGGAACAACTATCAGGATACCCAAGCGCGTAACGCCTCCACGCTCTATCAATCGATGCTCGAATCCGTATTGGCCAGTGACTCCGAGGCATCACGTGCGCGTGCGGCCGAGTTGGCGGCGCAAGTACGCGAGGAATACGCCAGTACCCGATACGCTGATTATGCCGCGCTGATGCAGGCGCGCCTGGCGGTTGAAGCGAAAGACTTTGCGGTCGCCGAGCAAAGTTTGCGCGAAGTGATGGATGGCAGCAAAAACGCGACCTTGCAGGAAGTGGCTCGTCAGCGCCTGGCCCGTGTGCTGGGTGAAGAGCAACGCGCCGAAGAAGCGCTGGAGCTGTTTTCCACTCCGGTTGAAGGTGCTGAGTTGCGCGCAACTCGTGAAGAGATACGTGGTGACCTGCTGTTAACGCTGGGTCGTGGTGATGAGGCGCGTGAAGCCTACAAGGCTGCGAAGGAAGCGTTGGAGGATGCGTCAGCGCGCCCTCAGCTGCAATTGAAGCTGGATGATCTGGCGGAGGAAGCCTAGTGAACCTGAAGTCTCGTTATCTTGTTGTTGCGCTGAGTGCGCTGGTTGTTGCTGGCTGCGGTAGCAGCAGCAAGAAGGAATTGCCGCCAGCGGAGCTGCAAAAGTTTAATGCCGAAGTGGAGCTGGACCGGGTCTGGAAACGCAACATCGGCAACGGTCAGGGTGACCTTTACAACAACCTGACGCCAGCAATGGATGGTTTGACGCTGTACGCTGCCGATGCCAAGGGCCGCGTTGTCGCGCTGGATCGTGATGATGGTTCAGTCAAATGGCAGGTTAAGCTCGACGAGCCGCTGTCCGGTGCTGTGGGTGCAGGCGGTGGGCGCGTTATGGTCGGCACGCTCGACGGTCAGGTGATCGTTCTGGATGATACCGACGGCACGGAAGAGTGGCGCAAATCGGTCACCAGTGAAGTTCTGGCTGCGCCGCAAACCAACGGCGACGTGGTGGTAGTTCAGACGCAGGACGACAAAGTGGTTGCGCTGGATATCAGTAGCGGTGATCAGCGCTGGATCTATGAAGCCAGTCTGCCGGTGCTGACAGTCCGCGGTACCAGCACTCCTTTGGTTAATTTGCGTCAGGTCTTTGTCGGCTTGGCCAGCGGTAAGGTCGTCGCGCTTGCTGCTGAGAACGGCATTCCCATGTGGGAGCAGCGCGTAGCGCAGCCACAGGGCCGCTCCGAGCTGGAGCGCATGGTTGATATCGATGGCCAGCTTCTGCTTGCCGATGACAAGCTCTACGTGGGTTCTTTTCAGGGTAATGTAGCAGCCCTGGATGCGCAGTCTGGCCGTCCTTTGTGGGTGCAGCCAGCATCAACTTATGTTGCTCCTGGCGTTGGTTACGGCGGTGTTTTTGTTAGTGAGGCTAACGGCACCGTTGAGGCCTTTGACGAAGGTAGTTCGTCTGCGCTGTGGAGCAATGACAGTTTGGCCCGACGCCAGCTGACAGCACCGGTAGTCGTCAGCAGCTATGTGGCGGTAGGCGACTTTGAAGGCTATCTGCACCTGCTGGCGCAGGCTGACGGTCGCATGGTTGGTCGCATCAAAGTCGATGGCGACGGCCTTCGCGCCAAGCCGATTGTGCTCGGTGATACCCTGTTTGTGTTCGGTAATAGCGGTGATCTGGCAGCCTATAAGCTGCAGTAAACCGAAACGCGTTATACTTCTTCGGCCGCTGCGCGCAATTGCGTAGCGGCCGTTTTGTTTTTTTGGCACGCCAGGCGTGCGCGGAGTGATCATGGTTCCTGTTATCGCCCTCGTGGGGCGGCCGAACGTCGGCAAATCCACGTTGTTCAACCGTCTGACCAAAAGTCGTGACGCCATTGTTGCCGACGTATCTGGCCTGACCCGCGACCGCCAATACGGCGAAGCCGTATGGCAGGGCAAACCTTATATTGTGGTTGATACCGGGGGTATCACCGGCGACGAGCAAGGCCTTGATATGATCATGGCTGGCCAGTCGCTGCAGGCTATCGAAGAAGCCGATGCGGTGTTGTTTCTGGTCGACGCGCGTGCCGGTCGTACCGGGGGTGACGAGCTGATTGCCGAGCATCTACGCAAGCGCAACAAGCATACCTATCTGATCGCCAACAAGATTGATGGCGCCGATCCGGATGCGATTCTCGGTGAGTTTTCCCAGCTGGGTCTGGGCCACCCTATCGGCATCGCCGCGGCACATGGCCGCAACATCAATCCGATGCTCGATGCGGTGCTTAACGATGAAGGCTTGCAGGCTGCCGGTGAGGGTGAAGACGGCACTGCGATGGTGGTTGAGCCGATCGGTACCAAGATCGCCATCATTGGCCGCCCTAACGTAGGTAAGTCGACGCTGGTTAACCGCATGCTGGGTGAAGACCGGGTTGTGGTATTTGATCAGGCTGGTACCACCCGCGACAGTATCTATATTCCCTACGAGCGCTACGAGAAACCTTACACGCTGATTGATACCGCAGGTGTGCGGCGCCGCGGCAAAGTGTTTGAGGCCATCGAAAAGTTTTCGGTGATCAAGACCTTGCAGGCGATCAAGGATGCCAACGTGGTCATCTTTGTGGTCGATGCGCGCGAAGGCATCGTCGAGCAGGATCTGCATCTACTGGGCTTTGTGCTGGAGTCCGGCCGTGCTTTGGTTATTGCGGTGAACAAATGGGACGGCATGGAGAATGAGGAGAAGGAGTTCGTTAAAACCGAGCTTCAGCGCCGCCTGATCTTTGCCCAGTTCGCCGATTTGCACTTTATTTCAGCCCTGCACGGCAGTGGTGTGGGTCTGCTTTACAAGTCGGTGGACAAGGCGTTTGAAAGCGCCATGACTAAAATCCCGACGCGTCGCATGACCGAGATCCTCGAAGATGCCGTCACCGAGCATCAGCCACCCATGGTCAATGGTCGTCGGATCAAGCTGCGTTACGCGCATTTGGGTGGCTCCAATCCGCCGATCATTATTGTTCACGGTAATCAGGTGGATTCGATTCCGCGTTCATACACCCGCTATCTGGAGAATACCTACCGTAAGGTGCTCAAGCTGGCCGGTACGCCGATTCGGGTAGAGTACAAGGGCGGTGATAACCCTTACTCGGAAGTGAAGAACAAGTTGACCGAGCGTCAGGTTAACAAGAAGCGGCGCTTGATGAGCCACAACAAGAAGAGCAAGAAAAAGAGCAAGGATCGTCGCTGATCTTTCGCATACAAAAAAGCCAGCAGAGATGCTGGCTTTTTTGTATCTGCATACCGCTGGCTGGTATTAGCCTGCCATGGTGGGATAATCGGTATAGCCCACTTCAGCACCGCCATAGAGGGTGTTGGGATTGATCTGGTTCCAGGGGGAGCTCTGCTTGATGCGCTCGACCAGATCGGGGTTGGCGATAAAGGGCCGGCCAAAGGCAGCAAACTGCGCCAGCCCGGAAGTAATGGCCTGCTCTGCGCTGTCGGCATTCAGACCGCCAGCGAGGATGATGTCGCCCTTGTACACTTCACGCAGCGCTTGCAGTAGATCTTCAAAGCCCTCGTAGCTGCCACCAGCCCAGTCGGGTTTGTTGATGTGTACATACGCCAGCTGACGGCTGTTCAACTCGTTCAGCAGGTAGCTGAAGGTTTCCAGCGGGTTGGCGTCATTCACATCGTTGAAGGTGCCCATCGGTGAGAAACGCACGCCTACGCGGCCGGCGTCGCCCATTGCCGCAATAGTCGCATCTACCACCTCAAGCACCAGTCGAGCGCGGTTTTCCAGGCTCCCGCCGTAGGCATCGGTACGCTGATTGCTGTCTGAGCAGAGAAACTGGTCAAGCAGGTAACCGTTGGCCGAGTGCACTTCAACACCATCAAAACCGGCCTTGATCGAGTTGGTTGTTGCCTGTGCATAGGCTTGCACTATGCCCGCAATTTCGTCGGTCTCGAGCGCTTTTGGCATTGAAGCGGCAGCCTTGTGATGGCTACCGTCGGCCTCCTGCACATAGACGTCCGCTTTGGCATGAATGGCGGAGGGAGCCTGTGGTGCCTTGCCGTTGGGCTGCACCAGCGTGTGCGAAATACGGCCCACATGCCATAGCTGCGCGAACATGCGCCCACCGGCACCATGCACAGCATCAGTCACCTGCTTCCAACCAGCAATCTGCTGCTCGCTATGAATGCCGGGTGTCCAGGCATAACCCTGACCCTCAGGTGTAATTTGCGTGCCTTCACTGATAATCAAACCAGCGCCCGCACGCTGGCGGTAGTACTCGGCATTCAGTGCGTAGGGTACATTGCCCGGCTGCTGACTGCGTTGGCGGGTCAGCGGAGCCATTACGGTGCGGTTGGGGACTTCAAGACTGCCAATGCGTGCTGGCTGCAGTAATAGCGGGGTACTCATGCGATGGGTATCTCCTGAATGGGGTATCTGGTTGATACCTTCATGCCGGTCATTATGGGGGTGGCATTCTTTATAACAAGTACGTACGATTTTAGCAGTTACTTACCTATTGGTAAGTTAAGGTTTCGGAGGCGAGTAGATGGCGATCAGTGAACAGCAAGCCAAGATTGCGGAAGGCAAGCGTCTGGTGCAGGGTGATAAGGTTTACAGCACGCCCATTGAGGTCACGCTGGAGGTGATTGGCGGCAAGTGGAAGTCGGTTATTACCTACCATATTATTCAGGCGCCACAGCGGTTTTCCGAGCTGAAGCGATTGATTCCGGATGTCACCGAAAAGATGCTGACGCAGCAGCTGCGCGAGCTAGAGCGTAACGGGGTGATAACCCGCACCGTCTTTGCCGAGGTGCCGCCGCGAGTGGAGTACCGAATTACCGAGCACGGTGCTAGCTTGCGACCGGTGCTTGAGGCGATGTGTTTATGGGGCAGGGGGCATTGGCAGCAACAAGCTGCCAAGCCCTAGTCGTTCATCAGGTGATCAGGCTGCTTTGGCGTCGGCTTGGCGCAGCGCCCGGTTCAGCGCGCTGAACAGCGCACGGAAGCTGGCAGTGGTCAGATTCTCGTCAATGCCAATACCGTGCAGTGGGCGGCCGTTTTCCAAGCGGATTTCGACATAGGCAGCAGCCTTGGCGTTGCTGCCAGAGCCAATCGCGTGCTCATGGTAATCCATGATTTCTACCTTGACGGGCAGACCGGCGACCAGCGCTTCCAGCGGACCTTTGCCCAGGCCGCGCCAGTGCAGCGTCTCACCCTTGTTCAGGACTTCCACATCGACGGCGCTGGTGCCGTTCTCTTCCTGTAAGCGGTGACGAATCAGCGCGTAGGGGTTAGTCGCCTGCACGTATTCACGCTCCAGCAGATCGTGGATCTGCGCGGCAGTCAGTTCCAGACCCAGGCGGTCGGTCTCGCCCTGTACTACCTGGCTGAACTCGATCTGCATTCTGCGCGGCAGACTGATGCCGTATTCCTGCTCCAGCAGATAAGAAATACCGCCCTTGCCTGACTGGCTGTTGACCCGAATTACGGCTTCGTAGCTGCGGCCGATATCAGCCGGATCAATCGGCAAATAGGGAACTTCCCAGACGCCCTCGCTCTGTTGCACCGCAAAGCCCTTTCGAATCGCATCCTGATGCGAGCCGGAGAACGCGGTGTGAACCAGATCGCCAACATAAGGGTGGCGCGGGTGAACGGGCAGCTGATTGCACTCTTCAACGACCTTGCGCACGGCGTCTATGTCGGAGAAGTCCAGGCCCGGGTTAATGCCCTGGGTGTACAGATTCAGTGCCAGGTTGACCAGGTCAACGTTGCCGGTCCGCTCACCGTTACCGAACAGGCAGCCCTCGACCCGGTCGGCCCCTGCCAGCAAGCCCAGTTCCGTAGCGGCGACGCCGGTGCCCCGGTCGTTGTGCGTGTGCAGGCTGATCAGCACGCTATCGCGGCGACTGATATGGCGGCAGAACCACTCGATCTGATCGGCGTAAATGTTTGGAGTAGAGACCTCAACAGTCGCTGGCAGATTCAGAATGGCCTTGTTCTCTGGCGTCGGTTGCCAGACGTCCAGCACGGCATCGCAAACCTCAATGGCAAAGTCCAGCTCGGTAGAGGTGAAAATCTCCGGTGAATACTGGAAGGTCCATTGGGTTTCCGGTTGCTTGTCGGCCAGTTGCTTGATCAGCTTGGCGGCGTTGACCGCGATATCGGTTACCCCCTGTTTGTCTTGCTTGAAGACAATACGGCGGAAGCTCGGTGCGGTGGCATTGTAGACGTGGATGATGGCTTTTTTCGCGCCACGTACCGACTCAAAGGTGCGCTCGATCAGGTCAGCACGAGCCTGTGTCAGCACCTGAATGGTGACATCATCGGGGATGTGGCCGTCTTCGATCAGGGTGCGCACGAAATCAAAATCGGTTTGTGAAGCGGAGGGAAATGCCACCTCAATCTGCTTCATACCGATCTGCACCAGGGTCTGGAAAAAACGCAGCTTGCGTACCGGATCCATCGGCTCAATCAGCGACTGGTTGCCATCACGCAGGTCAGAGCTGCACCACAGGGGTACCTCTGTGATGGTCTTTGACGGCCACTGACGGTCTGGAATGTCGATGGCCTTGAAGGCGCGGTATTTGCTGGATGGATCGTTGAGCATGCTCATTTTTGTGTGTCCCTGCTGCACCAGCCTCTCGTGAAGGCTGGGTGGTTAACGTAGGTGTTTGTTGCAGTAAAAGGTAATGACTGGGCGAGACTATTTCAATAGGCAATAAAAGTTTGGCAGAAATGCGCGTGTTTTCTGTTTTTTGCGCATATTTTTCTGCGCTGTGGCGATTTTGTGCGTTAGTTTTGCGCAAAACGCGGCAGTCACTTTTAGGGTTTGAAAGCGCCGATGAAAATAGCCGGGTCTACCCGGTTACCATTGAGGCTCACGTTCCAGTGTAGATGTGGTCCGGTGGCGCGGCCGGTGGAGCCGACCTTGCCGAGTACGCCGCCACGCGGCACCTCGTCTGCGACGGCCACGTCGATCCGGGAGAGGTGACAGAACATGCTGATCAGCCCTTGGCCATGGTCGACAAAGACGGTATTACCGTTGAAGAAATAGTTGCCAGTCAGAATGACCTTGCCTGCAGCGGGCGACTTGATTGGGGTCCCGGTAGCTGCAGCAAAGTCGAGGCCTGAATGCGGGTTACGTTCTTCACCATTAAAAAACCGGCGCAAGCCGAAGGCGCTCGATAGCGAGCCGGGTACGGGGCGATCAAGCAGAAGGTTGCTCGGCTGGCGCGGGCTGAACTGGGCGTAAGCATTCAGCTGGGCGTCCAATTCGCGCTGAATACGCTCCAGCTGAGCGGGTGCCGGGTTTACCTGACTCTTGTTGCGCAGGGTGATGTGTTGTTCTTCGTAGCGTTTGCTACCCACATCAAAGCTGATCTGCTGCCCGCTATCGAGTTGCAGCTGCTGCTCGCCGGGTGCTGTTTTCAGATCAATGCCGACAATGGCAATCCAGCGCTCTTGTTCTTCGCGGATGATGAGTACCGGCTTGCCTTGATATTCGGCGCGTGGCGCGCTCGCTTGCTCAGGCAGGGTGATAACGGCTACGCCACCGGGCACCGGTTGATTCAGCAAGCGAGTAATAAAGCCCTCGGCCTGGGCGGAGAGACTGAATAGGCCGAGCAGCGCGGCGGCGAGCAGGTTGCGAAGCATGAATTAGTCCAATAAAGAAAGAGTGTAGGGCGTTTCGGCCTCGACCCGTACGTTAAGTTCACCGTCGTGCAGACGCGCTTTCAGTCGCTGACCGGCGCTGGCGGCGCTGGCGCTGCGTACCGCGGTGCCGTTGTCGTCCAGCAGAATGCTATAGCCGCGCCCCAGGGTGGCCAGCGGGCTCACCAGATGTAGCGTTTGCGCTAGTTGCTCCAGCTGCTGGCGTTGCTGCTTGAGTTGATTGTGCATCGCGCGCGGCAGGCGAGCCTCAAGCTGTTCTAGCTGGTCGCGCAGTTGGCTCAGGTGACGGCCGGGATGCTGGGTCTGCAGGCGTGTGCGCAGGTGCGTCAGTTGCTGTTGCTGTTGGGTTAATTGTTGGGTCAGTGCCCGGCGCAGGCGCAGCTCCAGCTCATCCAGTCGTTGTGCCTGCTGAGCCAGGCGCTCGCCAGGATGGCGAAGGCGTTGGCGCAGATTATCCAGTTGCAGTCGCGCGCGACCAAGACGCTCGCGTAGGCGCTGCAGCAGGCGACGCTCAAGCTGCTCGACCTGGCGCAGCAACGCCTGCGTATCCGGGCTAAGCAGCTCGGCGGCGGCCGAGGGCGTGGGCGCGCGTACATCGGCGACAAAGTCACTAATGGAAATGTCGGTTTCGTGGCCCACGGCGCTGATGGTGGGTGTCTGGCAGTCGGCTATGGCGCGAGCAACCATTTCCTCATTGAACGGCCAGAGGTCTTCCAGCGAGCCGCCGCCACGGCTGACGATCAAGGCATCAAAGCCGGCGCGGTCAGCCTGCTGCAGTGCACGCACCAATTGCGGTGCGGCTTCACGGCCCTGAACGGCAGAGGGCACGATAACCAGCTCAATGAAGGGCGCGCGGCGTTGAAATACGCTAATGATGTCGCGCACCGCCGCGCCACTGGCTGAGGTGATGACGCCGATCCGCTGTGGGTGGGCTGGCAGCGGACGCTTGAGGCTTTGCTCGAACAGCCCTTCGGCCTGCAGCTTGGCCTTCAGTGCCTCAAACGCCTTACGCAGTGCGCCGTCACCGGCCGGTTCTATACTGTCGACAATCAGTTGATAGTCGCCGCGCCCCTCATACAGGCTGACCCGACCGCGTGCGCGCACCTGCAGGCCATCCTTCATGGCGACCTTCAGGCGGGAGGCATGCTGGCGAAACAGGGCGCAGCGAATCTGGGCGCGATCGTCCTTCAGGCTGAAATAAAGGTGCCCAGAGGAGGGGCGCGCCAGATTCGAGAGTTCGCCTTCTACCCAAATACGCGGGAAAACATCTTCCAGCAATTGTCGGGCGCGGGCGTTGAGTTGGCTGACGCTGAGCACGTCGCGCTCGGCACCAAGCTGTTTAAACAGGGCATCATCATTCATGCGAGCATTCTAGTGCATTCGCTGCTGCTCGGGTACGCGCCAAGTAAATTCGCATTGAAGCATCATTGTAATTGAGTGTAGGGCAGTGGATAGGTATAATGGCGCGCTTCCATTTTCCCGCTCGGGAGCCCTGCTATGCTGCGTATTAGCCAAGAAGCCCTTACCTTTGACGATGTTCTGCTGGTGCCCGGATATTCTGAGGTGCTGCCGAAAGACGTCAGCCTCAAAACCCGGCTTACCCGGCGTATTGAATTGAATATCCCTTTGTTGTCCGCTGCTATGGACACTGTCACCGAAGCCCGCCTGGCCATCACCATGGCGCAAGAGGGTGGCATGGGGATTATTCACAAAAACATGACCATTGAGCAGCAGGCTCTTGAGGTGCGCAAGGTCAAGAAGTTTGAATCCGGCGTGGTCAAGGACCCCATCACCATTGAAGCGGATGCCACCGTGGGTGATCTGGTTGAGCTGACGCGTCAGAACAACATTTCCGGTGTCCCCGTCGTCGCTGGCCGCGACCTCGTTGGTATCGTCACTGCCCGTGACATCAGGTTTGAAACACGCATGAATGCGTTAGTCAGTGATGTTATGACCCCCAAAGACAAGCTGGTTACTGTCAAGGAAGGGGTCGCCGCCGCTGAAGTCCGTGAGCTGTTGCATCGCCATCGCATCGAAAAGGTGCTGATCGTCGACGACGCTTTCCACCTCAAGGGCATGATGACCGTCAAGGATATCGAGAAGGCCAAAGCTTACCCCCATGCCGCCAAGGACGACCAGGGTCGCCTGTTGGTGGGTGCTGCGGTAGGCACTGGTCCGGAGACGCCGGCTCGCGTTGAAGCCTTGGCCGCTGCGGGTGTGGATGTGATCATCGTGGACACGGCGCATGGCCATTCCAAGGGCGTGTTGGATCGCGTGACCTGGGTCAAGCAGACCTTCCCTGACATTCAGGTAGTGGGTGGCAATATCGCCACGGCCGCTGCTGCCATCGCGCTGGTTGAGGCGGGTGCCGATGCAGTCAAGGTGGGTATTGGCCCTGGCTCTATCTGTACTACCCGCATCGTCGCCGGGGTTGGCGTGCCGCAGATTTCGGCCATTGCCGATGTGGCTGCTGCGCTTAAAGGTACTGACGTACCGCTGATTGCTGACGGTGGTATCCGCTTCTCTGGTGATCTGTCCAAGGCGATTGCCGCGGGTGCTTCGGTGGTGATGATGGGCTCCATGTTCGCCGGTACCGAAGAGGCGCCAGGTGAAGTTGAGCTGTTCCAGGGGCGGTCTTACAAGGCATACCGTGGCATGGGCTCGATGGGTGCCATGTCGCAGAGCCAGGGCTCTTCTGACCGTTACTTCCAGGATTCCAGTGCCGGTGCCGAGAAACTCGTACCCGAGGGTATTGAAGGTCGCGTGCCTTACAAAGGCTCGCTATCAGCGATCATCCACCAGCTGATGGGTGGCCTGCGGGCGTCCATGGGCTACACCGGGGCCGGTGATATTGAAGAGATGCGCACCAAGCCGGAGTTTGTGCGTATTACCGGTGCAGGCATGAGTGAGTCACACGTACATGACGTGCAGATCACCAAGGAAGCACCGAACTACCGGATTGGCTAATCCGTAGGTATGCGACGCGACAGACCCTGCATCATGCAGGGTCTGTAGTTTTGATTTCCCTTTCAGCTCAGGCTAGAGACAGATATGGCTTCCCACGATATTCACGCTCACCGCATTCTGATTCTTGATTTCGGCTCCCAGTACACTCAGCTGATCGCACGCCGCGTGCGTGAAATCGGTGTCTACTGTGAGATTCGCGCCTGGGATATGACCGAGGCCGAGATTCGCGAGTTTGCCCCCAAGGGTATTATTCTGGCGGGTGGGCCTGAGTCTGTGCCGCAGGCAGGCTCGCCACGCGCGCCGCAGGTGGTATTTGAACTCGGGCTGCCGGTGTTGGGTATTTGCTACGGTATGCAAACCATGGCCGAGCAGTTGGGCGGCAAGGTGCAGGGCTCCGAAAAGCACGAATTTGGCTACGCCCGTGTCGATCTGGTCGCGCAGGGTGCGTTTCTAGAAGGCATCGAAGATGCCGTCAGCGATACCGGCGCCTATGCGCTTGATGTGTGGATGAGCCACGGCGACAAAGTGATCAGCCTGCCGGAAGGCTTCCATATTCTGGCCAGCACACCCAGCTGCCCGATTGCCGCCATGGGCGATGAAAGCCGTCATTTCTACGGCGTTCAGTTTCATCCTGAGGTGACTCACACCAAACAGGGGCTGCGCATTCTGTCGCGCTTTATCCTTGAGCTGTGCGGCTGTGAGGCACTCTGGACTCCGTCCAACATCGTTGATGATGCCATCGCTACCGTGCGCGAGCAGGTGGGCGATGCCAAGGTCTTGTTGGGATTGTCCGGTGGCGTCGATTCGTCTGTAGTCGCGGCACTGCTGCACCGCGCGATTGGCGACCAACTGACCTGCGTTTTTGTCGATAACGGCTTGCTGCGTCTGCACGAAGGTGAGCAGGTGATGGCCATGTTTGCCGAAAACATGGGCGTTAAGGTGATTCGCGCCGATGCGGAAGATAAGTTCCTGTCGCGCCTGTTGGGTGTCACCGACCCGGAAGAAAAACGCAAGATCATTGGCCGCACCTTTATCGAAGTCTTCGATGAAGAAGCGACCAAGCTTCAGGGCATCAAGTTTCTGGCGCAAGGCACCATCTATCCTGACGTGATCGAGTCAGCCGGGGCCAAGACCGGTAAGGCGCACGTAATCAAGTCGCACCATAACGTCGGCGGCCTGCCTGACGATATGCAGTTCGAGCTGGTTGAACCACTGCGTGAGTTGTTCAAGGATGAGGTTCGCAAGATCGGTCTGGAGCTGGGTCTGCCTTACGATATGGTCTACCGTCATCCTTTCCCCGGTCCAGGCCTGGGCGTGCGGATTCTGGCGGAAGTGCGCAAGGAGTACGCAGAGATTCTACGTCGTGCCGATTATATCTTCATTGAAGAGCTACATCGCGCCGATCTGTACCAGAAGACCAGCCAGGCCTTTGCGGTCTTCCTGCCGGTCAAATCGGTTGGCGTGGTGGGTGATGGCCGTCGCTACGAATGGGTTATTGCCCTGCGCGCGGTGGAAACCATCGACTTCATGACCGCCCGCTGGGCGCATCTGCCCTACGATTTCCTGGAGCTGGTATCCAATCGCATCATCAATGAGATCAGCGGTGTATCGCGAGTTACTTACGATATCTCCAGTAAGCCGCCCGCCACCATCGAGTGGGAGTAAGCGCCAAGCGGCCCTAGGGTCGCTGCGCTCTCAGCGCCTGCTGCAAGCTTCCTGCTTGCAGCAGGCGTTTTTCGTTCTGTTCTGCGATCTTCTGTTAGATGTCCCAGCCCCAAGCTAAGTTGCCGCCTATCAGCGCAGACTGGCTGACGTCACTCAGCGCGTATGTGCGCCGCTTGTCGATCTTGTCGGGGTGGCAGGTTGAACATGCGGCGGTACTCTCGAGTGAATTGCGAGATGCTCTCGTAGCCCACCTTGAACGCGACCGTGCTAATGGACTGGCCGGTATTGAGCAGCAGTCTGCGCGCCTCAATCAATCGCAGCTGCTTCTGAAACTGCAACGGAGATAGCGAGGTAACGGCGCGAAAATGCTGGTGAAAGGCCGAGCGGCCCATACCCGCTGCGGCGGCAAGGCGTTCTACAGTCAGCCGTTGTTTGTAGTTTTCTCGTAGCAGCGCTACTGCCCGAGCAATACGCTGCACCTGGCTATCCGGCATGCCTAGGTTGCGCACGGCAGCGCCTTGGGGGCCCAGCAGCAACCAGTGATGTATCTCTCTCAGCAAAGCTGATTGCAATACCGCAAGTGAGTGCGGCTGCTCCAGCAACTGCAGCAAACGGCGCACGGCCTCCCTCAGCTCTAGCGAGGCGTCATGCTGGAGCGCGGAGCTGCCTGGCGTTTGGGTGCTAGCCAGGTTCAACTCGGCAATGATACAGGGGTCCAGATCGAGCGCAATCGACAGATAGGGCTTGCTCGGGCTGGCGCTGATAATGCGGCTGACAGTGGGCTGGTTGCTGGTAACCAGCATGGTCTCGTCAGCACCGAAGCTGCAATCGCTATTACCCATACTCACTTGCTTGCAACCCTGTAATACCAGACATAACAGCGGGCGCACTATCGCGTGTTCCAGCTCAGTCGGGCGCGTGCTGCGGATCAGTACCAGACCAGGCACGGTTGTGCGCGCAATACCATCGCGATCGCTATGCGTCTGAGTGTATTGATGGGCGGTTTGCAGGAGTGAGTTTGCCATGAGGTATTCTGCTGTGTGGCGGTGATCGGGTAAAGCTAGCATGGATAATCAGGCAAAAAGTTGCGAGGTTTCGACACCACGCTGTGCTGCCGCTTTATTAGAGTGGAGTCTTCTTGGCGGGTTGATCAACCGCTGTGATCTTTACCAATTGCCTTAGGAGCAAGTCATGACAGATAAGCCGACAGCAAAGCAATCCTATTCAGTTACCTGGCCGGCCACGCAGGATTCTGCTGGCTATCATCGCGGAGTGGAGGTTCTGGGAGAGCAGGGTGCAGAGGGCAGGAAGGCATTCTACATCCAAATAGAGGCTTTACCGGGCAAGGAAGAGGCGGTGCTGCAGATGCTACGTGATATCAATGCCTGCGTAGAGCAAGAGCCTGCTACCGGTCCCTGGTTTGCCGTGCGGTTTGGCCCCTCCAGCTTCGCCATTTTCGAGGCCTTTCCTGACCTGGCGGGGCGGCAGGCGCATGTGGAGGGCGGTGGTGGGGTCATTTTTCGCGATATTGAACGAATGAACGCCATCCTCGCCTATCCCGCGCAGGTCCATCGCGCGGACGTGCTGATCAGTAAGGATTACTTCTCCTACGCGGCAAATGAATTGAAGGCTTGAGCTCCTATCACGGTTTGCTGGCGCTCCGCTGACAGCGGACATGCCCATAACGGTATCAGTCCTCTTGTCGGGTCTCGGACGCCGAGGTCGATCCGCTACTTCTGCGGATCACCCGGCCAACGGTCAACCCTTGGACGATAATCGAGAACACCACCACGCAGTAGGTCAGGGTCAGGATCAGACTGCGGGAGCCACTTTCCGGAATGGATAGCGCCATTGCCACCGAGATCCCCCCGCGCAGCCCCGCCCAAGTGAGAATGGTTATGGCACCTTTTGATTGTTTCGTCATCCAGCTGAGTGGGCCGATGATGCCGGCTACGCACAGCCAGCGTGCTGCCAGCACGATAGGTATCGCCAAGGCGCCGGCTAATAACCAGCCGCGTTCAAACGGCATCACCAGCAGTTCCAGTCCGATCAGCATAAAAAGCACGACGTTCAGAATCTCATCGATCAGCTCCCAGAACGCGCCAATGTGCTCGCGCGTCTTGTGTGTCATCGCAGATGATCGTCCGCGATTACTCAGGAACAGCCCGGTTACTACAACGGCGATGGGGGCTGACAGGTGCAAGGCATCCGCCAAGGCATAGAGTCCCATCGCCAGGGCGAGGGTGATCAGCACGCCTACTTGGTAGTTGTCGACGCGTCTGAGCATCTCATGCGTGACCAAACCCGCCGCTAGCGCCAGTACCAGTGCACCGCCTATTTCCTTGAGTAGTACTAACCCAATGGCAGTGACATCCAGTGACGATTGAGTGGTGATGCCATCTGCACCGGCGCCATCCAGCCCGGAGAGGTGCAGCAAAATCATGAAGGCGACGACGCCGAGGCCGTCGTTGAACAGTGACTCGCCGGCTACCTGAGCATCGAGCTGCCGCGATGCGCCAACGGATTTCATGATGGCGCCGACAGCGATTGGATCAGTCGGCGATATCAGTGCACCAAACAATAGGGCATGCAGGATTGGAATGCCCAGCCCCAGCAAATCCAGCATCAGCCAAGTGAGGGCGCCAACAATGCAAGTTGATATCAGCGTGCCGCAAACCGCGAGCAGGGAAATGGGTAGCCATTCCTGATGCAGGCTTTTGGCATCCACATGAATCGCTGCAGCAAACAGCAGGAACGCCAGCATGCCGTGTAGTACGACCTGGTCAAAGTCGATTTGTGACACCAGAGTTGCCGCCTGCTCGCGCAACCCGTCGGCGTAAGGGCCGATAATGATCAATGTCAGCGATGCAACCAGTGCCACCAGCATGACGCCGATGGTTGTCGGCAATTTGATGTACCGATAATTGAAGTAGCTTGATACCGCCGCGAGCGTTATCAGAATGCTGACGAGGGAAAAAAGGCTCACGGTTACTCCGGGAAAGGTGCGTTAACCCAGAGGATGATAACCGTTACAAGCGCGCTTGGTTGCTGGGCACCGGGTTTATTACGCTTATCATGCGTCGCGTCCAACGCTCGGCAGGCTTGGCGGAGAAGTTCATAAGCGTCTATTCAGGTTGCTGAAGGCGAACCGCATCCATTTTTGCCAGGCTGCTGCGGCTCCAGCTAATCAGCTCGCGTGCCAGCTCGTCTGACGCTGCGCCCAGGCCTGCTACCACTGCGGGTACCTCAGGGTTATCAAGTTCGCGTGTCAGTTGAAAGTGCCTTGCGGCGATGACCTGACGGGTGGTGGGGTCTACCAGCTTGGCATCCAGCGTAACGGCTATCTCCGGTACACCATCAACGTAGCGTGTCTGAAATTGACGCAGGTCGCTGTACAGGTGGACGTCTGATTGCAGCGCATGGCTTTCGTTGCTGACTGTGCGAAAGCTGCCGTCCTGCTGAAATGCCTGGATCAGATGCTCGCGCATGAGCGCGGTGTTGGGGTCGCTCCAGCGTGCACCTTCATAGCTATTGATGGTGTTTTCATCAGGGCTAACCATGATGCGCGGTGTTTGCAAGGCATAGCTGGCATCTGGCGTGGTGATGCGCAATGACAGCTGCATTGGTTGCGCTTGATTAGGCTCCAGCTGCGGTGTGGGCAGTTGGTAGAACGTAGTCGGGGCCGATTCTGGCAGTACCGAGCAGGCGCTCGCCAGGCTGAGTGCCAGCAGGGCGGCGCCAATCTGCACAACGCGACGCTGGATCATGGTTGAAACTCCTGTTTGTTATCGCGCCCAAGCAAAAAGCGGGCAGGGTCATCCTGTAGTCGACGGGTTAGCAGGCGCAGCTCGGAGAGGGTTGAGCGTAGCTCATTGATGGCAGGATCAAGCTGCCCCAAGCCCTGCATGCCGCTGGAAAAAGAGGCCTGGTTGTCGACCAGTATCTGCTCGAGTGTGGCGCTGGACTTGGCGACTGATGCCATAGCCTCTTCAGCGCTACTGAGCGTTTGCGCGCCCTGGTTGGTTACCAGCCGATCGGCATTGGCAATCAGTGTATTGCTTTGTTCCAGCGCCGCCTTCGCCGCACGGCTGGTCTCTTTCAGCTCGACCAGGAGTTGCTGCAGGTTGCCATCCGGGTTGCTGATGCTGTCAGTAGCCTGATGCAGACCCTCCAGCGTCTGGCTGAGATGCTGTACGTTTTCTTCCGAGAAGATGTCGCGCGCATTGATGATCAACTTGTTGATATTGGTCATCAGATCTTCGCCGTTCGCAAGCAGGCTGGCAAAGGGCGAGGGTTTGGCGTAAATCACCGGATCTTCGCCGTTCTTGCTTTGCAAGGGCGGGCTGCTTGGGTCGTCATGGCTGAGCTCGATGACCGAGTTGCCGGTGATGCCGGTGAACGACAGACTGGCAACAGTACTTTCCTTGATCGGCACGCTGGGATCGATGCGGATGCGTGCGCGCACCTTGCGTGGGTCTTCCTTGTCGAGTGTGAGCTCGGTGATGTCGCCAATACGGATGCCGCTGAATTGCACCGCGCTGCCGCGCGAGAGGCCGGTCACCGCCTGCTTGAAGAGTACGGTGTAGTAGCGGTACTCGCTGCTGGTGCTGGAGCTGCTCATCCAGATAGCAAAACTGATGGCTGCCAGTGCTGAAAGCACTGTGAAAAAACCGATCAGCACGTGATGGGCACGGGTTTCCATGATCTAGTTAGGCTCCGGGTTGAGGGCGTGTTGACCTGATGCGGCGCGGCCTCTGGGGCCATGAAAGTAAGCTTGAATCCATTCATTGTCGGTGTTGCTGACGGTCTGCAGGTCGTCAGCCACCAGCACGCGCTTTTGCGATAGTACCGCAACGCGGTCACAGATGGCGTAGAGGGTGTCGAGGTCATGGGTAACCAGAAAAACACTCAAACCCAGTGCGTCGCGCAGGGTCGCGATCAATTGATCAAAGGCTGCTGCACCAATGGGGTCAAGGCCTGCTGTGGGCTCGTCGAGAAACAGAATGTCGGGGTCGAGCGCCAGCGCACGTGCCAATGCGGCGCGTTTGACCATGCCGCCAGACAGCATTGAGGGATATTTATCGCCTGCTTCGGGAGGCAAGCCGGTCAGCGCTACTTTCATCTTTGCCAGATGCTCGGCATCGTCGCGGCTAAGCCCGGCATGCTCGATCAGCGGTAGCGCGATGTTTTCCAGTACGGTCAGCGATGAGAACAGCGCGCCGCCCTGAAAAAGCACGCCAAAGCGCCTTTCCATTTCTGAGCGCTGCTCGGTTGACAGGTTTTCCAGCTCCTTGCCAAACACCTTGACAGAGCCACCGGTAGGGCGGCGCAGGCCGACTATGGAGCGCAGCAGTACCGATTTGCCGGTGCCGGAGCCACCCACCACGCCGATAATTTCGCGCGGAAAGATATCGAGATCCAGCTGGTCATGAATCGTTTGGCTGCCAAAGCGGTTAACAAGCCCGCGCACGGAGACCAGTGGCTGCTGCTGTTTATCAGTTTTTTCGCTCACCAGCCCATCTCCATGTAAAACAGCGCCGCCAGAGCATCAACCAGGATGACCACAAAAATGCATTGCACTACGCTGGAGGTCGTATGTTCGCCGACTGACTCAGCGCTGCCGCTGACCTTGAAGCCTTCCATGCAGCCGATCACCGCAATCAAAAAGGCAAAGATGGGTGCCTTGGCGATACCCAGCAAGAAATGCCTAACCTCAACATTCTGATGCAGCATGCTGATATACATGGTGGGCGATATATCCAGCGACAAGGCGCAGACCATAGCGCCACCGAATAGACCTGAGAGCATGGCAATAAAGGTCAGTACGGGCATGGCTACCATTAGCGCCAGAACACGAGGCAGTACCAGGATTTCCAGCGGATTGAGTCCTAGCGCTCGAATCGCATCTATCTCTTCATTGGCTTTCATCGAGCCGATCTGCGCAGTAAAGGCGCTGGCGGTGCGACCAGCCATCAAAATGGCTGTCAGCAATACGCCGAACTCGCGCAAAAAAGAAAAGGCAATCAGGTCAACGGTATAAATGCTGGCCCCAAAGGACTCAAGAACGGTGGCGCCCAGAAAGGCAATGACAGCGCCCACCATAAAGGTGAGCAGCGCCACTATGGGAATGGCATTGAAGGCCGTCTGCTCAATCTGCGCAACGATAGCGGTAATCCGCCAATTGCCCGGGCGCACCAAATTTCGAGCGAGCGCGCTTAACGTCAGCCCGATAAAACCAAGCAAGTCGATCAGGTGGGCATAAAAGCCAAGCATGGATACGCCGATTTGCTCTAGAAGAGCAATTATCAGCCCAGGTTCGGTTTTTTGGTTATCGGTGCTTTCAGGACAGCTACTGGCGATACGCTGCAAAAGGGTGCGGCGCTCGCGTGCCATGTCGGGACTGTTGTCGCTGACCTGCTTGAGCTGTTCTGCCCCGAGCAGCTCAGCCAGCAGCTGGCCGCCCGCTGTGTCCAGTCCTGCCAATTGACTCATATCCACTTGGGTAAAGTTCTGCCGCTGCTTTTCCGGTATTTGCCCGATCAGCGTGCGCAGTTCCGCGTAGTGTTTAAGAGTCCAGTCGCCGGAAATACGTAAGATGTCCGACGGGTCTTTGGGTAGTGTCAGGAATGGGGGCTGGGTTGAGGGCATAGGTGGCATGGGGTGAGGTGCCCGCGCTCAGACGTTCACGCGGGCGGATTGGCTCAAGGCTTGCGCTTGATGCCGTAGTCTTCAGACAAGGTGCCGGGGCCGCCGGCATCCTTGGGAGCATAATCGCGTGGCGGCTCCAAGCTGTCGAAGGCGCTTTCGCTTGGCTTGCGGCTGCTGGGTGCGATCGGGGCGTCCTGATCGAGTGCCGCTAATAGACGTTGACGTGTCATGTCGTCGGGTGCCAGTTCCAGAGCGCCGTGGGTCAGGTGCTCCTGTATGTCCTGGTAGCTGCGATTCATGCGTCCAGCCAGATTGGCTGTGGTTTTGAAGTGTGCAGCGACTTCCTGCTGATATTCTTCAAAACGCAGCTGCAGGCTTTCCAGTTGAGCCTGGGAGCTAGATGAGCTGCCGCCACTGATGCGACGAGATACGCGCGCCAGTACGACACCGACTATGATTCCCACTGCCAGGGCAATGGCTGCTGCTATCCACAAGTTCTCGCTTGCTTCCACCTTGGGTCCCTCACTTTCGGTTGGTGCTTCCGGACAATAATGATGCTCTTGCCCCAGTAGCTTAGGCTTACGGTAACGACATTTCATCGCCAAGGCTAGTGTCTATGTCGGCACTGTTGTTTCCGGTGCGAACATCAGACCTGTCTGGCACTAGCAAGTTGGCTTGGCGCTTCTTCTTGCCAGGCTCAACGAGCAAAGGTCAGAATATCAGATTGGAGTGCTGGCTGTGCTGGCAGTTCCACGTCTACGACGCCATTCATGCAGCAGCAGTCACGGAGAAACCCATGAGTCGTCCGGGTGAAGAGCAGGTTGTTATCGAAGGGCCCGCTGGCCCAATTGAAGCCGTTGTTACGACAGGAGACCGCGCAGGTCTGGTTGCGATTATCTGTCACCCCAATCCGGTGCAGGGCGGCACCATGCAAAACAAGGTGGTGCATACCCTGATGCGCACGGCCCGCGATATGGGAGCTAGCACGCTGCGCTTCAACTTCCGCGGGGTGGGGCGGAGCGCGGGAGAGCATGACTATGGTGTGGGCGAGGTTCAGGATTGCCTTGCTGTGATTGCCTGGGCACGTGCCGAATTGCAGATGGACCAGTTGTGGTTGATGGGTTTCTCCTTTGGTGGTTATGTCGCTGCTGCGGCGGCCAGTGAGTTGCCCGCGTGGCCAGAGCGCCTGGTGTTGGTCGCACCCTCTGTTGAAAAGCAGCGTTTTGGCGACCTAAAGCCGCTCGGCGGCGCAGCAATCGTGATGATGGGTGAGGCAGATGACGTCGTTGCACCGCAGTCGGTATATGAAGCCTTCGCCGATGAAGCCGATTCTACGGTGGTGCGCTTTGCCGACACCGGCCACTTCTTTCATGGCCAGTTAGTGCCGCTTAAAACGGCAGTTGAAGAGGCTCTGAGCTGAGTTTTTGTTGTTTATTTGTATGCGACCTACCGGTTGAACTAGTCGGCAGTGATGGCCGTATGCCTTTCAGGGCGGTTTATCTAGCGTGTCGGGCGCCAGGATTCTTGGCGCTCTGCGCGCTCCAGAGCCGCATGCAGGCAGGGAGCTCGATTGCCAAGGTGGTGGCGTCCGAGTAGAGTATCGCACCCGTCGAACCCCCTTTTGGTAACAGCGTATGTCTCCCCTTGAGCGTTACAAGGCGGACCTCCAGCGTCCGGACTTTTTTCATGATCCAGCCCAGGAAAAGGCAGTGCGTCATTTGCAGCGCCTGTTCGAGGAGCTGGTCGCCAACGAGCACGCCAAGCCTGGACTGCTCGGTAGGCTGCGCGGCAAAAAGCCGGAGCCGGTTAAAGGTATTTACTTCTGGGGTGGCGTCGGTCGCGGCAAGACTTATCTAGTCGATACTTTTTTTGACGCTCTTCCTTTTAAGCGCAAGATGCGCACGCACTTTCATCGTTTTATGCAGAGGGTGCACCAGGAGTTGCGGGCGATGAAGGGTAAAAAGGATCCGCTGAAGCTGGTTGCTGCTCAGTTTGCGGAAGAGGCAAAGGTGATTTGCTTCGACGAGTTTTTCGTTTCCGATATTACCGATGCGATGATTCTGGGCAGTTTGATGGAAGAGCTGTTTGCTCAGGGCGTGACCCTGGTTGCTACATCCAATATCGTGCCGGATGGGTTGTACAAGGATGGTCTGCAGCGCGCGCGCTTCCTGCCTGCTATCGCTCTGCTGAACTCTCGGACAGAGGTAGTCAATGTGGATAACGGCGTTGACTACCGTCTGCGTGCGCTGGAGCAGGCGGAGCTGTACCACTGGCCGCTGGATTGTGAAGCGAATAACAGCTTGCAGCGCAGCTTCGACAGCCTGGTTCCGGATATGGATGAGGTGGTCGAAGGCGAAGAATTGATTATCGAGAATCGGGGGATAAAATCGGTGCGCGTCTGTGAAGATGTTGCCTGGTTCGAGTTTCGCGATCTCTGCGATGGGCCGCGCAGCCAGAATGACTACATCGAGCTCGGCCGTATCTTTCATGCGGTACTCATTGCCAACGTTGAGCAGATGGATGTCAGCAAGAACGACATGGCGCGACGCTTCATTAACTTGGTAGATGAGTTCTACGACCGCAACGTCAAACTGATCATTTCAGCTGAGGTAGCACTCAAAGACCTGTATACCGGTGGAAGGCTGGAGTTTGAATTTCAGCGTACCTTGAGCCGTCTGCTGGAAATGCAATCCCACGAGTTCCTGGCGCGCGCGCACAAGCCCTGATTACTCGGTAATCTGCCGCTGGTACTGCCGGCGGTATTGGTTGGGTGACTGGTTGGTGTGCTGGCGAAATAGCCTGGCGAAAAAGCTCGCGTCGTCATAGCCCACTTCATAGCTGATGGTCTTGATGCTGAGCTGGCTGGTGCTGAGCTTGCTTTTGGCAATCTCGATGCGCATTCGCTGCAGGTACTGCAAGGGTTTGTCTCCCGTTGCCTGCTGGAATCGGCGCATAAAGTTGCGGATGCTCATGCCGTGACGGCTGGCCAGGTCCTCAAAGCGAAACTTGTCGGCAAAATGACTTTCCAGCCATTGCTGAATCTGCAGGATGGCCGGGTCATGATGCATTTTTTGCCCGCCAAACCCGATCACGCCAAGACTATAGCTGCGCTGCACCTCGTAGAACACGTCCCGGGCCACCGTTTGTGCAACGCCAGCCCCGCATAGTCTCTCTGCCAGATGAACAAATAAATCCCGCCCCGAGTCTATGCCAGCGGCACACAGGATGCTGCCCGCATCCGTAAGGTGTTTGTCCCGCTGTAGGTCAACGCGGGGGAAGCGCGCGCTGAAGTCGTCTTGATAGCGCCAGTAGGTAGTTGCTTCTTTTTGGTCAAGCAGGCCCGCTGCGGCGGCCCAATAGGCTCCGTTGGCAACGGCGCCGATTACGGCACCCTTGCTGTGTGCTTCACGCAGCCAGGGGAGCACTTGAGGATATTGCGCAGTCAGTTGGTCAAAATCGCCCCAGAATGCCGGCAGGATGATTAGCTGAGGCTCCACCTGGTCTATTCGTGCTTGAGCGGGCAAAGGGTCCTGACTGAAACTGTTTGCTGGCTGATCATCTGCGGTCACGATCAGGGTTTGGAAGCTCGGCTGCAGGCCGATGCCGCGTTGCCGGCCGTCGTTCAGGCTGGCCATATAAAAGAAGTCTTTAGCCTGCATGACGGTAGAGGCGATGGTCAGGTTGGTAGCGAGTATTGCAACCTCCTGCAAAGGGGGCAGGGAAGAGGTTTGCGTGAGCATGATTATTATCTTTGTGTGCTGGATCGGCCAATAGTGGCTGAAATGTCGTCTTGTCTGGCAGTCTCGCTGGTCTGCAATTAGGGGTCAAGCGTGGCTGCCTATAGGCAGCCACGCTGTGAGGTGGGGTTTTTGCCTGGCGCTTTGTTCAGGGGGCAGGGTTGGGCTGGCTCTGGTGGATCTCGGCAATCGCCTGCAAGACGCTGTCAGTCAGGCCCATGTTGACGCTGCTCAAGTTACGGTTGAGCTGATCCATGTTGGTGGCACCAATAATGTTGCTGGTGACGAAGGGTTGCCGAGTGACGAAGGCAAGCGCCATTTGAGCTGGGTCCAAGCCATGGTCACGCGCTAGCTGCACGTAGCGGGCGCAGGCTTTTTGCGCTTGCGGGTTGCTGTAGCGGTTGAAGCGGGTGAACAGCGTCAGGCGGCCCTTTTCCGGTTTGAGGCCGTTGAGGTATTTACCAGTCAGTGCGCCAAAGGCCAGTGGCGAGTAGGCGAGAAGGCCACACTGCTCGCGCAACGACATCTCGGCCAATCCGATCTCGTAGGTGCGGTTCAGCAGGTTGTAGGGGTTTTGCACGGAAGCGACCCGCGGCCAGCCGCGCGCGTCGGCTAACTGCAAAAAGCGGCTCACGCCCCAAGGGGTTTCGTTAGAAAGACCAATATGGCGGATCTTGCCTGCTTTAACCTGCTTGTCCAGCGCTTCAAGCGTGTCTTCAAAAGGCGTCAGCTCATCGTCCGGGTTGTGCTGATAGCCCAGTTGACCAAAGAAGTTGGTGCTGCGGTCGGGCCAATGCAGCTGATACAGGTCGATGTAGTCGGTTTGTAAGCGCTGCAGGCTAGCGTCCACCGCGCTCTCGATGTGTTCCTGAGTAAAGCGAGTGCGGCCATTACGCAAATAGTTCATGCCGTTACCTGGGCCGGCTATTTTGCTGGCCAGGATCCACTTCTCGCGTTCGCCGCGTTGCTTGAAAAAGTTGCCTATGATGCTCTCGGTAGCACTATAGGTTTCAGCCTTTGGTGGTACCGGGTACATTTCGGCGGTATCAATGAAATTGACTCCAGAGTCGCGTGCGCGATCGATTTGCGCGAATGCGTCCGCCTGGGTGTTCTGTTCACCCCAGGTCATGGTGCCTAGGCACAAAGCGCTGACTTTCAGGTTGGTGCGGCCGAGGGGGCGGTATTGCATGACGAGCTCCTTGGTTGCCGGAATGATGTGGCCCATTATTGACCATCAATTCAAATAAAGGTTGTATTTTTTCAACGCCTTGGCATAATGCCCGCCACTTTCGACAGGATGCCTAGCCTGTCGTTGTTGTTTACAGCGCAGATGCCACCCAGACCCACGCAGCCCCCACTGAGTGTCTGTACTAGGCTTTGTTGTCTTGTAAAAACACATTTCATTCTGTAAGATTCGCCCTCTTATTATTAGAGCGGCCTCTGAGGCTAGGATTAATGAAAACCTTCAGCGCAAAAACTGAAACCGTAAAACGTGATTGGTATGTTGTAGACGCCAATGGTCTGACCCTGGGTCGTCTTGCTACCGAGATTGCTTCACGTCTGCGCGGTAAGCACAAGCCCGAATACACCCCGCACGTTGATACCGGTGACTACATCGTAGTTATCAATGCAGAAAAAGTGCATGTGACCGGTAACAAAACTCAGGACAAGATCTACTACAGCCACTCCGGTTTCCCGGGCGGCATCAAGTCGATCAACTTCGAGAAGCTGATTCAGCGTGCTCCTGAGCGTGTTATTGAAAGCGCCGTGAAAGGTATGTTGCCGAAGAACCCACTGGGTCGTGCCATGTATCGCAAGATGAAGGTCTACGCAGGATCTGTTCATCCGCATACCGCACAACAACCCCAAGAACTGAAGATCTAACAGGAGTTCACTATGTCGGCGACACAGAACTACGGCACCGGCCGTCGTAAAACCGCCACCGCTCGCGTATTCCTGCGTCCGGGTTCTGGCAATATTTCTATCAACAACCGTAGCATCGATGTGTTCTTCGGTCGCGAAACTGCTCGCATGATCGTGCGTCAGCCGCTTGAACTGACAGAAAACACTGAAAAGTTCGATGTTTTCGTCACCGTTAGTGGTGGTGGTATTTCCGGTCAAGCCGGTGCTATCCGTCACGGTATCACCCGTGCACTGATGGATTATGATGAGACTCTGCGTGGCGAACTGCGTAAAGCGGGCTACGTAACGCGTGATGCGCGTGAAGTTGAGCGTAAGAAAGTGGGTCTGCGGAAAGCACGTAAGCGTCCTCAGTACTCCAAGCGTTAATCAGTCTTTGGCGCTTAAAACGCCCGGCCTCCCTAGGGGAGTGCCGGGCGTTTTTGTGTCTGCGGCAAGGTGTCGCAATGAACTATGCTATCTGTGGCAGTTGTATGGAGTGGCTTTAGGTATAGTGTCTACTAGCCTTGGAAGTGGATATCACCTTGTCAAAAAAGGGGTTTTTCATTACCATCAGGTTCATTTTGTGCAGGCTGTATAAAACTTGAAAAAAGTCCTTGGAAAAGGTCTGAAATTAGCTGATGGGAGACGACTGGATGAGTAATGACGGCGTGAATAATGGCCGGCGTCGCTTCCTGGTGGCCGCTACTAGTGTGGTAGGTGCCGCCGGAGCAGCAGGGGTAGCAGTCCCCTTTGTGGGATCTTGGTTCCCGAGCGCCAGAGCCAAAGCGGCGGGTGCGCCGGTGAAAGTGAATATCAGCAAGATCGAGCTGGGCCAGCAGATCGTGGTTGAGTGGCGCGGTCAGCCGGTATTCGTCTCTCACCGCACGCCTGAAGCGTTAGCGCTGCTGGACGATACCGACTCAGAGGTGGCCGATCCGCAATCCGAAGCCTCCAGTCAGCCAAGCTACGTTGATGGTAAGACACGGGCTATCAAGCCTGAGTTGTTGGTGGTCATGGGTGTGTGCACACACTTGGGCTGCTCGCCATTGTTCAAGCCTGAAGTGGCTTCTGCCGAGATGGGTGCTGACTGGAAAGGCGGTTATTTCTGTCCTTGTCACGGTTCTCATTACGACATGTCCGGTCGAGTTTTCAAGGGCCAGCCTGCGCCGTTGAATCTGCCGGTTCCGCCTTACTCCTACGAATCTGATGACATTATTGTTGTCGGCGTGGGGCAGGAGAGCGCCTGATGAATAAATTGATGCAGTGGGTCAATGCGCGGATGTCCGTCACCCGGGTGATGGAAGATCACCTGACCAAGTACTATGCGCCCAAGAACTTCAACTTCTTCTACTTCTTCGGCTCTCTAGCGATGCTGGTGCTGGTTAACCAGTTGGTTACCGGTATCTGGTTGACCATGAGTTATGAGCCCTCGGCGAGCGGTGCCTTTGCGTCAGTCGAGTACATCATGCGTGATGTGAAATACGGCTGGTTGCTTCGCTACCTGCACTCCACCGGCGCTTCTGCGTTTTTTGTGGTGGTTTACCTGCACATGCTGCGCGGTATCATGTACGGCTCTTATCAGAAGCCGCGTGAGCTGATTTGGCTGTTCGGTATGATGATCTACCTGGTGTTGATGGGTGAAGCCTTTATGGGTTACCTGTTGCCCTGGGGGCAGATGTCGTACTGGGGTGCTCAGGTTATTATTTCGCTGTTTGGCGCCATTCCCTTTATTGGTCCTGATCTGGCCCAGTGGGTGCGTGGTGACTTCCTGATCTCTGGTATTACCCTCAACCGCTTTTTTGCCTTGCACGTTGTGGCTTTGCCGGTTGTTTTGCTTGGCTTGGTTGTGTTGCACATCATTGCCTTGCACGAAGTGGGTTCCAACAACCCGGACGGCGTTGATATCAAGAAGTTCAAGGATGAAAACGGCAAGCCACTCGATGGTATTGCTTTCCATCCGTACTACACCGTGAAGGATATCGTAGGTGTGGTGGTCTTCCTGTTTGTCTTCTGCTCGATTGTTTTCTTTGCGCCAGAAATGGGTGGTTACTTCCTGGAGAAGCCTAACTTCGAGATTGCCAACCAGCTGAAGACACCAAACCATATTGCGCCTGTCTGGTATTTCACGCCCTTCTACGCGATTTTGCGTGCGGTGCCCTCGATTGCGGGTTCGGCTTTCCCGGGTGTGGTTGCCATGGGTGCGGCTATTGCAGTGCTCTTTGTTTTGCCCTGGTTGGACCGTAGTCCGGTTCGTTCAATCCGCTACAAGGGTTGGATGAGCAAGCTTGCGCTGTTCTTGTTCTGCATTGTGTTCGTGGTTCTCGGGATTCTGGGCGCTGTGCCTTCAACTCCCGCACTGACCAAGCTGTCGCAAGTCTGCACCGTACTGTACTTCGCGTTCTTCATCCTGATGCCGTTCTATACGAGCATGGAGAAGACCAAACCGGTTCCGGAGAGGGTTACTGGCTAATGAAAAAACAATTAATTGCTCTGTTTTTTGCGCTTGTGCCGGCGGTCTCTATGGCTGCTGGTGGTCCCGCGGTAGCGCTTGATGAAGCGAATATCGACCTGACAGACAAGGCCGCTATGCAGGATGGTCTGCGTACCTTTGCTAACTACTGCATGGGTTGCCATTCGGCTCAGTATCAGCGCTATGAGAGGGTTGCCAATGATCTTGGTATCCCTGAGCAGCTGATGCTGGACAATGTCGTGTTTACCGAGGGTACTTTGATCGGTGAGCATATGAAAAATGGCATGCGTCACGATGACGGCAAGACCTGGTTTGGTGCTGCGCCACCCGACCTGACTCTGGTTGCCCGTGTGCGCGGTGTCGACTGGCTTTACACCTACCTACGGACTTTCTATGAGGATTCCGCGCGTCCACTGGGGGTCAACAACACGACATTCCCCAACGTGGGCATGCCTAATGTGATGGCTGAGCTTCAAGGCCGTCAGGTTGTCGGATGTAAGGCGATGCCGGTTAAGAATCATGATGGTAAGGTAATGCGTGATACCCTTACCGGTGACATCATGAAGGAAGAGCAGTGTGATGTGCTGACAGTGGTTCCGGATACCGGCACCCAGAGCGAAGAAGAGTTTGATACCACGGTGCGTAACCTGGTTACTTTCCTTGCTTACTCGGCAGATCCGGTCAAGTTGGAGCGTCAGCGCATTGGTGTTTACGTTCTGCTTTATCTGGCCTTCCTGTTCGTGTTTGCCTACCTGTTGAAGCGTGAGTACTGGCGCGACGTTCATTGATTGTCGGTATTTGCTAACTATCGGTGCGCGCCCTTTGGGGCGCGCACTTGTTTCTAGGGTATAATAGTCTTTCGTTTGCGTGGGCAGAGGCCTGCGTTTTCTTGAGTTTCATGCTGCATTCAGTGTGCTTGCCGCAGTCCGCTAAAGGATGAGGGTTGATTTATGGGCGTTACCGCCAACAAGCGTTCCTCTATGGCTTTTTTCTCCGATCCACGTGACCACTACTGCCACCGTGTACGAATCGTGCTGGCAGAGAAGGGCGTCACTGTCGATGTGGTGGATGTTGAGCCTGATAATCACCCCCAAGAGCTGGCTGAAACCAACCCTTACAACAGTGTTCCTACGTTGCTTGATCGTGATTTGGTGCTTTATGAGCCCAATATCATGATGGAGTACCTGGACGAGCGTTTCCCGCATCCGCCGCTACTGCCGGTTTACCCGGTTGCGCGTGCCAATAGCCGCTTGCTGATGTATCGCGTGCAGCGGGACTGGTGTCGCCTGGTCGACATTATCGTCGATGCCAAGAGTGCACCTGCCGCTGTAACCAAGGCTCGTAAAGAGTTGCGTGAAAGCCTGACAGGCGTTGCTCCTGTGTTCGCCGAGATGCCGTTCTTTATGAGCGAAGAGTTTGGTTTGGTTGATTGCTGTATTGCTCCAATTCTCTGGCGTTTGCCGGAGTTGGGTGTTGAATTGCCGAAGCAGGCAAAGCCGCTTCAGGATTACATGGACCGCGTTTTCAAGCGCGAAGGGTTTATTGCGAGCCTGTCCGCTGCAGAGAAGGAAATGCAGTAACTCATTCTATGCAACCAAAGGAGTAAGGCATGACGGATATGAATTCCAGTCGCCCCTACCTGATTCGAGCGCTGTATGAATGGATTCTGGATAATAATTGCACGCCGTATCTGTTAGTAAATGCTGGTTTTCCCGGCACTGCGGTACCCGAAGGTTTTGTTGAAGATGGGCAGATAGTGCTGAATTTGTCGCCCAGTGCAGTGCGCGAGTTACATATGGATAACGAGCGTATCTGTTTTGATGGTCGCTTTGGTGGTGTTGCGCAGCAGGTGTGGATTCCTGCTGATGCAGTCATGGCGATCTATGCTCGTGAGAATGGTCAGGGCATGGTGTTTGAAGTTGAGCCGGTAACGCCGCCTCCAGGCGACGATGCAGGCCTTGATAGCAAGCCGCCAAGTAAGCCTGAAGGCGGTCGTCCGTCGCTTAAGGTCGTTAAGTAGAGTTCATTGTTTGAGTTATATTTAACGTCTTGTGAGCAAGAAAAAAGCGCCACTCCGGTATGGAAGTGGCGCTTTTTTTTGCTCTGAAACTATCGGCAATCAGTCGATATATTCAAAGAGCTTCACAATGCGCTGTACGCCGCCTATTTGCTGAGCTTGGGCTACGGCAAGCGAGGCTTCGTTTTGTGTTACCAGGCCCATCAGGTACACCACTCCGGCTACTGTTACGACCTTTATGCGGCTTCCGGGGATATTGCCAGCGGTCAGCATGCGTGTTTTCAGGTTGGTGGTAATCAGAGCGTCCTGGTTAAGCGCAAGTAAAGAGAGCGGGGGGGAGGCAGTCAGCTCGTTGTGTACGACTTTGACTTTCTGCGTGTTCTTGGCTGCCTCTCCGGCGACTGCAATGAGCTCCTGCCGAGGTAGTTGGCCCGCTAGCAAGACAACCGCGTTGTAGCTGGTTACGGAGATCCGACCCTGGCTCTCGATATCCGGGTGGGCCTTGTTGACGTTAACCGACACCTTGGTTTCGATAAGCTGATCATCAATGCTGCTACCCAGTGTGCGGGTGCCGCGATTGTCTTTGATCGGTGTGTCACGCGCCGCGGTCAGCACGCTGGTGCAGCCAGTCAAAGTGATTAGCAGGGCTACGGTAGCTAGTCTTATCATTCCTCGCTCCCAAACAGTTGTCGATCGATAAGGTCGCATAGGCAATGAATGGCGAGTAGATGCACTTCCTGAATGCGGGCAGTAGAGCGGGCTGGTACACGGATTTCAACGTCTTCTGGGAGAAGTAGAGACGCCATTGCGCCGCCGTCTCGTCCGGTCAGGGCGACAACCAGCATTTCGCGATCATGTGCGGCCTGGATGGCTTGCATCACATTGGCCGAATTGCCGCTGGTAGAGATGGCCAGTAGTATGTCGCCAGGCTGCCCCAAGGCTCTGATTTGCTTGGAAAATACTTCTTCGTAGCTGTAATCGTTGGCTATCGAAGTGATAGTGGATGCATCCGTTGTCAGCGCGATTGCTGGCAGGCTCGGACGCTCACGTTCAAAGCGATTTAGCAGTTCTGAAGAAAAGTGTTGAGCATCTCCTGCTGAGCCGCCGTTGCCGCAGGTCAGTATCTTGCCTTCATTGAGCAGCGCGTTAACCATTGCCTGGCTACCCTGCTCAATACTCGGCCCGAGTACATCCATGGCGCGTGTCTTGGTTTCAATGCTGTCAGTAAAGAGCTGTTTAATTCTGTGTTGCATATCCATAGGGGAACTCGCTAGCAAGTGAAAGCCTCTCGGATCCAGTTGTAGGCAGCTGGATCCGCGGGATTGCCTTCGGCGGCAATAACATCGAAGCGGCAGGGACGGTTGACCAATTTCGGGTGGTTCAGCAGGAAGTGCTGGGCAGCTAGTATGACGCGTTGCTGCTTTGTCTGGTTAACACTCTCTGCTGCGCCGCCCCAGCGGTTTTGCCGCCGGTAACGTACTTCGACAAATACTACTGTATCCCCGTCGCGCATGACCAGATCAAGCTCGCCTTGCTTGCATCGGTAATTGCGCGCGAGACATTTTAGACCCGCACGCCGCATGATTTGTTCAGCCAGGGCTTCGGCTTGATTGCCTGTGCGTTGCTTGGCTGTGAAGCGCAACATTAGAAGTCACGTTCAACGACCGCCGGTTGGAGCAGTCCGTCCTGGATTTGACCCCAGGCAAGATCGCGTTGAATACGACCGTCTTGAGTTAGTGATAGCAGCCCGGTAGCACCATCGATGCGGGTTTCTGGATATTGACGCATCTGCGGTAGGCGGTTGAATACCCGCTGAGCGTCTATGCCCATGGCGTAAATTCGCCCTAGTGGGCCCGCTGCTTGTGGCCAGTTGGAGGTGACGCTCTGATACAACGGGTCGTCGTGCTCAAGTAGCCACGGGGTTTCGGCGACTAGCAGTCCGTCCAGGTCAGTGTTCTGGCTGCCGCTTGGGTCAACCGTATATGAATGCGATGTTGCGTATACCGGCAGGCTGGCAGCGTACTGAAACGCAAGTGTTGGTTTGATTTGCCTGGCTTGCAGTGGTGTGGCGGCCAGGAATAGCGCGTCTAGATCCTGGCGCGGAGTGGGCAGGGCTTTGACGTAGCGCAGCAGTCGTTGAATGCTACTGGCTCGACGTTCGCTTTGGCGGATTTTCAGCAGCTCGCCCATCTGGTTGGCGACTGTGGCTGGTTGGTCAACAATTTCCTGACCAATTATCTCGCCACCCATTGCTTCCCACTGTTGTTTGAAAGCGTTATTAGCGCGCTGACTCCAGTCGTCATTGGTGGACAGAGTGGCCATCCGGCGAAAGCCGTCATCCCATGCGCGCGTAGCCGCGGAGCGAGCCTCGTCTTCCGGCGCCAGGCCGAATTGAAACAAATCGAGCCCCTCGGTGCTTGGTTGTTCACTGTAATTCAGTGACAGAACGGGGAGTGGCAGATTGGGCTGACTGGCCAGGTAGGCAACCTTGTCTTTTTCCAGTGGCCCAATGACCCATTGAACGCCCTCTGACTTGGCCTGGTTCAGGGCCTGTAGTGGGTCGGCATACTGGGTACTGTCATACAGGGTCACTTCGGGTTGTTCGATGCCTTGGGTTTGAGCCTGGAATTGGGCGGCAAGAAAGCCATCTTTTAATGCCTGTGCGACGCCGGCGAGCGGCCCGCTGAAGGGCAGTAACAGGCCAATATGCGTTGGCCTGTTGGCTTTTAGCTCCTGAATTTGAGCGATCGCTTTTGGCAGGTTCTGATTGGCTGGATGGTTGGCATAGGCTTCGCGCCAAGCCTGCAGGGCCTGAATCTGCATGCCAAGGTTGTTGTTCTGCCGATTGATCAAGGCCAGTTGAACCCAGCCGGCAAACTCCCCGGTCGCATCTTTGGCTGCCGCCTGCAGCTGCGTAGTGCGAGCACCGTTCAGGCTATCCCATATGGCTTGCTGGTTCTCTGTCTGTGCTTCAGCGGCTAGCAGGCTGTTAATAAAGACCCGCTCGCGGGCCCCCTCTACTGGCCTGTCGTTGGCATCGTAGATGTCGGCGCGCAGTTGCTGGATCCGCAACTGCTCTTCCAGTGGGCGGCTATCAATCTGCTGCAGTGAAGGGTGCTGGATAGCACGCAGCGCGCCGTTTTTGTCGCCGAGCGCCAATGCGCTTTGCGCCTGTAATTCGCTGAAGCGGATCTGCTGGTCGGTAGGTAGCTTGCTCTGCGGGATCTGCTCTAGTATGCGTTTGGTGCGCTCGGGATCATTGGTTTGCATGGCCGTCTGCGCAGCGTAAAGACGCATGAGTTCTGCCTGCGGACCAACCTCATTCTTGGCATCTTTCAGCAGTTGGTCGACAGAGGCTCGCGGTGTTCTGGGCAGGTCGTCCAGATTGGTGGGCTGGGTGGTACAGCCGACCACTAGCCAGGAAAAGGCAGCGGCGAGCGCGGTCAGGCGAAGAGTGCGGGGCATGCAGAGGTGTCCTTGCGCGGAGGGACGCAGCTAGAGCGCTTCCCTTGAGATAATCAATGCGTGCATTGTAACCAAGGGACCAGCCAATCTCCAGGCAATCGCAGCGGTGGTTGTCGCTCCTGTACAATGCATCACAGTTTATTATTAGGGGTATTTATGACAACCGTTACAGGTACGCTCTTTGTGGTTGCGACGCCAATCGGCAATCTACAGGACATTTCGCCTAGAGCGCTTGAGGTGCTGCGCTCGGTTGCCTTGATCGCCGCCGAGGATACCCGTCACAGTGCACGGCTGATGCAGCACTTTGGTATAGGTACACCCATGACGGCCTGTCACGACCATAATGAACGTGACAAGGGCGAGCGATTAGTGGCTCGATTGCTGGCTGGTGACGACCTGGCGCTGATCTCGGACGCGGGTACGCCGCTTATTTCTGATCCCGGTTACCACTTGGTAAGGCAAGCGCGAGAAGCGGGCGTACGGGTTTCTCCCCTCCCTGGCGCCTGTGCGCTGATTGCGGCCCTTAGTGCGGCAGGGTTGCCCTCCGACCGCTTCGCGTTCGAGGGTTTTTTGCCAGCCAAGTCACACGGGCGCCGCCAGCGCTTGCAGGCGCTCGCCGATGAGTCGCGCACCTGGATGGTATATGAAGCACCCCATCGGCTGCTGGAGTGCCTGGATGATATGTGTGAAATCCTCGGTGCCGAGCGTCGTGTTGTATTGGCCCGAGAGCTGACGAAAACCTTTGAGACGTTGCGCTCGGCACCGATCGCTGAGCTGGCTGACTGGGTTCGCGGTGATAGCGATCAGCAGCGGGGTGAGTGCGTGTTGGTGGTGGAGGGGGCGTCGGTGGCTGAGTCTGAGGAGGTTTCAGGCGAAACCTTGCGTGTGCTGGATGCGCTGTTGCAAGAGTTGCCGGTTAAGCAGGCGGCACGGCTGGCGGCGCAAATTACCGGTGAGCGCAAGAATCAGCTATACCAACTGGCTCTTGATCGCGGTACCAAGAACGCGTGATCAGGCCTGCGTGAAGTCGTTTCTCCTTGCTCTGTGGGTCGAAGGCGGCTAACCTTGCCGCCAAGAGTTGGCTGGACAGTCGCTGTGTTGGCACCGCAAGGCGTCGGCAGGGAGGAAAGTCCGGGCTCCATAGGGCAGAGTGCCAGGTAACGCCTGGGAGGCGTGAGCCTACGGAAAGTGCAGCAGAGAGCAAACCGCCTAAGCGCGTAAGCGCCGGTAAGGGTGAAAAGGTGCGGTAAGAGCGCACCGCGCAGCTGGTAACAGTCTGTGGCGTGGTAAACCCCACTCGGAGCAAGACCAAATAGGAATCCATTGGTGTGGCCCGCACTGGATTCGGGTAGGTTGCTTGAGGTTGTCAGTGATGGCAATCCCAGAGGAATGACTGTTCTCGACAGAACCCGGCTTATAGGCCAACTCTTATTTTTCTTCTTGTTGTGACTCCCCTCTCTTTTAGATCAAAAAGATCTTACTCTTCATAAACCACTTTAAGTTGCGAGTGGATCTGCTTGCTTTGAATCTGCTTTACCCCCTATCCCTTATGTTGTTTGCAGGTGAATTCCTTCCTTTTTGCGCTAAACCCCTGCTCTACAAGGCTTTTTCCCGCAATTGCGTGCTTGACGGTGTATCCGCGCATTTCTATAGTGTGCAAAAGTGGCATGAAGTGGATAAAAGTGGGAATTATTGGCGTAGAGCGTCAATTCACCAAAGGGGAAGGTAAACAGCGTGTTTCGTGGATCCAACGCCATCAATCTGGACGCCAAAGGGCGACTCGCGATGCCTGCGCGCTATCGCGACCGCTTGGTGGAGTCCTGTGGCGGTCAGTTGGTGGCGACTATTGCACTGGAAGAACGTTGTCTTTGGATTTATCCCTTGCAGGAGTGGGAGGCGGTTGAGGCGCAGCTGCGCTCTGCGCCGAACATGAATCCTGCGGTAAAGCGGCTCCAGCGCCTGCTGATTGGTAATGCTAATGATCTGGAGCTGGATAATAACGGCCGCTTTGTTATTCCGCCGCTGTTGCGCGAGCACGCCGGGCTAGACAAGAAAGTCATGCTGGTCGGGCAAATCAATAAATTTGAGCTCTGGAGTGAAGAGGCCTGGACGGCCACCACCAGTGCCTACTTGGACGAATCGCAGGACACCGGTGAATTACCGGTGGAACTGCATTCCTTGAGCCTATGAACGCGCAATCCAATTACCAGCATGTCAGCGTTCTGCTGAATGAAGCGCTGGAAGGGCTCGCCATTAAACCGGACGGGCTTTATATCGACGGTACTTTCGGGCGCGGCGGGCACAGTCGCGCGCTGCTATCGGGGCTGGCGCCGGGAGGGCGCCTGATCGCCTTCGATAAAGATCCGGAAGCCATCCGGGCAGGGAATGAACTAGCGGCCATAGACGGCCGCTTTGTCGTTGTGCAGCGCTCATTTGCCGATATGGCGCAAGAGCTCAAGGACAAGGGTTTGCACGGTAAGGTCGATGGCGTACTGCTGGATCTTGGGGTGTCGTCGCCGCAGTTGGATGACCCCGAACGCGGCTTTAGCTTCTTGCATGACGGCCCGTTGGATATGCGTATGAATCCGGGTATGGGCCAAAGCGCAGCGGATTGGGTCAACAGTGCCAGCGAAAGCGACATTGCCACTGTATTGAAAGAATACGGTGAAGAGCGTTTCTCCAAACGCATGGCTCGCGCCGTTGTTACGCGCCGTGAGCAGCAGGCTTTTACCCGCACAGGTGATCTCGCTGCGGTATTAAAGGAAGCCAATCCCGCGTGGGAGAAAGGCAAGCATCCTGCTACGCGCGCTTTCCAGGGTATCCGGATTTTTATCAATCGTGAGCTGGACGATTTGGCTGACGGTTTGCGCGCGGCTCTGGAGTGCCTTGCTCCGGGTGGCCGCTTGGTGGTGATCAGCTTTCATTCGCTGGAAGATCGTCTGGTTAAGCAGTTCATGCGCCGCGAGGCCAAGGGCGCACCGCTGCCGCGCGACCTGCCTATCCGTGATATCGATATTCCGGTGTCGGTCAATCTGGTTGGTAAGGCGATCAAGCCTACTGCTGCAGAAATTGCGGCAAACCCTCGTTCTCGCAGCGCTGTACTGCGTATCGCGGAGAAGCGCTAATGACCGCGCCAGAGCAAATGATCAAATCACAACGGCATCTGCCGGCGGGCAGCGGCTGGCTGCTGCTGGTGGGTGTGCTGGTGGTGATCACTGCTTTGGCGGTTTCTTATAGCGCTCACTGGAGCCGTTTGCTTCTGAACGAGATGGCAGCGGAAATAGAAGTACGAGAAAAGGCGCAAGCCGAATGGGGACGCCTGGTGCTTGAGCAAAGCACCTGGACGGCCTATAGCCGCATTGAGCGTATCGCGACCGAGCAACTGGGCATGCATGTGCCAGAGCCGAGCGACGTCATTTTGGTGCAGCCATGAAGAAATTCGGCTTCAAGCCCAATGGCAGTCTGTATCCCTGGCGTTTTCGTCTGGTGATCGCGCTGCTTGGCTTGTGCTGTGTGGCTGTGTCCTGGCGCATTGTCGAGCTGCACGTGCTGGATGAGGGTTTCCTCAAAAGCCAGGGTGACAAGCGCAGCGTGCGCCATGTGCCTATTCCTGCGCACCGCGGACAGATTACCGATCGCAATGGCGAGCCTTTGGCTGTCAGCACACCCGTTTTGACTATCTGGGCAAACCCTTCGCAGTTGATCGACCAGGAAGCGCATTGGCCGGACCTGGCCCGTGCTCTGGGTACAGACCTCTCCACCTTTAACGATCGACTCAAAGCCAACGCAGATAAAGAATTCATCTATTTGCGTCGCCGCATGACACCGCTGGATGGTGAAGCCGTCATGGCGTTGCAGGTGCATGGTGTGTACAGCATCGAAGAGTATCGCCGTTTTTATCCTGCGGGCGAGGTTGCAGCACATTTGGTTGGCTTTACCAATTTGGATGAAAAAGGCCAGGAAGGCTTGGAATTGGCCTATGACCAGTGGCTGCAAGGTGTACCCGGGAAGCGGCAAGTGCTGCAGGATCGTCGTGGCCGACTGATTAAGGATGTGCAGGTTGTTAGTAATGCCCGCCCTGGTAATGATCTGAAGCTGTCAATTGATCTGCGTTTGCAGTATCTGGCGCACCGTCAATTGCGCGAAGCACTGCAGGAATTTGATGCCAAAGCCGGTTCTATCGTGATGCTGGATGTGCGTACCGGCGAAGTGTTGGCGATGGTCAATCATCCAACCTACAACCCCAACAATCGCGCCAACCTGCAGCCCGGCATGATGCGAAATCGCGCACTGATCGATGTGTTCGAGCCTGGCTCGACCATGAAGCCGATCTCCATGACTGCCGCTCTGGCTACCGGCCGCTGGAAACCGAGCGACAAGGTTAACGTGTATCCCGGAACCCTGCGTATTGGGCGCTATACCATTCGTGATGTATCGCGAGCCCCTGGCGGCGTGCTGGACCTGAGCGGTATTTTGTTGAAGTCCAGTAATGTCGGCATGAGCAAGGTGGCACTTGATATTGGTGGTCAGCCTATTTATGACGCCATGCATAGTGTAGGGCTTGGCGAATATACCGGTCTTGGTTTTCCTGGCGAGCGGGTAGGTAAGCTGCCTAGCTATCGCGAGTGGCGTACGGTCGAAACCGCCGCACTCTCTTATGGCTATGGCTTGTCGGTAACAGCTGTGCAGTTGGCACAGGCCTATTCGATACTGGCCAATGATGGGCGCAAGGTGCCCATGTCATTACTGCGAGTAGATGAACAGCCCGCGTCCGAGCAGGTTCTGCCGGAGGGCGCAGTCAAGACTGTGCAGGGCATGCTGCAAAACGTGATTGAAGGTGATGGCGGCGTCTATCGTGCGCGGGTGCCCGGTTACCACGTGTCTGGCAAAAGTGGTACATCGCGCAAGGCGAGCACATCAAACAAGGGTTATCAGGACGACGCCTACCGTTCTGTTTTCGCAGGCTTTGGCCCAAGTACCAATCCGCGTATCGCCATCGCTGTGGTTGTTGATGAGCCCAGCAATGGCGGCTACTACGGCGGTCTGGTTGCCGCTCCGGTGTTTAGCGGCTTGATGTCCAACGCACTGCGATTGATGAATGTTGCTCCGGATAATCTCAGCGATACGCAGCAGGTTGAGTTGCCGCCTTTGCCAGAGGAGGGCGCGCGCGGATGAAACTGGCTCAGTTATTTCCGGCTCAAGTGACGCCTGATCTCGAGATCAGCGGCATGACGATGGATAGTCGTCGCGTTCGCCCTGGCGATCTGTTTCTTGCCGTTCCGGGATTACAGCAGGATGGTCGTGCTTATATCGATCAGGCCGTTGCGTCAGGAGCCGTCGCAGTTGCTTACGAGCCTGCCGAGTACGAGATAGCTCCTCTTTCAGTCTGCGCGATTGCAGTTCCCGAGTTGCAGCAAAAGCTATCCGAACTGGCCGGGCTTTTTTATCAGCAACCCAGTAAGCAATTGCAGGTGATCGGTATAACCGGCACCAATGGCAAAACCAGTGTTAGCCAAATGCTTGCTCAAGCCCTCGATATGGCTGCCAAGCCTTGCGGTGTGATTGGCACTCTGGGTAGCGGCATGCTTGGGCAACTTTCCGAACACGGCATGACGACGCCCGACGCTTTGCTGATGCAGGCTCAGTTGGCACGTTTGCACGCGCAAGGCGCCAGCCACGTGGCTGTCGAAGTGTCTTCCCATGCGCTGGATCAAGGGCGTGTTGCCGCAGTGGATTTCGCCGTTGCGGTCTTTACCAATCTAAGCCGCGATCACCTCGATTATCACGGTGATATGCAGGCGTACGGCGCCGCCAAGGCGCTGTTGTTCAAGCGTCCTCTGCAGGCTGCCGTAATCAATATTGACGACCGGTTTGGGCGTGAGTTGGCAGCGCAATGCAGCTCGCCGGTAATCAGCTATAGCCTGGAAGACGCCAGCGCCATCTTTTACTGCAGCGATGTCCAGTACGGCACTGATGGCGTAAGCGCCACGTTGCATGCTCAGGGGCAGCGTTTTCAGTTACGCAGTGCGTTGCTGGGCCGGTTTAATTTGAGCAACCTGCTCGCCGTAATTTCAAGCTTATACGCCTTGCGTATTGCGCTGCCGCAGGTGCTCGAGTTGGCTGCTCAGCTGCAGCCACCGGCGGGCCGGATGCAGCGTTTGGGCGGCGGCGAGATGCCTCTGGTGGTGGTCGATTATGCGCACACCCCGGACGCGCTCGACAAAGCGTTGGCTGCGTTGCATGAACATGCCAGCGGTCGGGTTATTTGCGTATTTGGTTGCGGCGGTGATCGCGATAAAGGCAAGCGCCCGCTGATGGCCAAGGTGGCTGAAGCGCGCGCTGATGAAATCGTGGTGACCAGCGACAACCCGCGTAGTGAGTCGGCACAACAGATTATTAAGCAAATTTGCCAGGGTATGGAACGCAGTGGCTCTGCCACCGTCATACCCAACCGTGCTGAGGCGATCCTTGCAACGATCACCAAGGCAGGCGTCGGCGATGTCATTCTGCTCGCCGGCAAAGGGCATGAAACTTACCAGGAGATTGAAGGCGTGCGTCATCCCTTCAGCGATATAGAACATGCGCGTCAGGCGCTTCTGCAATGGGAGGCGCAACATGCTTGAAGCAATTCGCCTTTCGGAACTATTGAAGCCGCTTGCGGCGACCATGAACGGTGTGGATACCCACTTTGACAGCGTCAGTATTGATGCTCGTGCGGTGCAGCCCGGAGGTTTGTTTGTCGCGTTGCCGGGTAGCCGCGTGAACGGTCATGACTACGTGGCTCAGGCACGCGAGCAGGGCGCTGCTGCTGCGATGGTTGAATACCTGGTTGATGATGAACTGCCTCAGCTGCTGGTCCACGATTGCCAGCTGGCGCTGGGTCAGCTCGCCGCGCTGGTGCGTGATGGCTTTAAGGGCAAGATCATCGCGATTACCGGATCCAGCGGCAAAACCACCGTCAAGGAAATGCTGGCAGCCATCCTGCGCCATGCCGGCAGTGTATTGGCCACTGAGGGTAACCTGAACAATGAACTGGGCGTGCCTCTGACGCTCTTGCGTTTACAGAAAACGAATCAGTATGCGGTTGTCGAAATGGGTGCTGCTGCTGCTGGTGATATTGCTTACACCATGGGGTTGGCAAAGCCGCATATCAGCGTGCTGACCAACGCCGAGATGGCACATGTGGGGCGCTTCGGCAGCCCGGAAGGTATCGCCAAGGCGAAAGGTGAAATCGTCAGTGAGTTACCTGATGGTGGCCAGGCCATCCTCAACCTGGACAGCCCCTGGTTTGAGCAGTGGTATCAGTTGCTGGGTAGCAAGCGCACTTGCTGTGCTTTCAGTCTGAAAAATCCGACGGCCCAACTGCGCGCTGAACAGATTGAAATCGATAGCAAGGGATGCCCTTCATTCAAGCTGCAATCGCCTGCCGGTGAAGTGCAGGTTTCATTGCAGCTGCGCGGTCAGCATAACGTCGCCAACGCGCTTGCCGCAGCGGGCGCTGCATTGGCGGCGGGTGTTTCGCTGGAATGCGTGAGCAATGGACTCGCCGACCTGGCGCCGGTCGCCGGTCGCGGCAACTGCTGTGCTGGTGTGGCTGGAGCACAAGTCATTGATGACAGCTACAACGCCAATCCTGCCTCAGTGAAGGCCGCTATTGATCTGCTGGCTGGCTTGCAGGGCACCCGGATTCTGGTGCTGGGCGATATGGGCGAGCTGGGCGACTGGGCTGAGTCCAGCCATGCCGAGGTAGGCGAGTACGCATTAGAGAAAGGACTGGATGGGCTCTATGCGGTTGGCCGGCTTTCTGCGTTGGCGGTCGAGGCTTTTGGTGAGCGCGGCGAGCTATTCGCCAGCAAGGATGAATTAGTCGAGTCGCTCAAAGGGCGACTGGATATCAGTACTCAGGTACTGGTCAAGGGCTCGCGCAGTGCGGGTATGGATGAAGTTGTTGCCGGTCTGACGGCCTCGGCTGACACGCAAAACAACGACAACAGGGTCAGCTGATATGTTGCTTCTACTAGCCGAATATCTACAGCAGTTCTACTCCGGCTTCTCGGTATTTCAGTACCTGACGCTGCGCGGGATTCTGGGTGTGCTCACGGCGCTGGCATTAGCGCTGTGTCTTGGCCCCTGGATGATCCGCACCCTGAGCTTTCGCCAAATCGGTCAGTCAGTGCGCAACGACGGGCCGCAATCGCATTTGTCCAAGGCAGGTACGCCGACCATGGGCGGTGCGCTGATCCTGGTCGCAATCGGTATCAGCACGCTGTTGTGGGCCGACCTGAGCAACCTCTATGTATGGGTTGTGTTGGGTGTGACACTGAGCTTTGGCGCTATCGGTTGGGTGGATGACTACCGCAAGGTGGTTGAGAAGAGTTCGCGTGGCCTGCCTTCACGCTGGAAGTATTTTTGGCAGTCGATATTCGGGATGGTTGCTGCAATTGTGCTCTACATGCACGCGCAAACGCCGGTCGAAACCACGCTGATCGTGCCGTTCTTTAAACAGGTAGAGTTTCAGTTGGGCGCGTTTTTCGTTGTCCTGACTTACTTTGTGATTGTGGGCTCCAGCAACGCGGTCAACCTGACTGACGGTCTTGATGGTCTGGCGATTATGCCAACAGTCATGGTTGGTGGCGCGCTGGGTATTTTTGCCTATCTGTCGGGTAATGCGAAGTTCGCCGAGTACCTGCTGATCCCCTATGTGCCGGGCGCAGGTGAGCTGATCATTTTCTGTGGTGCCTTGCTGGGCGCCGGTCTTGGCTTTCTCTGGTTTAACACCTATCCAGCTCAAGTCTTTATGGGCGACGTCGGCGCATTGGCGCTGGGCGCCGCGCTTGGTGTGATTGCTGTCATCGTGCGGCAGGAAATTGTGCTCTTCATCATGGGGGGCATCTTTGTGGTGGAAACCCTGTCGGTGATTGTGCAGGTCGCGTCGTTCAAGTTGACCGGGCGCCGCGTATTCCGCATGGCGCCGATTCACCACCATTTTGAATTGAAGGGCTGGCCTGAACCGCGCGTGATTGTGCGGTTCTGGATCATCACCGTGGTACTGGTGTTGATCGGTCTCGCTACCTTGAAACTGCGTTAATAGAAGCTGAGGAATAACGGGTGTCACTGATTACTACGGACAAAAAACGGATCATCGTCGGGCTCGGCAGTAGCGGGCTCTCGGTCGCCCGTTATTTGGCGGGCCGAGGCCTGTCATTTGCCGTGGTTGATACCCGCCAAAACCCACCGGGTCTGGACAAGCTGAAGCGATTTGCGCCCATGGCTGACCTGTATTTGGGTGAGCTTGATGAGCAGCTCCTGTGTGGCGCCAGCGAGCTGATTGTCAGCCCTGGTATTGCGTTGAGTACGCCTGCATTGCTGGCCGCCGCTAAAGCCGGTGTGTCTATCGTCGGCGATATCGAACTGTTTGCTCGCGAGGCCAAGGCGCCGATTGTGGCCATTACTGGTTCAAACGCGAAAAGTACCGTCACTACACTGGTTGGCGAGATGGCGGCTGCCGCGGGAATTGTGGTGGCGGTCGGCGGCAATCTGGGTACACCTGCGCTAGATCTCTTGGATGAGAATGCGGCGCTGTATGTGCTCGAACTCTCCAGCTTCCAGTTGGAAACCACAGACCGCTTGAATGCGCGGGTCGCCACGGTATTGAACGTGAGCGAAGATCATATGGATCGTTACAGCGGCCTTGCTGCTTATCATCTGGCCAAGCACCGCATATTCCGTGGCGCAGAGCAGGTTGTGGTGAATCGCGATGACGCCTTGTCGCGTCCCCTGGTCGCAGATGAGTTGCCTACGTTCACTTTTGGTCTGTCACGTCCTGACTTCAAAGGGTTTGGGCTGGTACAGCAAGACGGTGAAAGCTGGCTGGCCTTTGAGTTTGAGCCTTTGATGCCAACTCGCGAGCTGAAAATGCGTGGCGCCCATAATCAATCCAACGCGCTGGCGGCGCTGGCGCTTGGGCATGCTGCCGGCGTCCCGATGCAGCCCATGCTGGAGATGTTGCGCCGGTTTGCCGGTTTGCCACATCGCTGTCAGTGGGTAGGTGAGCACGCAGGGGTTAGCTTCTTTGATGACTCCAAGGCGACCAATGTGGGCGCAGCGCTGGCTGCCATCAACGGCTTGGGCGCAGACATTGACGGCAAGTTGGTGCTGATTGCCGGTGGTGATGGTAAAGGCGCCGACTTTAAACCTTTGAGCCAGCCGGTCGAGCGCTATTGCCGCGCTGCGGTACTTTTGGGGCGTGACGCAGACAAGGTTGCGGCGGCGTTGCCAAACAGTCTGGATGCTACGCAGGTCGATAGCATTGAAGCGGCAGTGCAGCTTGCAGCGGATAAAGCACAGCCCGGTGACATCGTGTTGTTGTCGCCTGCTTGCGCCAGCCTGGATATGTTCAAGAACTTTGAAGAGCGTGGCCGCTTGTTTGCCGACGCTGTCGGGAGGCTAGCGCTATGAACTGGCTTGCCACTGCCCGCGACGCTAGCGCACCGCTGATTGGTGAGCGTCGGTTTGACATGGACCTGCCGTTGTTGGTGGGGTCTCTGTGTTTGCTCGCGTTGGGGCTGGTCATGGTTACGTCCGCCTCGATGGAAGTAGCGGCCGGTCGTCTCGGCGACCCGCTTTATTACATGAACCGCCAGATCGTCTATCTGGTGATCGGTTTGCTGGCGATGGCGGCTACCCTGGCGGTGCCGGTGCGCCTTTGGGAGCAGTTCCGGTTCCCGCTGTTGTTCCTCGGCTTTGCCTTGCTGTTGGCGGTATTGATTCCCGGCATCGGCCGTGAAGTTAACGGTAGCTGGCGCTGGATTGCTGTTGGCCCCATTAACGTGCAGCCCTCAGAGCTGGCCAAGTTGTTTGCTGTGGTCTTTTTGTCCGGTTACCTGGTGCATCGTCAGGCAGAAGTCAAAGAGCAATGGTTCGGCTTTATCAAGCCCTTCATGGTGCTTGGCCCTATGGCCTGGTTGCTGATCATTGAGCCGGACTTTGGTGCCACCGTGGTATTGATGGGGGCGGCCACCGGCATGCTTTTCCTGGGCGGTGTAGGGCTGTTCCGCTTTCTGTTGTTGTTTGGTTCGCTTGGCGGTTTGGCGGGTCTTCTGGTCGCGTTCGAGCCCTACCGCTTGCAGCGCCTGACCGGCTTTCTCAACCCTTGGGATGACCCCTACGGTACTGGCTATCAGCTGACCCAGGCGTTGATCGCCTTCGGGCGAGGCGAATGGCTGGGGGTTGGCTTGGGTAATAGCATTCAGAAGCAGTTTTATCTGCCCGAAGCGCATACCGACTTCGTGTTTTCCGTGCTGGCTGAAGAGCTGGGCATGATTGGTGCGCTGGCCGCCTTCGCACTGCTGATTTTCGTTGCGGTACGCGCGCTGTATATCGGCTTGTGGGCCGAGCGCGCCGGCAGGATGTTTTCCGCCTATCTGGCTTACGGTCTGGCAATCATGTGGTGTGGTCAGGTGCTGATTAATGTGGGCGTTAACATCGGCCTGTTGCCAACCAAGGGGCTGACGTTGCCGTTTCTAAGCTACGGCGGTAGCTCGTTGGTGGTGTGCTGCGTGTCTTTGGGCCTATTGCTGCGCATTGACTGGGAGCGTCGTCAGGCGCTACGGGAGGCCGCAAATGGCTAAAAGAGTTCTGGTAATGGCTGGAGGCACCGGTGGGCACGTATTCCCCGCGCTGGCCTGTGCTCGCTTGCTGCGTGATCAAGGTTACGACGTGCACTGGCTGGGAACGCGCCGAGGTATCGAGGTCGATCTCGTGCCGCAGGCTGGCTTCCCGATTCATTACATCGATATTCAGGGGCTGCGCGGCAAGGGCAAGCTGGATCTGCTCAAGGCACCGTTCCGTATTCTTCGTGCGTTGGGCCAGTCGCTCAAGCTGTTGTCTGAGTTGCGTCCGGTGTTTGTTCTGGGCGCCGGTGGTTACGTGACCGGTCCGGGTGGCTTGGCCGCGTGGATGCGTCGTATTCCGGTCGTCATCCATGAGCAGAACGCAGTAGTGGGCACTGCCAACAGGCTTTTGTCGCGCGTTGCCAAGCGCTGCTGCGAAGGTTTCGCGGGTAGCTTTCCGGACGACAAGCGCCGTCGCAGCACGGGTAACCCCGTGCGCGAAGAGATCTTCCAGGTGCCGGCGCTTGCTTTCGATGGTCGGCGTCCGCTGCGGCTGCTGGTCCTGGGCGGGAGCCTTGGTGCTATGCCGCTGAACAGGCTTTTGCCAGAAGCGCTCAGCCTGATCCCGCAGGAGCAGCGTCCGCAGGTTGTTCATCAGTGTGGCAAGCAACATCTATTGACTGCGCGTGAAGGCTATCAACACGCCGGAGTGCGAGCTGATGTCGAGGCCTTTATTGCCGACATGAGCGGCGCCTATGAATGGGCTGATCTAGTGGTCTGCCGCGCGGGAGCACTGACGGTATGTGAGTTGGCCGCTGCGGGTCGTCCCTCGTTTTTGATCCCGCTGCCACACGCTATTGATGATCACCAGAGCGCTAATGCGCGCTACCTGGCTGAGCGGGGCGGCGCAGAGCTACTGCCCCAGGCCACGCTAACCGGTGCTCTGCTGGCAGAGAAATTGACGACTTATATGAATCAACCGGAGTTACTGCAAGAGATGGCATTACGCGCCCGCGAACAAGCAACACCCAATGCCACCACAGATGTGGTGCGTGCCTGCCTGGAGGTTGCTCGTGAACAGTAAAAAACGTAACAAGGCAACGTTCACCCTGCCGGAAATGCGCCGCATTCGCCGCATTCACTTTGTGGGTATCGGCGGCGTAGGTATGTGCGGGATCGCTGAGGTGTTATTGAATCTTGGCTATGAAGTGTCTGGCTCAGACCTCAAGCGCTCCGCAGTTACCCAGCGGTTGGAAGAATTCGGGGCGCGGATTGATATTGGGCATCGTGCGGAGAATGTGCAGTCGGCTGATGTACTGGTCGTCTCTAGCGCCATTAATCCGCAGAACCCGGAAGTCGCCGCTGCGATGGATCAGCGTATACCTGTGGTGCCGCGCGCAGAGATGCTGGCCGAGCTGATGCGCTATCGCCATGGTATTGCGGTCGCTGGTACCCACGGTAAGACCACAACAACCAGTTTGATTGCGTCGGTACTCGCTGCCGACGGTTTGAGCCCGACGTTTGTTATCGGCGGTCGGCTGACCGCCGCCGGCACCAACGCCCAGTTGGGGGAAAGTCGCTATCTGGTGGCTGAAGCAGACGAAAGTGATGCGTCCTTCCTGCATCTGCAGCCGATGGTGGCGATCGTCACCAATATCGATGCAGACCACATGGCCACCTACGAAGGCGACTTCAATCGCTTGAAGCGCACCTTCGTTGAATTTCTGCACAACCTGCCATTCTATGGGTTGGCTGTGCTGTGTATCGACGATCCGGTGGTGCGCGAGATTCTGCCGCAGGTCAATCGTCAGGTCATCACCTATGGTGAGTCAGAAGACGCAGATGTCCGCGCGGTCGATATTCACCAGCAAGGCATGCAAACCCACTTTACGGTACTGCGTGAAGGACATGAGCCGCTCAATGTCTCGGTCAACATGCCTGGTGTGCACAACGTGCTGAACTCGTTGGCAACCATTGCGGTTGCGACGGATGAGGGCGTTTCCGACCAAGCCATATTGGCCGGCTTGACTGGCTTTCAGGGCGTGGGTCGCCGCTTTCAGGTGTATGGCGATTACAGCTGGGCTGATGGCCAGATCATGCTGGTTGACGACTACGGACATCACCCGCGTGAAGTGGCTGCGGTGATCAAGGCCGTGCGCGCCGGTTGGCCGGAGCGTCGTTTGGTCATGCTCTATCAGCCGCACCGCTATAGCCGTACCCGCGACCTCTATGAAGATTTTGTGCAGGTGTTGGGTGAGACCAACGCCCTTCTGCTGATGGAAGTCTACCCGGCCGGTGAAGAACCCGTGCCTGGCGCAGACAGTAAGCACCTGTGCCGCAGCATTCGCCAGCGTGGTCAGTTGGACCCTATTTATGTGGAGCGCGATGCTGATGTCATGCCGCTCCTGGAAGCCGTACTGCAGCCGGGCGATATTCTGTTGACCCAGGGCGCAGGGGATATTGGCGGTCTTGCTCAGCAGTTGGCTGAGGCATTGGCAGCAAAAGACGCTGGAGGTAAGGCGTGATGGTAGATGTAGCAGCCTTTGGCCGTGTGGCCGTCCTGTTTGGTGGCAGTTCAGCTGAGCGCGCCGTCTCGTTGAAGTCCGGCGCAGCAGTGCTTGAAGCGCTGCTGGGTGCGGGGGTGAATGCCTATGGCATTGACGCCGACGAGCGTCTGGCAGAGCAGTTGATTGCCGAGCGCCCGGATCGTGTGTTCATCGCGTTGCATGGGCGTGGTGGTGAGGACGGCAGCCTGCAGGGCTTGTTGGAATCATTGCGTATTCCTTATACCGGTAGCGGTGTTATGGCGTCAGCAGTGGGCATGGACAAGCTGATTACCAAGCAAATCTGGCAAAGCCTGGGTCTCTCGACGCCGGCCTACGCCATGCTGGGTGCGATGGACGAGTGCGCGGGTATCGTCGACCAGCTGGGTGTGCCGCTGATCATCAAGCCGGTGCATGAAGGCTCGTCTATCGGCATGGCCAAGGCCGATAGCCTGGCGGATCTTCAGGATGCGTGGAAAGGTGCGCAGGCTTACGACGATCAGGCGCTTGTTGAGCAGTGGGTGCAGGGCGCGGAATTTACCGTCGCCATTCTGGATGGCAAGGCGCTACCGGCCATCCGTTTGCGTACGCCACACAATTTTTACGATTACGACGCCAAGTACCTGGCCAACGATACCCAGTATCTGTGTCCGTGTGAGCTGCCGGCAGAAAAAGAAGCTGAGCTCGCAGACTTGTGTCTTCGTGCTTTCAATGCCGTTGGCTGTCGTGGTTGGGGGCGGGTAGACGTGATGCAGGATGAGGCAGGACGTTTCTATCTGCTGGAAGTTAACACTGTGCCGGGTATGACCGATCACAGCCTGGTGCCGATGGCGGCGAAAGCCACGGGTATGTCGTTTACCGATTTGGTGCTGGCGATTCTTGCCAGCGCCCGCTGCTGAGGTAGTCAAGCAATGTTGGGGCAGATGATCCGCGATTCACGCACCGCACCTGCTGCACGACGCAAAGCGTCGAGCCGCGGCGCTGTGCGCGTGACGCCGCCTGCTCCGCGTCCGAGTGTACGCAGTCGCCTGGGTAAGCCGTCGTTCGACGGACTGGGACGCCGGCTGCAGTCACTGCTGTGGCCACTGTTGCTGGTCGCGCTGGGGATGGGGCTTTACGAGCTGGGTAGTCGCTTGATGCCGCTGGCAGATAGACCGGTATCGCTGATTACTGTCGACGGTGAGTTGCTTTACATCGATCGCGAAGCGGTGCAGCAGGTCATCCAGCCTTATTTGCATGAAAGCTTTCTGGGTATTGATCTGAACGGTCTGCATACCGATTTGCTGGCAATGCCCTGGGTTGCAGATGCATCGGTTAAACGGGTTTGGCCGGACAAGCTGGTGATAGACCTGGACGAGCAGTTGCCGATCGCCCGTTGGGGTGATGAGGCGTTATTGAACAATGAGGGTAAGGCGTTTACGCCAGACGATATCAGTCGTTTTGCACAGCTGCCGCAGCTTGATGGTCCTGAGCGCGCCAAACGCCGTGTGATGCGCCATTACCAGCAGTTCAGCAGCCTGCTGCGCCCGCAGGGCATGGTGGTCAGCAAGCTGGAGCTGCGTGATCGCGGTAGCTGGTTTCTGACTACCGAAGACGGCATTGAAGTTTTGCTCGGGCGCGACAACCTGGTGGACAAGATGCAGCGCTTCATGACGATTGAGCAAAGGTTGCTGCAGGACCGGCGAGAAATGATCGCGCGAGTAGATTTGCGTTACAGCAATGGTATGGCCGTGGCTTGGCGAGAGCCAGTTGAACCGGCCGAATCGGGGGAGTGACAGGAAGACTATGGCAAGCAAGCAGGGTAGCAGGATGATTGTAGGGCTGGATATCGGCACCTCCAAGGTCGTGGCACTGGTCGGCGAGATCGGTGCGGACGGCGAGCTGGAGATCGTGGGTATCGGCTCGCACCCCTCACGCGGCCTGAAAAAAGGCGTGGTGGTCAATATTGAGTCCACCGTGCAGTCGATTCAGCGGGCGATCGAAGAGGCCGAGCTGATGGCGGGTTGTCAGATTCACTCGGTTTTTGCGGGTATTGCCGGTAACCACATTCGCAGCCTGAACTCGAATGGCATCGTCGCGATTCGTGATCGTGAGGTGGTGCAGGCAGATATCGAACGGGTTCTCGATGCGGGTCAGGCAGTGGCTATTCCGGCTGACCAGAAGGTGCTGCATATCCTGCCGCAGGAGTATGTGATCGATAACCAGGAAGGTGTACGGGAGCCGCTCGGCATGTCTGGTGTGCGTTTGGAGGCCAAGGTGCATCTGGTGACCTGTGCGCTCAACGCTGTGCAGAACATCGAGAAGTGCATCCGTCGCTGTGGCCTGGAAGTAGAAGATGTGATTCTGGAGCAGCTGGCTTCCAGCTACGCCGTGCTGACTGAGGACGAGAAAGAGCTGGGCGTCTGTCTGGTTGATATTGGCGGCGGCACAACGGATATCGCCATCTTCACCGAAGGCGCGATCCGGCACACAGCGGTTATCCCGATCGCGGGCGACCAGGTCACCAACGATATCGCGATGGCGTTGCGCACCCCGACTCAGTACGCCGAAGAGATCAAGATCCGTTATGCCTGCGCACTGGCCAAGCTGGCGGGTCCAGAAGAAACCATTAAGGTGCCCAGTGTCGGTGATCGGCCGCCGCGCGACCTGTCTCGTCAGGCTCTGGCTGAAGTGGTAGAGCCGCGCTATGACGAGTTGTTCACGCTGATTCAGGCCGAGCTACGTCGTTCCGGATTTGAAGACATGATTCCGGCCGGCATCGTGATGACCGGCGGTACCGCCAAGATGGAAGGCGCGATCGAGTTGGCGGAAGAGATCTTCCATATGCCGGTTCGCCTTGGCATGCCGCAAGAATTCAAGGGGCTTACCGATGTGGTACGTAACCCAGTATACGCCACCGGTGTAGGCCTGCTGCATTACGGCATCAAACACCATGGCGAGCAGAGCAATAGCCCGAGCGACAGCGGCAATAAAGTGCCAGTTGTCGAACGGGTGAAGAAGTGGTTTCAAGGCAACTTTTAAGCACTTGCAGTTTAAGTAGTAGACCCGCCAAAGCGGGCTAAACGCAGTAAACGAAACGAAAACGAAACGAGTCTGTACTCAAGGAGAAGGTCATGTTTGAACTGATCGATAACGTTCCTCAGAACGCAGTAATCAAAGTTGTTGGTGTCGGTGGTGGCGGTGGTAATGCGCTGCAGCACATGGTCGTCAATAACGTCGAGGGTGTGGATTTCATCTGCGCCAATACCGATGCTCAAGCATTGAAAAATGTCAGCGCGCGCACAGTGCTCCAGCTGGGTTCGGCAGTGACCAAGGGCCTTGGCGCTGGCGCCAACCCGCTGATTGGTCGTGAAGCTGCGATCGAAGATCGCGAGCGCATTGCTGAAGTGCTGCAGGGCGCCGATATGGTGTTCATTACTGCTGGCATGGGTGGCGGTACCGGTACCGGTGCAGCGCCTGTCGTTGCAGAAGTGGCACGCGAAATGGGCATCCTCACAGTGGCTGTGGTAACCAAGCCGTTCCCGTTCGAGGGCCGTAAGCGCCTGCAGATCGCAGAAGAAGGTATTCGTGAGCTGAGTCAGCACGTTGACTCACTGATCACTATTCCTAACGAAAAGTTGCTCACCGTACTGGGTAAAGACGCCAGCCTACTGGCTGCATTCAGTAAGGCAAACGATGTATTGCTGGGCGCAGTACAAGGTATTGCTGACCTGATCATGCGTCCGGGTATGATCAACGTTGACTTCGCCGATGTGAAGACGGTTATGAGCGAAATGGGCATGGCGATGATGGGTACTGGTCACGCCAGTGGGCCAAATCGTGCTCGTGAAGCTGCTGAAGCCGCTATCCGCAGCCCGCTGCTGGAAGACGTTAATCTGATGGGCGCACGCGGTATCCTGGTTAACATCACTGCCGGTCCGGATCTGTCCTTGGGTGAGTTTTCCGAGGTGGGTAGCACCGTAGAAGAGTTCGCTTCTGAAAGCGCGACTGTTGTAGTTGGTACCGTTATTGATCCAGAGATGCGTGATGAGCTGCGTGTTACTGTGGTTGCTACTGGTCTGGGTGCCAAGGTGGAAAAGCCGGTCAAGGTAGTGGATAACACTGCTGCGCAGGCTCAAGCACCGTCTGCTCGCCAGGGTGAAGGCTCTGCACCAAACTACCGCGACCTGGATCGTCCTACGGTGATGCGTAATCAGCATCCTCAGGGCAGTGCAGCCGCGCGTTTGAGCCAGCCAGCTGAAGATCTGGATTATCTCGATATTCCAGCCTTCCTGCGGCGCCAGGCCGATTGATCTGATCAATCGGCGGCATAGGGCTTATTGGTATTCAACAAAGGCGTACTTTGCTATCATGCACGCCAATTTGTTGAAAATTATTCGCAACTAGAGCGGACCCAGTCAAGCATGATCAGACAACGCACACTGAAGAACATCATCCGGGCCACTGGTGTTGGTCTGCATTCGGGTGAGAAGGTATATCTCACGCTGAAACCTGCACCTGTGGATACGGGCATCGTGTTCTGCCGTACCGATCTCGACCCCGTGGTCGAGATCCCGGCGCGTGCCGAGTTCGTGGGTGAGACTACTATGTCCACGACCCTGATCAAGGACGGCGCCAAGGTTGATACAGTAGAGCATTTGCTGTCTGCCATGGCCGGTCTGGGTATTGATAACGCCTATGTCGAGCTGAGTGCTCCTGAAGTGCCGATTATGGACGGTAGTGCCGGTCCTTTTGTATTCCTTATCCAGTCCGCTGGTATTGAGGAGCAGGACGCCGCCAAGCAGTTTATTCGTATAAAACGCGAAGTAACTGTGGAAGAGGATGGCAAGACCGCAACCTTCGTGCCTTTCGAGGGGTTCAAGGTTTCATTTGGTATCGACTTTGACCATCCGGTTTTCCGTGGTCGCAGTCAGACCGCATGCGTGGACTTTTCCAGTACTTCTTTTGTAAAGGAAGTGAGTCGCGCCCGGACCTTCGGGTTTATGCGTGATATCGAGTATCTGCGCTCCCAGAATCTGGCGTTGGGCGGTAGTGTGGATAATGCAATCGTTGTTGATGAGTATCGAGTACTCAACGAGGACGGTCTGCGTTATGAAGATGAGTTTGTTAAGCACAAGATTCTGGATGCTATTGGCGATCTTTATCTGCTGGGCAAAAGCTTGGTGGGTGAGTTCAAGGGCTACAAATCAGGTCATGCGCTGAATAACAAGTTGCTTCGCACGCTGCTTGCAACCAAGGACGCCTGGGAAGTGGTGACCTTTGAAGATGCGGGTACGGCGCCTATTTCGTTTATGCGCCCGGCTGCTGCAGTCTAAGCGTCACTTAAAGCAGTCATCTGACAGCTTTCTCGTTTCGTTCTATATTTAACGGCCACCTCTGGTGGCCGTTTTCTTTTCTCTCGAATGTCTGCTTGGCGGCTCTTTTGCTCATTAAGGGGCAATCCTGATAGTGGCACTTTGTGCCATCGAGCTGTCTTCAGTTGCCGTTGTGATGGCTTGCCAGCTTCTGCAGTGCGGCACGTAAATTGGGGTCGGTTACCTGCTCTGCGGTCTCCTGCAGGTGTTCGGCAGCAACACTGGATCGACGCATTGTGCGAACTGGTGGTGCTTTTTTGATCAGTGGCGGTTGTACCTTGCAGTGTATTTTCGTTAAAGTTGCGAACTCATTGTAGGCTTGTAATGCGCGAACAAGACGCTTTTGCTGGTATCTGAGGCGTGTAGCCCAATGGCTACTGCTGACCACGAAGCGCAAAACGCCGTCTGCAAATGACGCCACTTTGCAGTGTTCCCTTGCTGCAGGCTCCAGTTGAGTCTCTACCAAAGATTGCAGGCGCTCGATAGATTTCGCCTGAGCGTAGAGTTTTTTCAGGGTGGTGTTGGTGCGCAGCAGATCAGTGGGTCGGCGTGCATCCAGCGGATAGAAAGCCATGCAGGTCTGAACCAGGTTGGAGTGATGTGGTGGTTATCCTATCAGAACCGCCATCATGATTGTTTGGGGTCTTTTATTTGAACATTATTATCCTCACTGGGCGCCATGGTGCGTCGCGAACGGTTACGTTAAGTGCCCCCTGGGTTGCTGCCGGTATCGCCGTGCTTACTGCTTTGCCCATTGCCGCCGCGCTTTTGACGTGGCAGCTGCTTGGTGGTAGCGGAGCTATTGATGAAGTGGCTGAAACAGACGCGCCGCAATGGCAGCAGGTACTCCAGGATTACGACATAGAGGATGTCGGGGAGGATGACGGGCAACAGGCACAAATGGAGCGTATGAGCCAACAGTTGGCGCGCCTGCAAATGCGCCTTACGCGGCTGGATGCACTGGGTGAGCGCCTGACCGAGTTAGCCGACTTTTCAGACGGCGAGTTTAACTTTGGCGATGATGTCGATCCGGGTATGGGTGGGCCTGAGCTGCAGTCCGACGATTTGAGCTATCACTCGCCTGATTTGCAAAACGTTATTGAGCAACTGGCCGAGCGGATTGATGATCGCACGCAGCAGCTACAGTTGCTGGAAGAACTGATGGTGAGTCGGCAGTCTGATGTTGACTCGGCACTTGATTTCAAGCCTGTACGCATTGGGCGTTTGTCGTCTGGATTTGGGCGTCGCACCGACCCGATTACCGGGCGTATTTCCACGCACAGCGGGTTGGACTTTGCCGCCCCTCGTGGCACCCCTATCTATGCTGTCGGTAGCGGCGTGGTCGTATTTTCCGGGCGCAGCGGCGCCTACGGTAATATGGTTGAGATCAATCATGGTGGTGGCTACAAGACCCGTTACGCCCATGCCTCCGAGCTAAAGGTCAGCAAGGGTGATCTGGTGCAGAAGGGGCAGGAGATTGCGGCGGTGGGTACCACAGGTCGCTCTACCGGCTCTCATTTGCACCTTGAAGTCTATCGTAACGGCATGGCAGTCAATCCTGCACGCTATGTCGCATTGAAATAATCCCTGTTGATCCCCATATCTAACGCAAGGGCGCTGCAACAGCGGTGCCCGGGCGTCCTTGCGTGCGCCCGGTTTATTGTCGGGCAATAATCAGAGTAGAATGCCTTTTTCTGTGCGACCTTCCGCGGCAACTGCCGGGTTCGCCGATCACCAATATGGATATCGAAGTCGACTATGTTTGCGCCTTTAATGAGAAAGCTGTTGGGAAGCAAGAACGATCGTGAGCTGAAGCGGATGGGTAAGGTCGTCAGTGCAATCAACGCACTGGAGGAAGAGCTTAACGCTCTCAGCGACGAGCAGCTCAAAGCGAAAACACCGGACCTGAAGCAGCGCGCGCTGGACGGTGAGCCACTTGAATCAATTTTGCCCGAAGCTTTTGCCCTGGTACGTGAAGCCAGTAAGCGCGTTATGGGTATGCGGCATTTCGATGTGCAGATGATTGGTGGTATGGCATTGTTTGAAGGCAAGATTGCCGAGATGAAGACCGGTGAGGGTAAAACCCTGGTCGCCACTCTGCCTGTCTATCTCAATGCGCTATCCGGTAAGGGCGTGCATGTGGTGACGGTGAACGATTACCTGGCCACCCGTGATGCCAATATGATGCGCCCGCTTTATGAATTCCTGGGGATGTCGGTTGGCGTCGTAGTGCCATTCCAAGACCCGGAAGAAAAGCGCAATGCGTATCGGTGCGATATTACCTACGGCACCAATAACGAGTTGGGCTTTGACTATCTTCGCGACAATATGGCGTTCCGCATGGAAGATAAATTCCAGCGGGAGCCAAATTTTGCGGTGGTGGATGAGGTTGACTCCATCCTGATTGACGAAGCGCGGACGCCGTTGATTATCTCCGGCCCGGCTGAAGATAGCTCACGCCTTTATACCTCCATTAATACGCTTATCCCTTTGCTCAAGCGTGGCTACCCCGCAGAAGAGGCCGAGGAAGAAGTCGATGGTCATTACAGCATTGATGAGAAAACCCGCCAGGTAGAGTTGAACGAGGCTGGTCACCAATACGTTGAAGAGTTGCTGGTCAAGGAAGGTCTGCTGGCAGAGGGTGATAGCCTTTACGCCGCACAGAACCTGAATCTGCTGCATCACGTGCACTCGGCCTTGCGCGCGCATACGTTGTTTCATCGCAATGTAGAGTACATCGTACAAAACAATCAGGTATTACTGGTCGACGAACATACTGGTCGTACCATGCCGGGCCGTCGCTTGTCAGAAGGCCTGCATCAGGCCATTGAGGCGAAGGAAGGGTTGAAGATTCAGGCTGAGAGCCAGACCCTCGCCTCCACGACTTTCCAGAACTACTTCCGTTTGTACCCGACGCTGTCAGGTATGACGGGCACGGCGGATACCGAGGCTTTTGAGTTTCGCCAGATCTATGGTCTGGACGTACTGGTTATCCCTACCAACAAACCCATGGTTCGCAAGGATCACAATGATCTGGTGTACCTCAGCATTGATGAAAAGTTTGCCGCTATCGTCGCAGACATCAAGCAGTGCATGGAAAGTGGGCGCCCAGCTCTGGTCGGTACAGCATCAATCGAGTCCTCAGAGGTGGTTGCCCAGTTACTGACTCGGGAGAAGATCCCGCACAAGGTTCTGAACGCCAAGTACCACGAGAAAGAAGCCGAGATTATCGCCCAGGCCGGTCGGCCAGGCGCGGTAACTATCGCAACCAACATGGCGGGTCGCGGCACCGATATTATTCTTGGCGGCAGCTGGGAAGCTGAGGTGGCAAGTCTGGAGAACCCGAGCGAGCAGCAGATAGCTCAGGTCAAGGATGAGTGGCAGCAGCGTCACCAGCAGGTGCTTGAGTCCGGTGGTTTGCACATTATTGCGTGCGAGCGTCACGAGTCGCGTCGTATCGATAATCAGCTGCGTGGTCGCGCTGGTCGTCAGGGCGACCCGGGTTCCAGTCGTTTTTACCTGTCGCTGGAAGACAGCCTGATGCGCATTTTTGCATCAGACCGGGTTAAGAACTTCATGAAGGCATTGGGTATGGAGAAAGGCGAGGCCATCGAGCATCGCATGGTGACCAATGCCATTGAAAAAGCGCAGCGCAAGGTTGAAGGTCGCAATTTCGATATTCGTAAGCAGCTGCTGGAATACGATGATGTGGCCAATGAGCAGCGTAAGGTCATTTACGGTCAGCGCAACACCATTCTTGCCAGTGAAACGGTATCGGAAACCATTCAGGCTATTCGTGAAGACGTGGTAGCCGATGTGGTCAGTCAGCATATGCCCAGCGGCAGCTTGCCCGAGCAATGGGACATCGCTGGACTGGAACAGCAGCTTGCTACTGAGCTGGGCCTGCACCTGCCGGTTCAGCAGTGGCTGGATGAGAATGAAATGCTGGCCGAAGAAGGTGTCAGTCAGCGCGTGTTGGAAGAGTTGGTGCTTGCTTACGAAGAGAAGGAGCTGCTGGCTGGCGCAGACGCTATGCGTTCTTTCGAGAAGCAGATGTTACTGCGTGTATTGGATGATCTGTGGAAAGAGCATTTGGCAACCATGGACCACCTGCGTCAGGGTATTCATCTGCGCGGTTATGCGCAGAAAAATCCCAAGCAGGAATACAAGCGCGAAGCATTCAATCTCTTCGAAGAGATGCTGGGTAACCTTAAGCGCGACACTGTGCGGGTTCTGAGTCACGTGCAGATCAAGCGTGAAGATCCCGCAGAGGAAGAAGCGCGGCTGCGACAGCAGGCCGAAGAGATGCAGAAGCGCATGCAATTCAAGCATGAAGAAGTTGCCGCTGTCGCCGATGCAGACAGTGCGGCTGATCAGTCTGCAGAGCCAGCTGCCGCGGGCACGCCTGTCACACGGCAAGGTCCCAAGGTGGGTCGCAATGAACCATGCCATTGTGGTTCTGGCAAAAAGTATAAGCATTGCCACGGGCAGATAAGCTGAGCCTTTGGCTCAGCAGCTCCAAGCGCTAAGCTCCAAGCTACGTCAAACAGTCTGACAGAGCACTTGACAGCTTTCGCCAAAACTTAAAACTATTTGCAGCTTGCAGCTTGCAGCTTGCAGCTTGCAGCTTGCAGCTTGCAGCTTGCAGCTTGCAGGGGGCGGCCATCCGCCTTGCAGCTCCCCTTTCTTTCTTTCTTTGGAGTTTCCGCTATGCCTGTCGGTCTTGGCCCATTGCCTGTTATGCACCCAGTCCCCGGCTTCCGTCTTGGTATTGCATCGGCAGGCATCAAGCGAGTTGGCCGCAAGGATGTCGTCATAATGGAGGCCGCCGAAGGCGCAAGCATTGCAGGCGTGTTCACCACTAACGCATTTTGCGCTGCCCCGGTTACGCTGACGCGCAAGCACCTGAGCCACTCTCCCCGCTATTTGCTGGTTAACACCGGCAACGCTAACGCGGGCAGTGGCAAGCCAGGCATGCAGGCCGCTATAAGCACCTGTGAGGCCCTAGCCAAACTGAGTGGTGTTGCCCTGGAGCAAGTGCTGCCGTTCAGCACGGGCGTTATCGGAGAAGTGCTGCCGGCTGCCAAAATTATCGATGTCATGCCGGCGGCTTTGTCTGACCTGTCTGAAAGTAATTGGGCTGTGGCGGCCGAAGGCATCATGACCACCGATACTCAGCCGAAGGGTAGTAGTCGTCAGATCACCTTGGCCGGTCAACTGGTGACTATTACCGGTATCTCAAAGGGAGCGGGCATGATCCGCCCCAATATGGCTACCATGCTGGGTTATGTCGCTACTGATGCCAAAGTGGCGCAGCCTGTGCTGCAGCAGATGGTAAAAAAGGCGGCAGATCTGTCGTTCAACCGTATCACCATTGACGGTGACACCAGCACCAATGACTCTTGCATGCTGATTGCTACCGGGCAGGCGAATATGCCTGAGATAAACACGGTTGAGAGTGCCGAATATCAGCAATTGAGCGAGGCGATCAATGCAGTGATGCTGGAGCTGGCTCAGGCAATAGTGCGTGACGGTGAGGGCGCTACCAAGTTCGTGACTATTCAGGTGAACGGTGGCGGTAACCGCGATGAGTGTCTGGATGTCGGTTATGCCGTGGCGCATTCGCCGTTGATCAAGACGGCTCTGTTTGCATCTGACCCAAATTGGGGTCGTATTTTGGCCGCTGTAGGCTATGCCGGGGTGCCGAGTCTGGATGTCGAGAAGATTGACGTCTATCTGGATGATGTCTGTATCACGCGCCAGGGCGGCCGTGCTGAAGACTACCGCGAAGAGCAGGGCGCCCGTGTGATGGCGCAGGCCGAAATTACTATCCGCATCGAGCTTGGTCGCGGTGAGTTCAGTGAGACCTTATGGACTACTGACTTGTCGCATGAGTACGTGCGAATCAATGCCGAATACAGAACCTGATGTATTTTGGCCTGGCGGCAGCTTGTCGCCAGGCTTTTGCTTGACCGCTGTGCTGTTAGTCTCAGGGTAAGCAGTAGCTTGCCGGGATTTCACTGGCATCCATCCTCAGGCGGCCAACGCGGTTAATAATGAGCCTTCTGCCATCGCCGCCTTGCTGTGCCGGACACAGGTAAAGGGTGCCAGCAAGGAAGCCTCCATGCAGCAGCTCAGACTCTCCCATCGCGTTGTAGCGTAAATACTTCGCTAACGCGCCACTGCCATGTATGTGGCTGACCCGAGCGGCAAAATCTTCTGCCAGCAACTCGTCTTCAGCATCGAATGCAGCATTACGATTGTGATCAATGAAAATGCGCCAGCCCTCGTTCCAATCTCCGTTCAGCGGTGCCATGGTCACTGCCTGGTTGCGTCGCAAAGCCTCTTCGCGGGTTTGTTGAATGCTGCGTGCCAGTTGTTCCTTGCCGACGTCCAGACGATGGCTATCTACCAGCTTGCCAAATGAAGGTAGCCCAATACTCAGGATTAAGGTGATTACTGCCAGTGCAGTAAGCATTTCAACTAGAGTAAAACCGTCACTTTTCATCGCTCTCTCCTTGAGCATAAGTCGCTTTACAGGGCCGGCAAGTTAAAACGCGCCTGTCATCCCCTCTATCTGACCGACTATCGGTGCAAGCAAGACCTTGCCGAATACAGTGCCTATATTGTACGAACTACTAGGAGGGTTGTTTTAATGCGAAGTGTGAAGGGGTTCACCATACTAGAGCTGATGATTACGCTGGTTGTTGCTGCCATAGTGTTAAGTCTCGCCGTGCCTTCCTTTCAGCGAACTATTGCGAATAATGCAGTTAGATCGACCACGAGCGATTTGGTTTCCGCCTTAAATGCTGCTAGGGCCGAATCCATGAGCTCCCGTTCATTGGTTACGGTTTTACCAGTGGGAGGAGACTGGGGTAACGGCTGGACTATCGTTCATCAGTCTTCTGTAAATAGTGATGACGCCTATCAGCTTGCCGATAAGGTGAGTATTCGTAGTGATATCGCCTCAGTGATATATAGGCCCGAGGGAGGGCTGACCGCCGCAGGAAGTAACATCACTATCTGCCACGAGGATGCAACTGTAGACGGACGGCGGATCACACTTTCTTTTCTTGGGCGCGCGACTGTTGAGCAAATCGCAGGAGGGTGTGGAGCATGAGAATAGTGTCGATGCGAAGTTCGCAAATTGGCATAGGCATGATAGAAGTGCTTATTGCAGTGCTTGTCCTGGCGGTTGGCGCTCTGGGGTTTGCCGGGGTACAGCTGGTGGCCATGCAGAAATCTGAGGATGCCAACTACCGGAGTGCAGCGATGTTGATCGCGCAGGATGCGGTAGAGCGAATTCAAGCGAACTCAGCCAAGATCGATGATTACAGGAGAAGCGGGGCTATTGCGACCCCCGCTAGTGCTCCCAGTCAGACGTGCGGGGCTGGCTGTGACGTGAGTGGGCTCGATCTCAGTCAGTTGGCATGGTCGGCGAGTCAAACGCTGCCAAATGGCCAAATCAAAATTGATGACTGTGACTTCAATGGCCTGACATGTGTCGTGCTGAACTGGGGAGAGCGTGATGGTGCGGCAAATAGTATTGACGCGTGTACCAGCATAGATGGCGTGAATTTGGCTGAAGATTCTAACTGCTTGGTAATGGAGTTTGTTCGATGAGGCAGTCACAGCAAGGCCTTACCCTGGTAGAGCTTATGATCGCGTTGCTGCTTGGTCTACTGCTGAGTCTTGCGGCCATACAGCTTTTGATCACTAATCAGCGGACTTTTTCGCTGCAGGATGCCGTGACAGGTGTGAATGAAGATGGGCAAACGGTGCTTCGATATATCGCAGCAGATATTCGGAATGCAGGTCGTGGCAGTCAGATTGAAGGTTTTGTCCAGCCTGTGGTGCAGGCTCTTTCTGTTGACGACGCCGAAGGTAATTCGGTCGCGTTTCAATCAACAGATGGAGGCGCTGGCGGTAATGATGTCTTGGTAGTGAGCTATCTGGCCCAGAGAGCTTGTCAGGGGGCTGACTTAACCGCAGGTGGTACTAATCCAGAAGGGGAAATCGTCGTTAATCGCTATTATGTAGTGGACGAGAGCTTATGGTGTTCAAGCTTGCGCAAGTCGGGAGCAGGAGGTTACGCCGCATTGGCACCCAATGCTGTAGAGCTGATTTCCGGGGTTGAGAGTTTCCAAGTGCTATATGGTGTTGATGGTAGTCTAGACAGTGAAATAGGCGCGACGAAGTTTGTATCTGCTGCTGGCTTGGTTGCTGATGATTCCGTTGTGTCTATTCGAGTAGGCTTGCTGCTGCGTAGTAGTGACACAACATTGCCTGTGCCAGCGGGTGGCCAGACGCTTTCAGTGCTTGATCAGCAGGTTGTTACGCCGGAAGATCGTGCAATTCGCCGTGTATTCTCTACAACAGCTCAAGTCCGTAATGTTAATTGGGATGGTATTTGATATGACTTCGCTACTTAATGACGGTTTGGCGCAGCGAGGCTCTGCATTGATCGTTTCGTTATTTATTCTTCTTATGGTTTCGGTGCTAGGCATATCCGCGATGCGCACAAGTATCTACTCTTCTAAGGTCGCGACGGGCGTGCAGGCGGATACTATGAGTTTTGATGCTGCAGAGTCTGCTGTGGCGACGAGTTTGGCTCGCTTGCGTGGCCTGAATGACGCAGAGCTTTCATGGTCAATTCTTGATGGCAAGTCTATACAAACCTGTTTGCAGTCAGATGGGACGTTGAAGAACAGTGAGTGTGATGCGTCGGATCATATGGATTCGCGAGATCTACTGCAGGCGGGAAGTTATATTGTGCACTTGAAGAATAACTGTCGCATGGTTTCTGGGAGTGATGTGGAAATATACCGGGACTATGTAATTGATGTGTTAGGTGAGAGCAGTATGCAGTCTTATCAGATTGAGAACAATCATTTGCAAGAGGCCCTGAAGCTGGGGCTCGACTGCATTCAGCTTTGAGGTTGGGGAGGAAAAAATGAAACTTTATACTCGTTATGCTCCTGTCGTTTTTCTTGGTGCGGTGGCGATGTTTTCCTCTGGTCAATTATGGGCTGAGGATGTTGAGGTATATTACTCTGAAGTGCTGTCAGACGATTCGGTGAACAAAAATATTGCGAACGTCATGATTATGCTTGATAACTCAGGCTCCATGCGTAATTGCGAAACAGGCTCGGGAGCTAATTGGTGTACGGGGAGCGATTGGCGTGAGCGCAGAATCAACCTCCTCAATGATGCGATGGAGACGATACTTGATGACGCCGATGAGAATGTAAAAATAGGGCTGGGGCGCTTCAATAACTCGAGCAACGGTGGATATGTCATGGTGCCGGTAATGCCGGTAACTGAAAAGACTCGTCCCTATTTTGATGATGCGCTTAATTCGATTAACCCTAGCAGAAACGTTCAATATCCTTCTGGCGGTATGCCGAGCACTGGTACTCCAACATCCCTTGGCTACGAGGAGATGGCCGATTATATGCTTGGGCGTAGCAGTAGTAATACGTACTCTTCTTCAGAGAATAGGTTTTGTCTAAAAGATGAGTATGAAGAGCAATGTACTACTGAACATGAATACTCGGATGGGCAGCCCGTAAGCTATTGTGACGTAAATGAAGCGTCTTGCTCAATAACATATGGTGGTTGGCGAGTATTGCCCGCTAACGAAAGTTGTACTGTTGGTGAGGTTTGCCGTATTAGCTGGGGGGCGTGGATAAGTTATAACTGGTGGCAGCCTAGGCCCTCTTGTCCCGCGAGCGCAGCGACTTGTGAATACGATGATAGCCGTTGGTGGGATCTTAAGTATAGAACGGGGCTTTATCAAGAACGCGAAGTTTCTTATACGGAAAGTTTAGTCGCTAACGAGGTGACTTACTGCGAGATGGTCCCTACTGGTAGCTGCGCAGAGTATGCTCAAATAACCTCAGGTTCTAGCTACGACTCTCCCGTTGTGCAGGCTAATCAGTGTGAATCGAATCACATCATCATGTTCACGGATGGAGCGCCTTCAGGCGACAGCCCTGGCAGTGTGGAGCTGGTTTCTTGTACGTCTGGGTCGTACAACTGTCAGGTCCGTATCGCGCGTAATCTGAATCGAGAAAACAACGCGATTGGTCGTGAAATCAAAACCCACAATATCGGCTTGTATATGGAAAGTAATACTCTCGAAAATATGCAAAGCGTGTCCGCGGCCGGTGGTGGTAGCACCTATAACTCTGATAATGCTGAGAGTCTGCTCCTGGCGTTCCAGTCGACCCTCGACTTAATCGCGGACGAAGCGAACACAATGGTTTCGCCGGGCGTGGCAGTGAGCCAAAGCCAGCGGTTTCAGCATTTGGATGAGATGTATTTTTCGTTGTTTAAGCCGCTGCAAAGCAGCTTTTGGCACGGTAACCTCAAGCGTTACCGAGTTGAGGTCGAGGATGGCGAGGCCTCCTTTTATGACGTGTCCGGCAATAATGCGATGAGTGGTAGTGAGTTTTCTTCTTCATCCCGCAGCTGGTGGAGCCGCTCAACGGACGGCGCTGATATCATGCTGGGTGGCGCTCGTGATCGATTGCAGTCGTCGGCACGCAGGCTTTTTTACTCCTCATCTCCTGGCGGGAGTCTGCGCCGGTTTGATCTAGACGACTTCACGAATGCGCAGCTTTTTTTGCCGTCCGAGGCGACGGACGCAGTTCGTGGCAATGTTGAGCGGGAGTTGCTGACTATGTGGGGGGATCCGTTACATAGCCGCCCATTAATGGTTAACTATGGTGGTACGATTGTTGGCCAAAACTTCGATGAAGATAATATTGTTTTCGTCTCGACTAACGCTGGCATGCTGCATGCGATTGACACCAGCAATGGTGATGAGAAGTTCGCTTTTATGCCGTATGAACTTATTTCGAAGGCATCCAGTTACACGGTTAACCGCTTGCCATTGGCCGGCGGGAATAAGCGTCAGACATATGGCCTGGATGGAAGTTGGGCTGTTTTGCGCGAGCCAGGTGACTCAATCGAAGATGCTCCCTCTAAGGTTATGATTTATGGAGGTATGCGGCGCGGCGGCAATAGTTACTACGCTTTGAATGTCACTAACGTGAGTAGCCCTCAGTTAGCATGGCAGGTTACAGGTGGTTCGGGTGATTTTGTCGACTTGGGACAGACTTGGTCTACTCCGAAGGTTGCGCGTTTCCCGAGCGGCGATGGCGGGAGTATCCCGGTGGTGATTTTTGGCGGTGGTTACAGCCCGGCAGATCACGATGATCATAAGGAGCTTCGTGCTCAAGACGAGAAGGGCAACGCGATCTATGTGGTGAATGCTGACACCGGCGAGCTGGTTTGGTCGGCGGGCAGCCGGAGTGGGAATGTGGTAACTGCGGTCTCGCGTATGACTCACTCAATTCCGGGTAGCATCGCTGTGGTTGATACTGACTCCGATGGTGTGGTTGATCATCTGTATTTCGCTGATTTGGGTGGGCAGTTGTTCCGGGCAGATATTGATGGTTCAGAGGCTAGGTCCCACAGTGTCACACTGCTAGCTCGTTTAGGTGGCTCTGGTGAGAATCACCGTCGTTTTTACGAGCAGCCAACGGTGTCCTACGTACGCGATGGCGCCAATTCGAGCTATTTTGTGTCGCTAGCATCAGGGTATCGTAGTCATCCACTGGACGATGAAACACAAGATGCGTTGTTTGTGTTAAGCGATCGAGAACCTTTCGGTGGTCCTGTAAAGCCGGTGGCGACACTGGTCGACTTTACCAATGTGTCTACTGGGGGGCAGCCTGATACCACCAAGCGTGGGTGGTATATGCAGCTGAACAAGGCTGAAGGGGAAAAATCGCTGTCCTCACCTGCTGTCTTTAATTATGAGGTACTGTTTACAACGTATTCGCCAAGTGTTTCTTCGGATGATGAGCGCGATCCTTGCTCCGTCAGCTATGGACAGTCTTATCTGCACAGGGTTGACTTGCTAACGGGGCGGGGTGAGCGTTACGCACTCTTGCAACCTGGCCTGCCTCCAGGCGTTACCGTGCTGTTCGGTGAAAACGGTGACACTGCAATTGTCGTCGGCACGGAGACTGTTTCCTCCAGTGGTCCTGGCAACCCTCCCAATCCTCCGAATCCTCCTGGTGGTGATGTGCGTGACCTGCGCCATGGTCGCTGGATGCAGTTGACGCCCGATGCTGCAGGGGCTATCAAACTGCCTGAAAGCGGACAAGGAGATTAAGTCGTGATGAGTAAAGCGATCAAGATCTCGCGTGATGCCGGTTTTACCTTGCTTGAGGTGATGATTGTGGTGGCGATTGTGGCGATCCTAGCCGCAATCGCTTATCCCTCTTACCAAGAGTATATCCGCAATACGAGAGAGGCCGAGGCAAAGGGTCAGATTATGGAGTATGCCAGCGAGTTGGAGGCCTTTAGATCCAAGAACTTTTCGTATCCTGCTGATGAGGCGGCGGCAAGGGGGTTCGCGCCGGACGGTCTATACGGTAGTGATTTCTACACGCCTGCCTATAATCGTAATAGCCCTCACGCTTTCACGATTACGGTTACCCCTAAAGGTATTATGAGTGGTGAGCAGACCTTGGTATTTGAAACTGTAAATGGGGGCCCGCAGTGGGCTGATTAGGGGCTGCTGGGCCTGAGTTTGCTTTGCTACACAGACTCCAGCAGCACCCCCGACTCCATATGATGGCTGTAAGGAAACTGATCGAATAGCGCGCAACGCGTTATTCGATGGGTCTCGTTCAGCGTTTCCAGATTGTGCGCCAGAGTCTGCGGGTTGCAGGAGATGTAAAGAATACGGTTATAGCCCTGGACGAGCGCTAGGGTGGCGGGGTCGAGTCCTGCCCTTGGCGGGTCGACAAAGACAGTCCCAAAGTTGAAATCATCCAGGTTAATTCCCTGCAGGCGGCGAAACTCTCGCACGCCGGTGAGCGCCTGAGTAACCTCTTCGCTTGCCAGTCGCACCAGGGTCACGTTGGTGACTTCGTTCATGGCCAGGTTTTCTACTGCTGATTTGACCGAGCTTTTTGCCAGTTCTGTTGCCATCACGCGGCGAAAGCGGGTGGATAGCGGTAAAGTAAAATTACCGTTGCCACAGTACAGCTCCAGCAAGTCATCTTGATTGCTGCCGACTGCATCCACCGCCCAGCTCAGCATATGCTGGTTGACACCCCCGTTGGGTTGCGTAAAGCCACCTTCTATCTGTTGGTAGCGCCAGGTGCGCCCGGCTACGTCGAGTGCTTCCGTAACGTAATCGTTTTCGAGGATGCGCTTGCGTCCGCGACTGCGACCTATTAACTGTATGTTCAGTTGGCTTGCCAGCTGCCTGGCGGGCTCACCCCAGTCTTCGTCCAGGGGGCGGTGATAGCACAGAGTGACTAGCGCCTCGCCAGACAGTGTGGTTAGGAACTCCACTTGAAAGAGCTTTCGACCCAGTATCGGGTTCGCCTTGCAAGCATCCAGCAGCGGTGTCATCAGTTCGTTGATGCGCTTGCTGGCGATCGGAAGTTGATCGATAAGCACTACCTTGTGCTTATTGCCCTGTTCAAACATCGCGTAATGCGGTTGTCCGTTCTCGTACCAGAGGCGGAACTCGGCGCGTAGCCTGAAGTGCTCAGGCGCTGAGGTGAAGACCTCGGGTTCAGGTGCGTCGAACTCTGCCAGCAGATGACACAGGCGTTCGCGCTTTTCTGCCAGTTGATTGGCGTAGTTTTCCGGATTGAATGCGAGACTCATTAGTTGAACAGCGCCAGTTTGATGATGAAGAGCCCAGCCAAGATATAAAGGCTGAGGTTGAGGTCGCGCCAGCGACCAGACAATAGTTTGATTGCGGTCCAGACAATAAAGCCGGCGGCGATACCGTTGGCGATAGAGAAGGTCAGCGGCATCATGATCGCCGTGATCACGACCGGGGCCGCTTCAGTCAAATCATCCCAGTCGACCTGAACCAGGCCACCGGTCATCAGCACGGCAACAAAGAGCAGGGCTGGCGCGGTTGCGAAGGCGGGTACGGCGCCGGCGAGCGGCGAGAAAAACAGACTGAGCAAGAAAAGTAGCGCAACCACGCACGCGGTCAGGCCTGTGCGACCGCCTGCAGCCGTGCCTGCGGCTGATTCAATGTAGCTGGTGGTGGTTGACGTGCCGAGTGCGGCCCCAGCCATAGTGGCAGTGCTGTCCGCCATCAGAGCGCGACCCAAGCGCGGCATTTTCCCGTCTTTATCAACCAGGTTGGCTCGCTGGGCGACGCCGATCAGTGTCCCTGAGGTGTCAAATAGGTCAACGAAGAGGAAAGCGAAAATAATACTGAGCATGCCAACTTCTAGTGCACCTTTGATATCCAGCTGCATGAAGGTCGGCGTCAGGCTGGGTGGCGCTGAGACGACGCCGTCTGCCTGGCTCAAGCCGGTCAGTAGGCTGATCGCGGTTACCAGCAATATGCCGATCATCACCGCGCCGGTGACCTTGCGGTACGCCAACGCCACAATCACTGCAAAACCGCCTGCCGCGAGCAATGCGTCGGGCTGTGTCAGGTCGCCCATGGCGACCAGCGTCTCAGGGTGGTCTATTACTATGCCCGCGTTCTTGAGCGCGATCAGGGCCAGGAACAGTCCAATGCCCGCGGCGATGGCCGAGCGTAGCGCCATAGGGATGCTGTTAATGATCCATTCGCGGATGCGGAAGATGCTGAGCAGGAAGAACATCAGGCCGGACAAGAAGACCGCGCCGAGAGCGACTTCCCAGCTGTAACCCATTGAGCCAACGACGGTGTAGGAGAAGAACGCGTTGAGGCCCATGCCTGGTGCCAGAGCGATTGGGTAGTTGGCCCATAAGCCCATGACCAGCGAGCCAATAGCCGCTGCCAGACAGGTGGCAACGAAGGCGGCGCCTGGGTCGATGCCGGCATCAGCCATCATCGCCGGATTGACGAAAATGATATAGGCCATGGTCAGGAAGGTGGTCAGGCCGGCCAAAAGCTCGGTGCGCACGTTAGTACCGTGTTCACTAAGTTTGAATAGTTTTTCTAGCATGATGGGTGCTTCCGAGGTTTAGGCAGAAAGCCGGGCATTGTAGCGGATTCGCTGCTGTGGGTGAATTTTTGCTGTTCTTGTGTCAGGCTTATCGCCCTTTTTATGACTGGAGGCTCGCCATGAGCAACACTTTTGAGAACGACGAACAGCGCGTTAGCTACGGCATTGGCCGCCAGATGGGCGAGCAACTGCTGAGCAGTAATATCCCGGACCTTACTCTGGACCTCGTTGCCGCCGGGCTACGTGACGCTTATACCCAGCAGCCTAGTCAAGTGGCTGAAGCTGATCTGCAGGCGGCGTTTCAGCAGCTGCAGGAAAAAATGCGTGCTGCGGCACAAGAGTCTGCCAAGCTGGCTGCGCAGGCAGGTGTTGAGTTTTTGGCCGAAAATGCCAAGCGTGACGGCGTCACCACCCTGGCTTCAGGTCTGCAGTATGAAGTTGTTACCGCAGGTGAGGGTGCGACTCCAGAGGCGGGCTCTACCGTGCAGACTCATTATGAAGGCACGCTAATTTCCGGTGAAGTCTTTGATAGTTCATACAAGCGTGGCCAGCCAGCTGAGTTTCCAGTGGGCGGTGTGATTGCGGGTTGGACTGAGGCGTTGCAGCTGATGCAGGAAGGCGCTAAGTGGCGTTTGTTTATCCCGGCTGAGCTGGCCTATGGCGAGCGCGGCGCAGGTAATAGCATTCCGCCGCATAGCGCGCTGATCTTCGAGATTGAGCTGCTTAAGGTTCTGTAAGTAAGCGCCTGTCCTGGTCGGCGGTGGTAAGTTCAGCTCCCGACCAGGTCAGATATGTGAGCCTCTGTCGTTACGTAATGACGTAGTTGCGAGGTTCACAGGTTTAGAACGTGCGATCTACCGAAAAACGAGCCAGCTGTTCCAGTGAATCCCGATAAGGCGAAGCTGGAAGGGCTTGTAGCAGGTCGATTGCCTCCTCTATCTGCGCTTGTGCCAGGCGGGCGGTATATTCCAGTGCGCCTGATGCGGTGACTGCATCGCGTATCAACTCGATCTGTTCGCCGCTGCCTTTTTGAATGGCATTGCGCACCAGTTTTGCCTGTTCTGGGGTGCCGTGGCTGATGGTGTAGATAAGGGGCAGAGTGGGCTTGCCTTCAGCCAAATCGTCTCCCACGTTTTTACCCATTTCAGCGGCGTCACCGCTGTAGTCGAGCAGGTCATCCATTAGCTGGAACGCTATACCCAGCGCATTGCCATATTTACGCAAGGCTTCAGTCTGCTCCGTGGTTGCACCGGCCAGCACGCCAGAGGTATGGCAGGCCGCCTCAAATAGCATGGCCGTCTTGCTGCGAATGACTTCCATATAGGTGGCTTCGTCGGTGCTCGCGTCCCGTACCTTGGATAGTTGCAGTACTTCGCCTTCCGCTATGACGTTTGTCGCGTTGGCGAGGATCTGCATAATCTGTATGTCGCCCAGTGCAACCATCATTTCGAAAGCGCGCGAATAAAGGAAGTCGCCAACCAATACGCTAGGAGCGTTGCCCCACAGCGCATTGGCTGTTGAGCGTCCGCGTCGCAAATCTGATGTGTCTACTACGTCATCGTGCAGTAGCGTAGCGGTGTGCAGGAACTCGATGATCGCGGCCAGACTGTGTTGGCGTGCATCATCCATCCCGCAGGAGCGTGCACCCAGCAGAACGACCAGTGGACGCAGGCGTTTGCCGCCAGCGCTTATAATGTAGTGGCCGATCTTTTCTACTAGCGGGACCCGGGAATGCAGCTGATTTAGAATGAGCGTATTCACCGCATCAAAGTCATCGGATACCGGTGCATAGAATGGCAGGGTGGTCATTGGTTGCAGACTTCCTGAAAAGGTTCGGCGGCATGCTAGGTTGCAGGCCTTTTGCTGTCAAGAAAAGCGCAGTCTATCAGGCTTGGTCAGTGCTTGCGTAAAGCGGTGCGCTTGAGTACAATCCTCGCCCCTAAGATACAGCATCCCTGTTTTAACAATGGCAAGGTCGGGTCCGATAGGCGGAGCCACTTGCAGCCATGCCAGCCACTAACGATTCTAATCAAGCGCTGGGTGAGCAGGATTACGGAGAAAGCAACATGTACGCAGTCATTGTTACCGGCGGCAAGCAATACAAGGTCGCTGAAGGCGAGTTCCTGAAAGTAGAGAAGCTGGACGTTGAAACCGGTGCCAGCATCGAGTTTGACAAGGTTCTGCTGGTTGCAGATGGCGATGACGTCAAGATCGGCGCTCCTGTTGTGGAGGGCGCTAAAGTGACTGCCGAGATCAGTGCTCACGGTCGTGGTGATAAGATCCGTATCATCAAGTTCCGTCGTCGCAAGCACCACATGAAGCGTCAGGGCCACCGTCAGTGGTACACCGAAATCAAGATTACTGGCATCTCTGCCTAAGCTGATTCAGGAGATATAGACTCATGGCACACAAAAAAGCAGGCGGTTCCACGCGCAACGGTCGCGATTCAGAATCGAAACGCCTTGGTGTAAAAATGTACGGTGGTCAAACCATCATTCCGGGTAACATCATCGTTCGTCAGCGTGGCACTGAGTTCCACCCTGGCAAGAACGTTGGCATGGGCAAGGATCACACCTTGTTCGCCAAAGCTGAAGGCGTGGTGAAATTCGAAGTTAAGGGCAAGTTCGGTCGTCGTTACGTTAATGTCGTAACTGCCTGATAGCTCTTTGCTGCTGAAAAGCCCTGTCTTGCGACGGGGCTTTTTTGTTTGTAGCGTACTCTTTCCATTAGCCCGTCCCGATAGGGAAGGGGAGATAGATGAAATTCGTTGATGAAGTGTCCATCACGGTCAAGGCTGGTGATGGTGGTAATGGTTGCATGAGTTTCCGTCGTGAGAAATTCATTCCCAAGGGTGGTCCGGATGGTGGTGATGGTGGCGATGGGGGTTCCATATTCCTGGAGGCCGACGTTAACCTCAACACCCTGGTTGATTACCGTTATACCCGTCGCTTCAATGCGCAGCGTGGCGAGAATGGTCGGGGTAGTGACTGCACTGGCGCCAAAGGTGAAGACATGGTGTTGCTGGTGCCTGTGGGCACCACTGTCATTGATGCTGGCACTCAAGAGATTATTGGCGACCTGACCGAGCCAGGTCAGCGCCTGTTGGTGGCGCAGGGTGGTTTCCATGGCTTGGGTAACACCCGGTTCAAGTCCAGTGTGAATCGTGCGCCGCGACAAACCTCTAACGGTTCCTTGGGTGAGTTGCGTGATCTGAAGATGGAAATGAAGGTGCTGGCCGACGTAGGTCTGTTGGGGTTGCCCAACGCGGGCAAGAGCACCTTTATTCGTTCAGTGTCTGCGGCCAAGCCTAAGGTTGCCGATTATCCCTTCACGACCATGGTGCCAAACCTGGGTGTAGTGGATGTCGGTCAACTGCGCAGTTTTGTGATCGCTGATATTCCCGGTGTTATCGAGGGGGCTGCCGACGGTGCTGGTCTCGGCACGCGTTTCCTTAAACACTTGTCGCGTACTCGCCTGCTGTTGCACCTAGTGGATATGGCGCCGCTGGATCAGGCTGATCCGGTTGAGTCGGTCGAGACCATTGTTCACGAGTTGGGCAAATTCAGTCCTGCGCTGACTATGCGTGAGCGCTGGTTGGTATTGAACAAGTGTGATCAGTTGCTCGAAGATGAGCAGCAGGCTGTGCTGGATGATGTGGTAGAGCGGCTGGAGTGGGAGGGTCCGGTATTTGTTATTTCGGCTTCTGAGCGCCAGGGCACTGCTGAGCTGGCCAAGGCAGTAATGAACTGGCTGGATGAGCGCGAAAATCGCCTTGAGGATGATGAGGAGTACGCCGCCGAACAGGCCGTGCTTGATCAGCAGATTGAAGATGAGGCGCGCGCGCACATTCAGGTGTTGGACGATCGTCGCGCTCTGCGCAAGCAGGGTATCGCCCTTGAGGGTGAGGACGATGATGAAGATGACGACGAAGATGATGAAGATGGTCCGGAGATTTTCTACGTCCATTGATTCGCTTTAGTGCAACCGTGTTAGCTCCGACTGGTTGCAGTCGGGGTTCTGGTTTAAATATGGGCAATCTGTTGATGGGATCAGCATGCGTGAAAAGGTAACCGGAGCCCGTCGTTGGGTGGTCAAGATTGGTAGTGCCTTATTAACCGGTGATGGTCGAGGTCTCGACCGTGCTGCCATGTCCGTATGGGTCGAGCAATTAGCGGTCTTACGCGCCAGCGGCGCTGAGTTGGTTCTGGTTTCGTCCGGTGCGGTTGCGGCAGGTATGAGTCGCCTGGGTTGGACTGAGCGGCCCAAGACGACGCACGATATGCAGGCGGCTGCCGCCATTGGCCAGATGGGTCTGGTGCAGGCCTGGGAGTCCAGTTTCCAGCAGCACGGCTTGTCTACTGCGCAGGTATTGCTGACTCACGATGATCTGTCTGATCGCAAGCGCTATCTGAATGCCCGCAGCACGCTGCGGGCTCTGTTGGATCTGAATGTCATTCCCGTGATCAATGAAAACGACACTGTGGTGACTGATGAGATTCGGTTTGGTGATAACGACACTCTGGGTGCGCTGGTAACTAATCTGGTAGAGGCTGATCTGTTGGTGATTCTTACCGATAGAGATGGTCTGTACACCGCCGATCCGCGCAATAATCCGCAGGCGCAGCTGGTCTCTGAGGCGATGGCGGATGATTCGTCGCTGGACGTGATGGCTGGCGGCAGTGCGGGCGCGCTTGGGCGTGGCGGGATGCAGACCAAGTTGCGCGCTGCGCGGCTCGCTGCGCGTTCAGGCGCAGCTACCGTTATCGTCGGCGGGCGTATTGAGCGCGTCGTCTCGCGACTGCATCAAGGCGAGGAGCTGGGCACCTTGCTCTTGCCTGAGCGAGGTATGCTCGCGGCCCGTAAGCAATGGCTGGCTGGGCACTTGCAGACGCGCGGGCGGTTGCTGCTGGATGATGGCGCCGTAAAGGCGCTTGCCACGGGGCGGCATAGTCTGTTGCCGGTGGGTGTTACCGCTGTGGAGGGTGGTTTCAGGCGAGGTGAAATGGTTGTGTGCATAGCGCCTGATGGCCGAGAGGTCGCGCGTGGGTTGGTTAACTACGCTGCTCAGGATGCTGCGCGTATTGCTGGTAAGCCAACAGAATCTATTGCGCGCATCTTGGGTTATATCGACGATCCGGAGTTGGTACACAAGGACAACCTGGTGCTGATCTGACCAGGTAAAGCCTTTGCTGTTTGGGCAGGCCTGCTTAATCAGTGGCGGGCTGAAGTTGCGATAGATTAGACGTGCTAAGTGGTTATACGAGGCAATAAAAAAACCGGCTCAAGGCCGGTTTTTTTTGCAACAAGAATCGCAGATCAGGCGGCTTCAGCCATTGCCTTGATGTGTGCGTTCAAGCGGCTCTTATGGCGAGCTGCCTTGTTCTTGTCGATGATGCCCTTGTCAGCCATGCGGTCGATGACCGGAACAGCTGCAATATAGGCAGTCTTAGCCTGCTCGAGATCTTTGGCGTCGATAGCCTTGATCACGTTCTTGATGTAGGTACGGACCATGGAGCGCAGGCTTGCATTGTGATTGCGGCGCTTCTCGGCCTGCTTGGCGCGTTTCTTGGCTTGAGGTGAGTTGGCCACCGTCGTGCTCCTCAGAAAATCTGGATGAATTAGGTACAAATAAGGCCGCGTACTATGCAGCCGAGACAAGTTAATGTCAAGAGGGCTGAGGAAAACCGACAGGCGGTTTTGCTGTATGCCAGCAAAGAGTTGCCTGTCGTTCGGCGCGGTGCGCAGAGTATACAGAGAAAGCGCTGGGTGTACCTCTATTACTTGTTTGCTGATTACGTTGGCGGCACCTGACAATTCGGGCGGCGGGGCGCTATGATGTCGGCTTTTCCTGGCGCGCACATTCATGACCCAATCTCCATCCTGTGACAAGCAGCCTCCAAAGGCCCCAAGCCTCCTGCGTTCAGGGATGGTTGTCAGTGTAATGACGCTGCTGTCACGTATTCTGGGTATGGTGCGTGATGTGGTGGTGGCGGCTTACTTTGGCTCGCAATCCGAGGCTGATGCCTTCTTTATTGCGTTCAAAATCCCAAACTTTTTGCGCCGGCTGTTTGCCGAGGGTGCTTTTGCTCAAGCCTTTGTACCTGTGTTGTCCGAGTACCGCGCCAAGCGCGCATTGGCAGACGTAAAACAGCTGGTTGATCGGGTAACCGGAACGCTCGGGTTGACGCTTGCTGCGATTACAGCGGTGGGTGTGGCAGGCGCGCCAGTGTTGATTATGCTGTTCGCGCCAGGTTTTCACGACGACCAAGGTAAGCTTGAGCTGGCTACCGACATGTTGCGTATTACCTTCCCCTATCTGTTTTTGATCTCTTTGACCGCACTCTGTGGTGCGATCCTCAATAGTTACGGCCGCTTTGCGGTGCCGGCTTTTACTCCGGTATTGCTTAACGTGTGCATGATCGGCGCCACCGTATGCCTTACCCCTTATTTCGATCAGCCAATCATGGCGCTTGCCTGGGGAGTGTTTATCGCCGGGGTAGCGCAGCTGCTGTTTCAGTTGCCGTTTCTGGCGCAGATCAAACTTTTGCCAACGCCGCGTCCCAATAGCAAAGATCCGGGTGTTAAGCGCATTATGACGTTGATGATCCCCGCGTTGTTTGGGGTGTCGGTTAGTCAGATCAATCTATTGCTGGACACTGTGCTTGCCTCTTTCCTGCAAACCGGCAGTATTTCCTGGCTGTATTACGCAGATCGTCTGTCTGAGCTACCGCTTGGCGCTTTTGGTATCGCCATAGGTACCGTAATCTTGCCAGCGCTCTCGCGCCAGCACTCGGCCGAAGATCCGCGCGCTTTTGCGCGCACCCTGGACTGGGCAGTGCGTATGGTGCTTTTGGTCGGTGTGCCAGCCGCTATTGCGCTGCTGTTGCTCGCTGAGCCAATGATTGCGTCGCTGTTTCATTACGGCGCTATGGCCAACGAGGATGTGGTGCAAGCCGCTGCTGCGCTGCGGGCCTATTCCGTTGGGGTAATGACCTTTATGCTGATCAAGGTGCTGGCCCCCGGCTATTTTGCCCGCCAGGACACCAAGACGCCGGTCAAGATTGCGATTATCTGCATGATTACCAACATGGGCCTGAACCTGATCTTTATCTGGCCATTGGCGCATGTGGGGCTAGCGTTGGCGACATCGCTTTCTGCACTCTTGAATGCCGGGCTGCTCTGGTGGGGCTTACGCAAGGCAGGCGTGTTTCAGGCACAACCCGGTTGGCTGGCTTTTGCGGCTCGTTTATTGGCTGCCTGCGTAGCAATGGCGTTGGTATTGTTGTGGCTGGTGCCGCCAACGCAGGATTGGCTGGTGTGGGGGTGGCAGCAAAAAGCCGGGGAAATGGCGCTGCTGGTCGCTGCGGGTATGGGTGTTTACCTGCTGGTGCTGCTGGTTGGTGGCCTGCGCTTGCGCGATCTGCGTAACGATTGATGCACTGCAAAGCGTCGCAGCGACAGCGTGCATGACGTTGGTGGCTGCAAACCTGTATACTCCAGCGTTTCGACTGATCCACCATTAACGAGCATTATGGAACTGGTCCGCGGTCTACATAATCTGCGGCCCCGGCACCGGGGCTGTGTTGCAACAATTGGCAACTTCGACGGCGTGCATGCCGGCCACCAGGCGATTCTCTCCCGGTTGCGTGCGCACTCTGCACGTCTCGGGCTGCCCGGTTGTGTGGTGATATTTGAGCCGCAGCCACGAGAGTATTTTGCCCCCGATGCCGCTCCGCCCAGACTGACGCGCCTACGCGAGAAGCTCTCGCTATTGCAGGCGCAGGGCGTCGATCGCGTGTTGTGTCTGGCCTTTAATCGTCGCTTGCGTGAACTCAGTGCCGAGCAATTTGTTCAGCAGGTGTTGATCGATGGGCTCGGGGTGAAACATCTTGAGGTGGGCGATGATTTCCGCTTTGGTTGTGATCGCTCCGGTGATTTCGCTTTCCTGCAAAATAGCGGTGAGCGCCATGGTTTCACTGTCGAGGCAGCCAATACCGTCGCGGAAAGCGGCGAGCGTGTAAGTAGTACGCGCTTGCGTCAGGTGCTGGGCGAAGGGGATTTTGCTTTGGCTGAGCGCCTGCTTGGTCGGCCGTTCAGTATTGCCGGACGAGTGCTTTATGGTCAGCAACTGGGGCGTACGATTGGCGCGCCTACCGCGAATGTCCAGCTGAAGCGCGTCAATCCGCCGTTGCACGGTGTTTACCGCGTTAGCGTCGAGCTGGACGGTGTTCAGCTCAAGGGCGTTGCCAACATTGGCAAGCGTCCGACGGTGAAGGGCGACGGCAAGGCGCACCTGGAAGTACATCTTTTTGATTTTGCTGGCGACCTTTATGGCCGCCGGCTGGATGTCGTATTTCACGAAAAATTGCGAGACGAGCAACGTTTCGACTCGCTGGATGAATTGCAGGCGGCAATCAAGGCTGATTTTGCCGCGGCCAGGGCCCAATGGGGCCTGTGAACTTAAAAGAGCCTGAACCGAGATGACTGATTACAAAGCGACACTGAACCTGCCCGCCACGGACTTTCCGATGAAGGCCGGGTTGCCCAATCGTGAGCCAGAAACCCTCAAGCGTCTTGACGGTTTGTACCAGCGTATCCGTGAGGTCAGCCAGGGTCGTCCGCAGTTCATCCTGCACGATGGCCCTCCCTATGCTAACGGTGTGATCCATATTGGTCATGCGCTGAACAAGATCATCAAAGATATGATCGTGCGCTCCAAGACCTTATCTGGCTTCGACGCGCCCTACGTTCCGGGTTGGGATTGCCACGGCCTGCCAATTGAGCACAAGGTGGAGACGACCCACGGCAAGCATTTGCCGGCAGACAAGGTGCGTCAGTTGAGTCGCGCCTACGCGACCGAGCAGGTCGCTTTGCAGAAAGCCGACTTTATCCGTCTTGGCGTGCTAGGCGACTGGGATAACCCTTACCTCACCATGAACTTTGCCAACGAAGCCGGTGAGATCCGTGCGCTGGGCAAGATGGTCGAGCAGGGTGTCGTTTTCAAAGGGCTCAAGCCGGTTAACTGGTGCTTTGATTGTGGTTCGGCGCTGGCCGAGGCCGAAGTGGAGTATCAGGACAAAAAGTCTGATGCCATTGATGTTGCCTTCCCGGTAGAGGATGCCGATAAGCTGGCCGCCGCGTTTGGCCTAGCCGCGCTGCCCAAACCTGCGGCTGTCGTGATCTGGACTACCACGCCCTGGACCATTCCTGCTAACCAGGCGTTGAACGTACATCCCGAATTCAACTACGCGCTGGTTGATACCGGCGAGCGCTTGCTGCTGTTGGCTGAAGATCTGGTAGCTGACAGCTTGGCCCGCTATGGCTTGCAGGGCGAGGTGCTGGCGACTGCACCGGGTACAGCGCTGGAGATGATCAATTTCCGCCACCCATTTTATGATCGCCTCTCTCCAGTATATCTGGCTGAATACGTTGAGCTGGATGCGGGTACTGGCGTGGTGCATTCCGCACCGGCTTACGGTGAGGATGACTTCCGCACCTGTAAACAGTACGGCATGACCAATGACGACATTTTCAGCCCAGTACAGAGCAACGGTGTTTACGTTGCTGACCTGCCATTCTTTGGCGGCCAGTTTATCTGGAAGGCCAATCCGGCCATCGTCGCCAAGCTTGAAGAAGTCGGTGCTCTGCTCAAGCACGAGAGCATCAACCACAGCTATATGCATTGCTGGCGCCACAAAACGCCCCTGATCTATCGCGCCACTGCGCAATGGTTTGTTGGTATGGATCTGCCGGTCGCTGGCGGTGAGTCTTTGCGTGAACAAGCGGTCAAAGCCATTGAAGAGACCGATTTTGTCCCCGCATGGGGCAAGCAGCGCCTGCACAATATGATCGCCGGTCGCCCTGACTGGTGTATCTCGCGGCAACGTAACTGGGGTGTGCCGATTCCCTTCTTTCTGCATAAAGAGAGCGGAGAGCTGCACCCGCGCACCCTTGAGCTGATCGAACAGGTAGCTCAGCGTGTTGAACAGGGCGGCATAGACGCCTGGTTCGATATGGATGCGAGTGAATTGTTGGGAGATGAGGCTGCACAGTACGACAAGATCAGCGATACCCTGGACGTGTGGTTCGACTCCGGTACCACCCATTGGCACGTGATGCGTGGCTCCAATCCGATGGGGCATCAGCAGGGGCCCTTGGCCGACCTCTACCTGGAAGGCTCTGATCAGCATCGTGGCTGGTTCCACTCCTCGTTGCTGACCGGCTGTGCGATTGATGGGCACGCGCCCTATCGCGGTTTGCTGACCCATGGTTTCACGGTCGACGAGAATGGCCGCAAGATGTCCAAGTCGCTGGGTAATACCATCGCACCACAGAAAGTGAACGACACCTTGGGCGCCGATATTCTGCGTCTGTGGGTGTCGTCTACCGATTATTCCGGTGAAATGGCGGTATCTGACCAGATCTTGCAGCGCAGTGCCGATGCCTACCGCCGCATCCGCAATACCGCCCGCTTTCTGCTTTCGAATCTGAATGGCTTTGATCCGAAAGTGGATGCGCTGCCTGCAGAGCAGATGCTGGATCTGGACCGCTGGGCTGTCGATCGTGCGCGCCTGTTGCAGGCGGAAATCGTTGAAGCCTACGACACCTACAAGTTCTGGAACGTTTACCAGAAAGTACACAATTTCTGCGTGCAGGAGTTGGGCGGTTTCTATCTGGATATCATCAAGGATCGTCAGTACACCACGCAGGCCAATAGTATTGCCCGTCGCTCTTGCCAGACTGCGCTGTACCACATCGCTGAGGCGCTGGTGCGCTGGATTGCGCCAGTGCTGTCCTTCACCTCGGAAGAGTTGTGGCAACATTTGCCCGGTGAGCATAATGACTCGGTCATGTTGAACACCTGGTACGACGGCTTGGCAGAGTTGCCGGCTGACCAGAACCTGGGTCGCGAGTTTTGGGCTACCGTCATGGGTGTTAAAGAGGCGGTAAACAAAGAGTTGGAAAATCTGCGTAGCGCCAAGGCGATTCGCGGCAACCTTGAGGCCGAGGTGACGCTGTACGTAGAGTCTGACTTGAGTGAGCAGTTGGCGAAGTTGGGTGATGAGCTGCGCTTTGTACTCATTACCTCTCAGGCCACGCTGGCGCCACTGGCAGACGCGACCAATGACGCGGTAGCGACTGAGCTACCAGGGCTCAAGCTACGCATCCTCAAGTCGGTCGAAGCCAAGTGTGCTCGTTGCTGGCACTTCCGCTCAGACGTGGGGGTTAACCCGGCGCATCCGGAGATCTGTGGTCGCTGTGTAGACAATATCGAAGGGGCTGGTGAGGTGCGTCAGCATGCCTGAAGCCAACAAAGGTAGCCTGGGGTGGCTCTGGCTATCGCTGGTGGTAATCGCGCTGGACCAACTGACCAAATGGATTGCTGTCAGTAATCTGGGCATGTATCAACAGGTACCGGTGATCCCGGACCTGTTCAGCTTCACCCTGGCCTACAACACGGGTGCCGCCTTCAGCTTTCTGGCTGATGCCGCAGGCTGGCAGCGTTGGTTGTTTGCCGCGATTGCGGTGGTGGTCAGTGTTGTGCTCTGCGTCTGGTTGTCTCGGCTGGATCGCAGTAAGCGGCTGGAGGCCGTTGCGCTGGCACTGATCCTGGGTGGTGCGCTGGGCAATTTATATGATCGGGTAGTATTGGGACACGTGATCGACTTTATTCTGGTGCACTGGCAACAGGATTGGTTCTTCCCGGCGTTCAATATTGCCGACAGCGCTATCTCGGTCGGCGCAGCCTGCCTGATACTGGATATGTTTGTGGGTAAGAAGTCGTCTGAAAGCTAGAAGCTAGAAGCTAGAAGCAGCTGGCGTGGCTTCCATAGAGTCACCCCAAATACGCCCGTACGTCACGTTAAAATTAACATTGAGGTACCCACATGACTGATCTGCGCATCAACCACGACACACTGGTTACCTTGCACTTTACGCTGAAATTGCCTAATGGCGATGTGGTCGATAGCACGCTAGATAAGCAGCCAGCCACCTTCAAGGTAGGCGATGGCAGCTTGTTGCCGGGTTTTGAGCAGGCCATTTTTGGCTTGAAGGCGGGCGACAAGCGCGGTTTTGAAATCGAGCCTGAGCGCGGTTTCGGTCCTGGTAATCCGCAGAACCTGCAAACTATCCCGCGTGATCAATTCGACGAAATGGAGCTGGAAGAAGGCCTCTTGGTTATCTTTCGGGATGCGGCTGGCGGTGAGCTACCCGGTGTAGTGAAAACCATCCACGATAAGGTGGTTGAGGTTGACTTTAACCACCCACTGGCGGGTAAGGTGATTACCTTCGATGTGGAAATCATCAATGTACAGGCGGCCTGAGCAGGCCGCTTTCTGTTGTTAGTCGCCCAACCGCATTCGACGTTGCGATGACGAATAATCCAGCGACATTCGCCTTTTCCTCCCGAGGTACCTATGCAGATCAAATTGGCTAACCCCCGCGGCTTTTGCGCCGGCGTTGATCGCGCCATCGAGATCGTCAATCGCGCTCTTGAAGTATTTGGCCCGCCCATTTATGTGCGTCATGAAGTGGTGCATAACAAATTTGTGGTTGAAGACCTGCGTAGTCGTGGCGCGATTTTTGTCGAAGAAATTGATCAGGTGCCAGACGATGTCATTGTTATCTTCAGCGCACACGGTGTTTCTCAGGCTGTGCGCCAGGAAGCCGCCGACCGCGGTCTTAAGGTGTTTGACGCGACTTGCCCGCTGGTGACCAAGGTTCACATGGAAGTATCGCGTTACAGTCGCGACGGCCGCGAGTGCGTGCTGATTGGCCATGCCGGTCATCCTGAGGTTGAGGGCACCATGGGCCAGTATGACGAGGCTAGGGGTGGCAAAATCTATCTGGTTGAGGACGAAGCAGACGTCGCCAAGTTGCAAATACAAGATCCGGAGCGCTTGGCCTTTGTAACGCAAACCACCTTGTCCATGGATGATACGGCGCGGGTGATTGATGCGCTGCGTAGTCGCTTCCCGGCTATCGATGGGCCGCGCAAGGATGATATCTGCTACGCCACCCAGAATCGTCAGGATGCGGTGAAGCAGCTAGCCCGCGAATGTGATCTTGTACTGGTGGTGGGTAGCCCGAATAGCTCCAACTCCAACCGTCTGCGTGAGTTGTCTGAGCGTATGGGTACGCCAGCTTATTTGATTGATGGGGCTGATGAGATTCAGCCGCAGTGGTTGGCTACGGCAAACAATATCGGCGTGACGGCGGGTGCGTCCGCGCCTGACGTGCTGGTGCGCCAGGTTATTCAGCATCTGCATGCGCAAGGTGCCACCGGCGCTGAAGAATTGGCCGGGCAGGAAGAGAATATCGTCTTCAGCATGCCGAAAGAGCTGAGGGTAGTTGAGGTTGAATAACGTTGGTTTTAGCGCGTGTCTGGCCAGAACGCGCTGATGCCGGCTACACCCTGCGCGCCGCAGTTGCGCGCTTGGTCTAGATGTTCAAGCGTCATACCCCCGAGCAGGTAGACTGGCAGAGTTGCCGCTTGCATCAGTTGCTCTGCAGCCGCCCAGCCCAATGGCTCGCTGCCTGGATGACTTTGGGTCGCAGCAATAGGCGATAGCGTTACAAAGTCGATGCCCAGCTCCATCGCCATCTGCAATTCTTCCGCATTGTGGCAAGAGGCGGCCATTAGTTTGTTGCCTGGCTTCGCTTGTTGTTGTCCGCGCTGCTGCCAGAGGCTGCGTAGCTGGGCACTGGTGAGATGCCAGCCAGCGTTGGACCAAGTCGGCGCGTTGTCGCCTTTGAGCAGCCATTGAAAGTGGTCACCAAAGCGCTCCAGCACCTTGACCGCCAGATCACGATACGCGGCGCAGTCCAGCTGGGTCTGACGCAGTTGCACGAGGCGAATGCCATTAGCCTTGGCCTGCTCCAGTCCAGCCAACAGCGATTGTTCGTCGGTGTCCGGTGTGATCAGGTACTGATCAGGCAGCTGCGCTGCGATCACGATGGGCTTGTTAGCGGCCGGAAAGTCGAAGTCAGACAGTGTCTGTGGCGGCACCCAGCGCACCGGCTGGCCCTCGGCTCCGTGTGCCTCACCCGAAAAAGCAGTGACCTTCCATACATCCAGCCGAATGGACTTGTCGGAATAGTCATGGCGGATGTTTATCAGTGGGTGAGCTTCAATAACCTGGATGCCCAGCTCCTCCTGCAGCTCCCTACTCAGCCCTGCAAGGCGCTCTTCGCCCGACTCCAGCTTGCCACCCGGAAACTCCCACAACCCGCCCTGGTGGCTGCTGTCAGGGCGCTTGGCGATAAGTATATTGCCGGCCGGGTCTACGATAACTCCGGCCATCACGTGAATGCGGCGCATCAATGTGCTGAGGGCGTTGGGCGGTATGGGATCATTGGCGGGACAGGTCTTCGGAAAACACGTCCTGTTCCTGCTCGTTGCCGGGGATGACATGTTCTTCAGAAGCCCAGGCACCCAGGTCAATCAAGCGGCAGCGCTGTGAACAGAAGGGGCGGTCAGGAAAGCTGGCGTCCCAGGTGACGGGTGCCTTGCAGGTTGGACATTCAACATTCAGGGTCATGGGTTTTTCTCCTGCAGCATCGCCAGATACTGCTGATGCAATGTGTTGACCTGCTCGTGCAGGTGGGCCAGATCACGATCATTGGTAATGATGTCGTGGGCCTGGCTGAGCCTGGCTTCGCGCTGCGACTGTACTTGCATGATAGCTTTCACCTGATCTTCGGAAACCTGGTCGCGCGTAGCCGTCCTGGCGAGCTGCAGCGCCTCAGGCACGTCTACCACTATGACCCGGCTGGTCAGGTGGTGCTGCCCTGACTCAATCAATAGCGGCGAAACCAGGAGCACATAGGGCGAGGTCGCGCTGTTGAGGTCGCGCAGGGTCTCTTCGCGAATCAGCGGATGCAGTAAGGACTCGAGCCAGATGCGCTCATTAGCGTCGCTGAAAATACGCTGGCGTAATGCCGCCCGGTCGAGGTTGCCGTCCGGCAGCAATATGTCATCACCAAAACGATCAACAATGTGCGCCAGGGCCGGTTTACCTGGCTCTACCACCACCCGTGACTTGAGATCGGCATCTACCACATGAATGCCGTGCTCTGTCGCAAAATGGTTGGCTGCGGCTGACTTGCCGCTACCGATACCGCCAGTCAATCCTATGATCATACTCATAACGGGCAACAGCTATTTCCGGGCGTGTGGATTCAAGATGATAATGCGAAGTGCAGTCTGCAGCGGCGTTACGCTGGCTCAGAAGCCAGCGAACTGCATATAGCTGCTGGTGATTGTCTCACCCCAGATGAGTGCAATCCAGCCTGCTATAGCCAGGTAAGGCCCGAAGGGCAGTGGGGTTGCATTGTCCTGTCCGCGCGTCTTCAGGATGATGATGCCAAGAATAGCGCCGACCAGCGATGACATAAGGATAGTCAGTGGCAGAATTTGCCAGCCACCCCATGCACCGAGCATAGCCAGCAGCTTGAAATCGCCATAGCCCATGCCTTCTTTACCGGTCACCAGCTTGAATACCCAATAAACCGACCACAAGCTGAGGTAACCGACCACGGCACCCCAGAGCGCTTCGTTCAGAGAGGTGTAGGTGCCAAAACTATTGGCAATCAGGCCTAGCCATAACAGCGGCAGGACGAGTACGTCGGGTAGTAGCTGGGTATCCGCGTCAATCATGCTAAGGCTGATCAGGCCCCAGGTCAGCACCAGCATGCCCGCTGCCGGCCAACCAAAGCCAAACTGCCATGCCACCAGCATTGATAGCCCAGCGGTAAGCAGTTCAATCAGCGGGTAACGAGCGCTAATCGGCTCCTTGCATTGCCCGCAACGGCCCCTGAGCAGCAAGTAACTGATCACCGGCAGGTTTTGCCAGGGCTTGATCTCGGTCTTGCAGTGAGGGCAGTGGGAGTGCGGCAAAATCAGGTTGTAGGTCGTCTGCTCCGCCTGTGGCGATTCCAGCTCCAGCATCTCTCGGCTTTGCTGTAGCCACTGTGCTTCCATCATTCTGGGCAGACGGTGGATTACGACGTTGAGGAAGCTGCCGATGATCAGGCCTAGCAGGCCCGCGAGCAAAATAAAGGCCAGCGCGTGGCTGGCCAGGTAGCCAATAATTTGCATGCGTTATACGACGTTGCCGAGCTGGAAGATGGGTAGGTACATGGCGATGATGAGGCCGCCGACCAAAACGCCGAGCACGCACATGATCATCGGTTCAAGCAGGGTGGTAAGGTTGTCGACTTTGTTATCAACCTCTGCTTCGTAGTAGTCGGCTACCTTCTCTAGCATCCCGTCGAGGTTGCCGGACTCTTCGCCGATGCCTGCCATTTGTACAGCTAATGACGGAAAAACATTTGTGGCGCGCATAGAGAAATTGAGCTGTGAACCCGCGGAGACATCTTCTTTGATCTTCATGACGGCGTTGTAGAAAACTACGTTGCCTGCGGCGCCAGCGACTGAGTCAAGTGCTTCAACCAAGGGTACGCCGGCGGCAAAAGTAGTGGAAAGTGTTCGTGCATACCTTGCCACGGCCGCTTGATAAATTATATCGCCGACTATAGGAGCCTTTAGCAAAGCACGATCTTCAGCATCCCTTAGTTTTTTTGATTTCGTATGTGCTTTACCATAGATGTAACCGCCTACGATGATCGCAATGAGAGCGACAAACCACCAAGCTTGAAGCCATTCTGAAAGACCAATTACAAAAAGAGTGAAGCCTGGGAGCTCTGCGCCAAAGCTGGAAAAAACGTCCTGAAAACTCGGTACTACTTTAAGCAGCATGATCGCAGTGACAATGACCGCAACCAATACTACTGAAACAGGATACGTCATCGCTTTTTTGATTTTAGCTTTAAGAGCTTCTGTTTTCTCTTTGTAGGTCGCAATGCGATCCAAAAGCGACTCTAATCGACCTGACTGTTCGCCGGATTCGACTAGGTTGCAGAATAAATCGTCAAAATATTTAGGATGTTGGCGTAGCGAGTCTGCCAAGGTATTACCTGCAGCCACATCAACTTTCACCTCGTTGACCAGCTGGGCCATATTGGGGTTTTCGGCTCCCTCGGCAATGATTTCAAAAGCCTGGATGATGGGGACACCAGACTCCATCATAGTTGCCAGTTGACGAGTAAAGAAGGCGATATCAAGTGGCTTGATCTTTTTTGCGCGTCTGCCAAAAAGCGTCGATTTTTTGTTGATTTTGGTTACAAGAATACCCTGCTTTCTTAGCTGGTTCTTGATTAGCGCCGCATTTGAGCCTTGAATTTCGCCGGTGATCTTGGTGCCTTTCCGGTCTTTACCCTCCCATTTGAATGGGTAGAGCTTTTCTTCCTTGGCCTTTTTCTTGGCGGCTGCAGGATTCTTTTTTAGTGCTGCTTGTTGCGCCATGACTTAATCCTTGGTCACTCGGTTAACTTCCGCCAGGCTGGTAACGCCCTCTTCTGCTTTCATCAGGGCGGACTGGCGCAAGCTTCTAAAACCCTCACTCTGGGCTACCTCAGAAATCTGAATAGAATTACCGTCTTCCATGATAATACGCTGCATGGCTGGGGTTATTTTGACGACTTCATAGATACCTACACGCCCTTTATAACCATCTTTACAGTTTTCGCAACCCACGGGTCCAAAAATTGTAATGCCTGCATCAATTTTTTCTGCTGGGAAGCCTTCTTCAAGCAGAGTGTCGCGTGGCACCTCCATTGGCTTCTTGCAGCTCTTGCATAGTCGACGAGCCAATCGCTGCGCGATAATCAGGTTGACTGAAGTCGCAATGTTGAAGGATGGGACGCCCATATTACGTAAGCGCGTCAATGTTTCTGCAGCGCTGTTGGTGTGTAGAGTAGACATCACCATATGGCCTGTTTGGGCTGCCTTGATGGCAATCTCGGCCGTTTCCAAGTCGCGGATCTCACCTACCATGATGATATCTGGGTCTTGCCGGAGAAAAGCGCGTAGGGCTTTAGCAAAATCCAGCCCCTGTTTGGGGTTTACGTTAACCTGGTTAATGCCCTCAAGGTTAATCTCTACCGGGTCTTCAGCGGTAGATATGTTGCGTTCTACGGTGTTTAGAATGTTTAAACCGGTGTAGAGCGAGACGGTTTTACCTGAACCGGTGGGGCCGGTTACCAAAATCATGCCTTGAGGTCTTTCCAGTGCCGCCATGTACATCTTCTTCTGGTCCGCCTCGTAGCCAAGCGCATCAATGCCCATCTTGGCGCTTTCCGAGTCAAGAATACGCAATACAACCTTCTCACCCCAAAGGGTGGGCAGAGTGTTTACGCGAAAGTCTATAGCTTTGTTTTTTGATATTTTCAGTTTGATACGGCCATCTTGTGGTTTTCGTCTTTCTGCTAAGTCCATAGATGACATGACTTTCAATCGTGCTGCTATACGAACGCCCAGCTGTTGGGGGGGCTTGGAAACTTCGTGCAAAATACCGTCGGTGCGGAAGCGAACCCGGTATGTCTTTTCATACGGCTCAAAGTGCAAGTCGGATGACCCCATGCGTACTGCGTCCAGTAGCATTTTATTGACGAAGCGAACGATTGGTGCGTCGTCGGAGTCATTGGACATGTCCTTTTTGTCGTCATCAGTGACGGACTGAATGTCCAGATCATCCAGGTCGGCATCAGACATGTCGCCCAGGCCACCTGTGGGGCTGTCTAGAAATTTTTCTATTGCTAAATGTAGTTTGTCATCTTCGACAATGACTGCGTCCGTCATTAGGCCTGTGTTGAACTGGATGTCGCTGAGAGCCTGCTGGTTCGTCGGGTCTGAAGTGGCCAGATAAAGGCGAGAGCCACGCTTGAATAATGGTAAAACGCTGTGTTGGCGTATCAGTTTCTCGCTAACAAGATCCTGAGGCTGTGCTTCCTTGTCTATCGCTAAGAGATCAAAGTAGGGATAGCCAAATTCTTCCGCACACACCATGGCCAAGTCACGCGCACTAGCGAGCTTCTTTTGTACCAAATAGGTAATAAAAGGGATTTTATCTTGGCTAGCTTGTTGGGTGGCTTTCGCCGCGACTGCTGCATCAAGCAGCTCGTCTTGCACGATGCGTCTGGCTAGGCCAGATAGGGAAGGGTTTTCCATGGGGAGTCCGTATCTCTGATACAAGGCGCGAATTTTAACTTCACTATAGTATAGGTCTTGGTTGGCTTGCACGGAAAGTCAGATAGTGACTGGGCTTTTTAGTGCTGGGTAAGAGTGACGAATATGGTCACAAAACGACGTCTGGGGGCGCTCTTAGCACGTTAGGCGCGCAATGGATCCAAGGTGGGACCGGGTTTGCTGTTGATTTTCTTGGTTGGCCTAATAATTGCTTTTTGTTGGCAAGCCGCAGGGCTATCTCAAATATGAATGGAGAACTAAATGAAAGCTCAAAAAGGTTTTACTCTTATCGAACTGATGATCGTGATCGCGATCATCGGCATTTTGGCTGCTATTGCACTACCAGCTTACCAAGATTACACGGCGCGTGCCCAAGCAACTGAAGGTCTGAAAGCGACCGCTGGTCTGCAGGCAGATATTGCGGTTGACTCTGCGACAGCTGGTGCGGCTGCTGCCAGTGCTACGACTATCGCGTCTGCGCTGCTGCTCGAAGGTAAGTATTTTGGTGCGGGTGATGTGGCTGTAACAGGTGCTGGTGGCATTACTGTAACCTTTGACGACGGTGCGATCGCTGGCGACACCCTGGTCCTGACTCCAACTGTTACAGCTACTGGCCAGATTTCTCGCTGGACGTGTACTGGTACGCTTGATGCTAGCCACATTCCTTCTGGTTGCCGCTAAGTAATAATAGGGTTCAAGCTAACATTTTTGCTTGACCTCAATTATTAGCTTCTTGCGCTAACACCAATCCCCGGCCCGCCGGGGATTGGTGTTTCTGCTTTCGGAATGACAATTCGCCAGCAGAAGTAACCTGGCGGGTGCTATTGAATCGCCCCTAGTTTCGTAGACACCTTCTGGCCTCATAATACGGCCCATTAGGAGGTGCCATGAGCAACCCGCGTTATCCCGAAGAATTCAAAATCGAAGCAGTCAAACAGGTTACCGAGCGAGGTCTGCCGGTGGCCGAAGTAGCTGCTCGCTTGGGCATGTCGACCCACAGCCTGTATGCCTGGATTAGACGCTACAGCAAGCCCCAAGAGCAGCGCGCACAAGAGGACGATCAGCAAGCTGAACTGCGTCGTCTGCGTGCCGAACTCAAGCGGGTAACCGAAGAGCGAGACATCCTAAAAAAAGACCGGCGTCAAGCTTTTCAGCCAAGCGGGCCTGAAGTGTAAAGACTATACAGGGAAAGAACTTAGGTTAAGTTTCGGCTGCTTGCGAGCCGTACGAATTTGTCGCCTGGGAGCCACATAGGTGTATCGCGGCAGTAAGCTCAGGCGGGCCACAGCGGCGTGGTTGCAAGCAGCAGAAACACTCCACACCCATCATTTGGACAAGGCAGATCATCTATCCAACCTCACACGCAGCCGCCTCGCACGCTCTTGGAACGCAGCCTCACCGCCCTCCAAGATTTCGCATACCTCTTTCCTGATTTCGGCGTTCTCGAGGCCGCCTGACAGGTAGGTAATGGGCGGCAGCGCTCCATGGGGTTGTGGGCCTGCCTCTGCGATGATGATCTGGTCGGCGTCGGTATTGATAACGAGATTCGCGTTGTGAGTGACCATAATCACCTGTCGGTGTGATTTGGCTTCAATAAATAGCCGAACCAATTCGTCAAAGACTGATTTCGGGTCCAAGTTCTCTTCTGGCTGGTCAATGAGAAGCGGTCGGTCATCTTTGTCGTCCAAACCGAGATAAAGAAGCAGAAGGACTATTCCGCGTGTGCCAGGGGATAGCTTTCGGATATCGACACCATCATAGCCGATACCGTATCGGATCTCGATATGGTCCGTGCTAAACAGCCACTGAGCGAAGCGTTTCGACCATATGCGGAATTCCGCCTGATCCGCCCTCGCCACGGGGGAATGATCCAGCAAATCATTCTGATAGAGCCGTCGGAACTCCGCCATCGCTGCTATCACGGCGCCAGAATCCCCAGCTTCCCAAGCAGTTTTCAGCACCTCATCAGCCTTTTGCCGAAGCGTCCCTTTCCCACGGAAGGCGCCGGCTTTTCTCAAATCAATAAGACCTTCCTCGGCCGCCTCTGCCCATTGCTCCACGTCTGCAATGCGCGTGACCGAGAACGATAGTTTCTTCAGTGTTCCCGAAGATGCGGCAAGCCGCGTCATCAACGGCTCGTAAAGTCTCTCCAGAACTGATTGCTCAGCGACGAGCGCATCGAAGGCCCTGCCATACGCCGCCTCACGATCTGTCTGTAGTTGGAGAGCGCGATCCTTGGCTCCTTTGGCGTCCTTTAACTTTTCCGTCAACGATTGTTGCGCCGCGGTCTCGGCCGCGATGTTTTTGGAGAGGGCGGCATAGCGGCGCTGAGCATCTTTGTCGGCATTGACCAGCTTCTCCAGCCGCGCCATCTCTGCTTCCAGCACCGCCTGTGTGAGTGCGCTTAGATCAGCATCTTCGGGGACATAGGCGGTATTCGGGTCCCCCGGTGGTGGTGCGGTTCCCTTGAGTTTGGTGATCTCACCATCGACCCATTTCACATAGCCTGAAAGATCGTTATCGACTGGCCCCGTATAGTCGATAAGAAACGCAGCCCATTGATCCGCTGACATTCCGCTATGTTCATGGCGCGCCTGAGCTTGCCGAAGCGCTTCGGGTGCCTGGTTGCGACGCATATCTTTCACTTCATCCTGCATGGCGAGAAACGTCTGTCGCTGCCCCGTAAACTGACGAAGTTTCACTCGGACTTTGCTGGCAGCGTCAGCCAACTCCGTATGTCTCTGAGCTCTCTTTTCACCGCCTTTCGATACCAGCTTAGCGCGATCGGCCGTATAGGCGTCGACCAGCTTCTTTTTCTTCGCCACCTCTGCTTCGTAGCTGGCGACTAGCTTTTCTTTCTCCAGTTCTGTACTTATGCGATCAGAAATCTGGGCGACTGCTTCAGCCTCCCTGGCGCGAGCGAGGCGATGCCGTGATGCACGCTGCTCCAATAACTCGGTAAAATTCAACGCGCCGTCCCTGCTTTCCTCGGGATGCGCTTCGAAAATCACACGCTCAATTTCCCGAAGCAAACCGTCTGTTAGCCCGTTTGAGGAGCATAGCTCTTCGACAAACTGCTGAGACAAATACCGCACCCGCTGATAGCTGAACGGTCCATTGGCGTCCGAACCATCAAGCGAACGAATCTCGGGATCTCCAGCCGCCCATTTCACCTTGACCTTTGCATCTCCAACAATTGGGCGGGCCCTAACGAGAAAGGACGGGTTTGCCCACTCGTCTGCATTCCAAATCTCGTCCGGAATCGAGTCACAACCAGCCGCTATCATGTCAGCCAGCGCGGTCTTGCCGGATCCACGAGCTCCGATAATAGCAACCAGCCCTGGATTGAGCGGTATAACTGGCGTATTCATCCAAGGCGCATCGAAGATTTCGATCTCTGAAATCACCTGAGAGGGCGTTGCAGAGGCAGGGGGCTCACTCCCAACATGCGCTCGGTCGGCAGGATCGATGCATGCTTGACGCAACGAGTCGAATTCGAGCCCGCCCTTGATCCAGGAGAAGCGATCTCCAAACGGAGAGGCAACACTCTCAAGGTTATGAGCGTCGCTTCCATGAAGGCAGGGCTTGAGGCCTCCATAGACCTTGCGAACTTCATGGGCAGACATTGAAGGCTTGAGGCCTAGCCAAAATTCTCGCTGCGCTTCGCTGCTAGCGAATATAACATGGGCAAACCCTTCGATCTCTCGTCGGATAGTCTGGTCGGCCGCCTCTCGGACACCCGATGTTCCATCGCTCGCTCCACCTGCCACACCAATCAATATGTTCTTTTTCGCCCAACTGCTTTCCGTGTACACTTCACGCAGCTGTTGGAAGTTGACTTTGAACTGGCTGGCTCCATAGGCAAGCGCAGCACCATCGTCAGTGATCTTCGGGTCTGCCTTCTTGCCTAGCCTGATCAGATCGGCGCGCGTACAATCAAATCGATCTTGCATCACATTAAACTGCAAGCGCGACAGTATCCGTTGCAACTCCTCAATGTGCTGCGGATCTTCGGGACTCACAAAAAGGTGTAGATTGACGAAGCCTCCCTTCGCAGTCGCAACATCGAGCCGCAACTCCACATTGGGAAAAATAAGTGTAGCGTTAGGAAGCCTGCCGGCATCTCGGTATTCCAAGATTTTATGATAGGTATCAGTTATGTAATAGTCGGTAACTGCGATCGCTTCAATGACCGGGGTCGCCCGCTCAAGTGCTGTGAGGTAGTGGTCCCAAGCATTTGGTCCACTGAACTGGTTGTTCATTACGGTGCCAGGCGCATGGATATGGGGCTCCCACCTGCGCCACTCCGATCCTCGATTCAGCATGCGTTCCCCTTAATTTTGTTCATTTTCGTGTGACTATCTCCATGCAATCTCGCGCATCCATAATCATTGACCCTTACATTCCACACACATCAGGCTACCAACACACATATCTCGATAATCACACGCCGGATTCTGATTCCATCCAAAACTTTATGACCAATTTCCAGTTGCAACCCCATTAGGTACGTGTTTTTGCCAATAAACCAAATCGGCCATTCCCTTCTAGTCCACTGAAAGTCTCAATACGAGCGATATCTCGGATAGCAGTCGGCGGATCAGAGTTTTCGATCACGATGAATTGCACCTTGTCCTTCAGGCTAGCGATGTGTTTGTAGAAATGCTCAGCAAGACTTGTCTTCTTGAGAACCTTTTCATCATCCGACAACTCACCATAGCGCGACTTCATCGGCTCGCGATAAGTGAGCAATGGAGTGTCAAGAACGAGAAAACCAGGGTATGGAAGATCGTTTTCGATACAGAAAACAACAATGGCCACATTAAAAGCAGCATGGAGAATTGCTCTGACACCTTTGCCATTGGCGGCACGGAGTTTTCCGGCAACAGTAATATCCATAGCTTCCGTGTCAAACTGAACCTTGTCTGCATCGGGAAATCGCCATTCAGTTAGTACAGACTTCACGGTCTCCCCAAACCGGAATAATGTAGTCGAATCTGGGCCTACTGACGGTGCATCGCCTTTACTGCGTCGGGTTGGCTCTGCGTCAATTTCAGCTCTCCGGGTTGATAGATTGGAGCGGCGCTTATAAAGGTCGAGAACATGTAGTATCTCGGATCGCTTCGACACATATACTTCGTAACTTTGTCGCAAAGAAGTTTCATATGGGCGCGCCTTCTCAATCTCGCCATCGAGTCTATCAATCTCATTTTTCTCTAAATCAACGGTCCTGTTCAGGCCTACAGCTTCAGCCTCAAGAGAAGCTATAGTGTGGGTTAGTTCACGTTGTTCGCGCTCGATTTTTCGGCCCTCAGCGGCAGCAGCTTTATGCGCCATCGCAATTTCTTCCGCTGCATGATTATGTTTTTGGGCATCAGATGGAGCACCACAGACCGGACAATCCATGTCGGTCATCGCCACGAGTACGAATCCTCCCTCCTCAATTGACTGCAAGCGCTGAAGGTCCGAGCTGTAGACAGCCTGTAATTTGGAAAAACGTTCAATCGTTAGATCAAGCTCTCTCGCCCTTTCTAACAACTCACGACGGTGCTCTATGGTTTTCCGTCTTTCACCTACAAGGGAGTCAAGCTGCGCTTGGGCAGCCTTTAATCGAGAAGCAAGGTCACTCGCACTTTGCTCCAGTAGCCCAAGCTGCTCTTCGGTTTCCCTTTCATCTGGTGGGTTCTCGCCGAGCTCCGCATCGATCTGAGCAATCAGTTCATCTACTAGTTCAATCTTCGCAGCCTTGGCCACTTTGCGCTCTGATGGCTTGGTAACTGTCACGGCAGCGGCGTCGTCAACACCGGTAAGCAAAAATTTGAATAGGTTCTGCTCGAAGGTGCGCTGAGAAGGCGCCCCCGAGGTAAATACAGGACTCTTCTCGGCAATAATATCCTGCTCAGACACTACAACGTAGGGTGATAATAAGTAAATGGACAGCGTGTCCTTCTTGCAGTTGCCGTCTCGAACGACCGTTTTTCCCGCTACCCCTATCGCATTGAGCAATAAGTGCGAAACGGTATCAGTGCGCTTTGAATCGTGCTTCTGGCGCAACACTAAACCATCTTTGACGCCGGCTTTCTTGAGCAGCCCCTCATAGAGCGTGAACTCGCCGCCCTGTGTGGCACGGCAAAGCGTAACATCACGATTATCAGGTAGTGTCAGGCCTAACCAAACCGATTCATAAGCACTAATTTCTTCAATTTCGGGTAGGCTCTTGGAAACGCCGAGCATGAAAAGAATGGCCTTCGAAGCGAAGGATTTACCAGTATTCGAGGCGCCAAAGACAATATTGAGCCCCTCATCAAACCGAAGTTCGGCAGGCTCAATGCCGGGACCAGTGAAGACAAGATAACGCAGCCGGATACCATTCATACTGATCGCCCCGAAGATGTGTTATCCGTCGTGAACTCCGTAGTCCAGCGCCCAATCCGGCCTTCAATGAGTTGCCGAATTTCAACACTCGCCTGTTGAGAAAAGCGATCCGCCATCCATCTAGCTCGGTCCTTGAGCGCAAGAGAATAAGGCGCCTGCAGAAGCTCCACGTAACTTGGGGCTTCCTCACCGGCACAAAATTCTATTCCACCTTCTGTTTCAAAAACTTCAACAAGGTGCATTTGCTGCATCATACGCAAGCTTCTCTCTACCAGCTGGCGCCGAACTAGGAGTTCACCAGTACGATTAGGAAGATCGGGATGGAGACTTTCTGGTACATCCTGACCATCAATATCGCCTGTATGTACGATCAGATGGTCAAACCACGTCATTTCCATTAAATCGCAACGACGCGGGTAAAAAGCCTCAAGCACTATCAAGGCCCGAATACCGGTTTCAAGGGTGCTATTGAACGGATGTTTGTCCAATATTCTGTCCTCTAACGATGCCACGGCAAACGCCCGTCATTTGCGAACTGGTGGCAGGTCCCTTGTTTGACCTGAGGTCCGGCGTGCTTTCCCAGTACGCCGGATGGTTGCAGAATAGCTGCTTGCTGCATCACTTGACGCAGCTTCGCCAGCCCATTTTCATACTCACCACCATGGACCTCTACCACACCGTGATAGATTTCATCCTTAAAATTGGGTAAGTAATCCTCGGGGGTAGAATCTCGATAAAATCGGTCAAATGCCACTGAATCGAAGAAACGAGTGCGTTGATCGCGAAGATGCGTGCTGAACTCCGCGCTGGCAAGGGCTGCTGTTGCATCCGGGAAAGTCCCTGGACCTTTTTCTTCATATAGCTTAAGGAGTTGGCCGATATACGAAGATTCGCTGGCATCTATCTCTTCTGGGACAGTACCTCGTGGCGAAGGACCAGGGTCCTCGTCGAACCACTTAACCAAAGCTGGTTTGCAGGCAGGCTCTTCTACAAGCCGCGCCGCGTCGAGCCAATAGATTTGGGTGAAATCAAATGCTCTAATCGCGGCCTCGATCTCAGGGCTGAGCTGGACAACCTGCTTTTCGACAAGTTTTCCTGCAATATCAGTATTCCAACGTTCGAGAAAGGCCTTTTTAAAGCGCCCAGGATGAGCAATAAACTGCTGCACAGCCCTAGCAACACCGCGCGGTGCGACGAAGATAAAAGAGCGCGGCAACGAGTACTCGCCGGCCGCCGAGTGCATAAATATCTTTCCAAGTTCAACAAAAGCCGAGCTTTCGGATAGTGACTTACTGAGCTGTTTACACTGAAAGTTGTCCCACGGACCTTCCATGCGCTTATCTGTTACATAACCCGTGACATCACGCCCCATGTCACCTGTCCCGCGCCAAAGTTCATGGCTGTGGTAGTCTTTGCAACGTTGGGCCAGCCAATCATTAACGAAGTCCTCCAAGCGATCTGCCGGAAGCGCACGGATCAGGATAGCGTGGTTAATGCGCAAGTACTGCCCCTTAGTTAGTCCATAATTCTGCTACCACATCTCAAATGAGCAAGTGGTAATGATACTTATTATTACCGTCTTAACTGGCCGCTATACCCACCCAAGGGGACCTGTTCACTCTTGACCATCACGGCCCATTTTAGATGTTATTCTGACAAATTGTTACCTTTCGGAGATGACGCCTTCCTGAACCCCCTATCCCGCGCCATAAATGCCTCCAGCATATACGGGATCAACGTCACGGCGTCGACTGCCTCTCCGTAGGTCTGGGCGTGCAGCGCGGCGTAGCGGTCAAGGTCAGCCTTCAGGCTTGCTGGGCAAACGAAAGTCAACTTGGTGGTCTGATTGCTGGGTAGCGGCCCCAGACGTAGTTTTCGAGTCGTTGTCATTCTGACACTCCCTGGTTGAAGAGCAATGGCTGGTAAGGGCGGAGCACCAAGTCGCGGTTGACGATGATGCGTACAGGCAGGCCAGGTCTACTGGTCAGTGTCGGCTGAATGTTGAGGTTGCGCCGGGTCATTTCCTGGCCCACCTGATTGATACTGTCTTGCGCACTGTCTCGGCCGGCGATGATGACACGGTCGCCATCCTGCCGGTTCTCAGGCGCGGCCAGCTCAGCGCCAACACCCAGCAGCGTTGTCAGCACGGCGCCGGCAAAGATCCGGTCCCAATGCCAATCGACGCCATCCTCTAAGCCGGCATAGCCAGCCGGGTCGGTACCGACCAGGTTGTCCAGCGTCAGCGAGGTTGTGTCGGGCAGGATGATGCGGTTCCAGATGACTTGAACCCGGCTCTGCCCATAGCTAACTTGGCTGTTGTAACGGCCCAAGATACGCGAGCCCTGCGGGATTAGCAGGTGTAGTCCGGTAGCCGTGTCGTAGATCGGCTCTGTGACTGTTGCAATCACATCGCCCGGTAGATCGGATTGGATGCCAGTCACCAGCGCTCCCGCAATTACCGTTCCAGCCATGACCTGATAAGGCGAGGCTGGTAATTGCAGATTCCCGGAATTACGGGTTTCAGTGGAACCGGATTGCAGGAATCCTTCTTTTTGGTCCTGACGATTCTGCACGGTAGTTGGATCGGTCAATTGTGCCGTCGTCGATGCTGGCCCGGCGATCAACGGATCAAAAGCCGCCAAGGTGTTTCTGTCTGGCCCAGCAGACGGCGACGGTGCTGCGGCAGTCGCGTTGGCTTGGTTTCGGTTGCCCCTCTGAAAGAATAGGGCCGAAGCCGCTGCGGCCTCTGCTTCCTCTCGTAGAGCATCGACAGGATCATGACCGCGTACCGAATAGCTGGCCATCGCTGGCTGTTGCGCGTTCACAATGGCCGGCCCCAGATCTCCCGGCAAAGGCGGTCCCAGTTCCGGTACGTCGGGGGGCAATGCCGGTGGCAATTTGGAATAGTCGGTGGGAAGTTGCTCCAGTTCTTCGGAGCGTGACACACGCTCGACATTGTACAGCTCCGTCTGCTCGCTACCCCTGCGCTGTGGCGGCTGCAATGACCAGAGTGTGGCCCCGAGCACAGCGACCGCCAAACCACCAGTAAGGATCGCCAATGTACGCCGGTTCAGGCGCGTAACCGGACGCGGCTGGGCACGTAAGGTCACTGTTTCCGGTGGCACCTTATCCGCCTGCGGCGCGGCCTGGTTGATAGTCTCGTCCTGGCTCATGCTCAGTTCCTCCGTGCCACGCCGTCAGTGCGTTCGATGCGCACCACCTCGCCTTTGTCTCCGCCCAAGCGCAGTTCGGCCGCGCCGAACAACCGATCGACGATGTAATACGGTGGGCGGAAGCGGTAGTTCACCAGTTTCCCATCCCCCTCGGCGCCGATCACGAATAGAGGCGGCAGTTCGCCTTGGGCAATGCCTGCCGGGAATTGGATATAGACCTTCCGGCCATCATCAAAAGCACGTACCGGCTTCCACGGCGGCTGACTGCCGCTAATCGCGTAACGAAAGCGTAGATGGTCCAGCGACAAGCCAGTATCCACGGGCGCGGCCACCTCAGCGGCCTGATTCCGACGCTGCAAGGCAAGCATTTGATCACGCGGGTAGTCCCAAGACACCGATGCCATCCACGCTTCTTTCGTCGAAGTCAGCTCCAACAGGTACGTCCGGCGATTGGTGGTGATGACCAAATTGGTTTTCAGATCCGAACGGATCGGTTTGACCAGCACGTTGACACGTAACTCGTTTCCGCTACCGCTAGACGTGTCACCCACGACCCAGCGCACGGTATCCCCAGCTGCCACCGTCACCAGTTCCTCACCCGGCTGGAGCGCAATCACCGTCACCCGTCCGACCGCCGCATAGACCTGGTACAGCGCGCCATCGGTGAAGGGCCAGACCTGGATGGCATTGACGTAGCCCTCGCGGGTTGGCGCCATTCGCGCTTCCTCATTGGCCGTGGACACACGCAGGGTTTCATCGGCAGCCTCTGACGTCGTCTCAGCCTCGTCGGTCTCCGGCAACGGCTTCAACTGCGCCGGCATCGGTAGTACCTCCGGCACCATCACGACCTCCACGGCCTTCGGTGCCTCGGGCAGTGGCTGAGCCTGTATGGCTTCATCGAGTGATATAGTCGGTGGTGGCTTGCCCTGCGTAGCGCAGCCCGACAGGACAAGCAGGGTCAATGGTAAGGCGTAAAAGGGGGAAGACGTTTTCATGGCCGAGCTCCTTCGGACGTGTCCAGTTCGCGGCTCCACGACAGACCATTGACGTAGATGCCCAGGGGATTTTTGCGCAGACGATTTTCGGTACGTGGAGGTTGCAGCACGATGGACACTACCGCTGTCCAGCGCTCCAACCCCGCGTCAGCACCATTGACGTAGCGGCGTTCCGTCCACCGCACGTTGAACGACGAATCACTGGCACGCACGACACTGGTGATCTGCACCGTCACTGACTCGCGACCGATACGGGCGAACGGATCATTGCTGCGGGCGTAGTCGTTGAGCACGGCAGCGCCCTTATCGGTGGTGTGGTCGTAGGCGTCGAGCCAGTTTTGCCGCACCACGATGGGATCGGTGGACAACGAGCGAACCAGCATGATGAAGCGTGCGATGTGGTGCGCCGTCTGCGCATCGTTAGGCCGGTAAGGCGTAGCGGCTTCACCCACGGCTCGCACTTGTCCGGCCTGATCCACCTCCACCACATAAGGCGTGACGATGGACTGCGCTGAACGCCACAACAGGCCACCGGCCATCAACAACGCAAGCACCAGGCAGCCGAAGGCCATTAATCGCCAGTTCTTCGCTTGCACGCGGGCGGAACCGATGCGCTCATCCCACACCTGGGCGGCGGATTGGTAAGGGGTGGCTGGTTGCGGCGATTCCGCATAGCGCACCCTGGGTCGTTTGAATCGCATGGGTGGTCTCCTTAAAGGTCAGGTATCGGAATCATTCAGGCTTGGACCGGAACCCGCACCGCCACCGTCGCCACTGCGCAATGTATGGGCGGTCGTCGTAGCGGCTTGGGTGATCTGCTGGCGGCGGTGCAAACGCCTAGCCCAGGCGGGTTGTTGTTGAGGTGGCGATGTCGCGCTCTGGCCCGCTCCAGCGGTGCCAGAGCCCACGCCATCATTGGTGGCCGAGCCGTTCCAGCCCGTGCGGAAGGGAGCGGCCATGCGTTGTCCAACAGAGGAAGCACGAGCCGCCGTGCCTCGCCCGGCCGCTTGAGCACCGGACTTGGCGACATGCCCAAGGCCTGCCGCCGCTCCCTTGAGGCCACCACCAGCTGCGGTCGAACCGGCCTGAAACGCCGACTGGGCACTGCCGACGGTCGAGGCAGCAGCACGCGCCCCCGTGCCGGCGAGCTTTGCGGCAGCCGGGGCCATGCGTGCCCCAGCCATCACCGCTCCACCCACCCCCGTTGCAGTGGCGCCAACGGCCACGGCGGTACCGGCAGCGCCAATAGCCGCGCCGGCCATTGCACCGGCACCCAATTGCGGTCCGCCGGAAATCAGCCCGGTGGCGATGCCCGGCCCGAAGATGCCCAACGCCAGCAAGGCGAGCGAAGCCAGCATGATGACCAATGCGTGATCGATCGACGGCTCGTCAGGATGTACTTGGAACTCGGCGAAAAGCCCCGTGCCGATACCGACGATCACGGCCAGTACCAGCACCTTGACGCCGGAAGACACCACGTTGCCCAGCACCTTTTCGGCAAGGAAGCTAGTCTTGTTCCACAAGGCGAACGGCACCAGCACGAAGCCCGCCAAGGTGGTCAGCTTGAACTCAATGAGTGTGATGAAGAGCTGCACCGCCAGTATGAAAAAGCAGACGATGACCACCAACCAAGCGAGGAACATCACCGCGATAGGAGTGAGGTTCACAAACACTTCCGGGAAACCCGACATCTCGCTGATCTGTTCCAGAATCGGGGTGCCGGCGTCAATACCGGTCTTGGCCAGCTGGCCCGGCTGCAAGAAGTGCTCCATGCTCACGGTCGAGCCACTGGCCGTCAGGCCTAAGCCGGCAAAGGAGCGGAAGACGATACTGGCCAGCCAATTGAAGTTGCCGATGATGTAGGCGAAGGCCCCGACGTAAAGCACCTTGCGCAGCAGTTTGGCGATCACGTCCTCGCCCTGGCCTGTGGCATGGCTCATCGCCCAGTAAAGACCGGCGATGGTCATGTCGATAGCGATCAGTGTGGCGGTCAGAAACGCCACCTCACCCTGCAACAGCCCGAACCCCGAGTCGATGTAGGTGGCGAAGGTGTTGAGGAAACGATCGATGACCGTCACGTCGTTCATAGCCCAGCCTCATCAGTTGCCGTAGAAATCCACACGCTGTGGCGTGTAGGGCGTGCCGTTGCCCAGGAAGCGGCGTGTCACCTCGCGACCACGTTCAGTCGCGGCGGCTTGGCGTGCCAGTTCCAGAGCTGCCGCCCTTTCCTGGGTAATTTGAAGTTGCTGGGCCTGAATCGACTGCTTGGCCTGCAAGGCCAGAAGCTGGTTCGTCGCCTGCATGGCTTTCAAGGCGCCTTCTGCCGACTGGCTCTGACTCACCAGGTCGGCCAGTACGTGTTCGTCCTGTGTCAGGTTCTGCGATACCTGGGCTTGCATCCGCATAGCGGTGTGCAACCCGTCGAGTGTGTACTTCCAGCGTTCCTGCGCATCCTGGTACATCTGGTCGCCGCTGACGGTAGTGGCGTACGCTTCCGGATACAGCCGTGCGAACTCGCGGTCGAGGTTATGCACGTCATAGGCCAGACCCTGCGCCTCAGCGATCAGGCGCTCGGTGGTGGCCAGCGTTGAGCGCAGCCGATTGATTGTATTGAAATCCAGACCTGCAAGATTGCGTGCCTGGTTCCTCAGCATTTGCGCCTCGTTCTGAAGCTGGTTGATCTGGTTATTGATCTGCTCCAGTGTGCGGATCGCGGTCAGCGTGTTCTGCACGAAGTTAGAAGGGTCGAATACAGTGAATGCGGACGCGGACTGCACGGTCATCAGCGACACCGACAGAACGGCTGCCAGCGACAAGGACAACAAGCGGGGTTTAGTCTTCATAAAGGAGTCTCCTAGGGTTCGATATTGGGATTGAAAGCGGTCGCGGGCGGAAGGTCAGTAAACGAAGGCAACAGGTCGGCGCCCCAATCGAGACCACGATGGCGCAGCCAAGCGCCGGCGAAACCTGGTGCACCTGTATTCCCCAGTACGCGGTCGATGTCACGCTGATCCTGCGGCGCAGAGGCGCCCGCAAACGCCAGCGCAATTGGCCCCAGGTCGAGATCAAACAGACGATTTCCCAAGCGCGACTGGTAGTAGTAGTCTCGCTTTGGTTCGGCGGTAGCAACGATCTCAATTTGCCGATTGTTAAGGCCAAAGCCCTCATAGATGGTGCGAATCTGCGGCTCGGTGGCCTGTGGGTTCGGCAGGAAAATGCGGCTGGCGCAGCTTTCGATGATGGCCGGGGCGATACTGGAGTCTTTGATATCGGCCAGTGACTGCGTGGCAAAGATGACACTGACATTCTTCTTGCGCAGCGTCTTAAGCCATTGGCGGATACGCGCCGCGAACACTGGGTCATCGAGGAACAGCCAGGATTCATCGAGAATCAGCAGCGAAGGAGCGCCGTCAAAGCGTTCGTCAAAGCGCGCGAACAGATAGCCCAGCACGGCCAGTACCGCCGCCTTGCTGTGCATCAGCTCCTCCATCTCGAAGCCCTGCACGTCGGCGCTACCTAGCCGGTCATGATCGGCATCCAAAAGCTTGCCGTGGGCACCGCCGAGCACATAGGGCGCGACCGCCTGGCGCAGCGCGTTGGATTGCAGCAAGACGGAAAGCCCGGTCATGGTGCGTTGCTCCGGTGGCGCCCCGGCGAGACTGCTCAGTGCTGACCAGATGGCAGCCTTCTCCTCGGGGCCAACGGAGACGCCTTCGTGCAGCAGGCGGCCCTCCACCCATTCCGCCGCCCAGGTGCGGTAACCCTCAGCATCGATTCGAGCCAACGGCTGAAAGGCAATGCTGCCATCGGCACCCAGATCGTAGTGCTCGCCTCCCAGGCCCAAGATGGTGGCGCGCATGGAGCGCCCCATATCGAAAGAGAAAATTCGTGCACCGGCGTAACGGCGGAACTGCATCGCCAGCATGGCCAGCAACACAGACTTACCCATACCGGTCGGCCCCACGACCAGGGTATGCCCCACATCACCAATGTGTGTCACTAGCCGAAACGGCGTGGCACCATCGGTGCGGGTGACAATCAGCGGCGGGCCGTCCAGATGTTGGTTCCTCTCCGGTCCAGCCCATACCGCCGACACAGGCATCAAGTGCGCCAAGTTCAGTGTGGAAACAATGGGCTGACGCACATTCGCATAGGCATTACCAGGGATAGAGGACAGCCAGGCATCGACAGCATTAAGTGTTTCAGGAATGGTGACGAACCCGCGCCCCTGGATGACGCGCTCCACCATGCGCTGTTTCTCATCAGCTACACCAGCATCGGTGTCCATCACGGTGACAGTGGCTGTTAGGTAGCCGAAAGCAACTTGATCGCTGCCCAGCTCCTGCAAGGCCGCATCAGCATCCGCCGCCTTGTTGTTGGCGTCGGTATCCACCAGCGGTGACTCTTGCTGAAAGATGGTTTCGCGCAACAGCGCCAACACGTTCTTGCGTTTAGCGAACCACTGACGCCGCAGGCGGCCGAGCTCCTTTTCCGCCTCAGCTTTGTCGAGGCACAGAAAGCGCGTACTCCACCGATAGGCGAAGCCAAGCCGGTTCAGATCATCCAGAATCCCCGGCCAGGTTGAGGTCGGGAAACCGCGCACCGAGACCACGCGCAGGTGGTGATCGCCTAGCGTGGGCGCGAGGCCGCCAACTAGCGGGCAGTCCGCGAGTAGCGCATCAAGATGAAACGGTACCTCGGGCACGCCTATCTCGTAATTACGCGTCGAGACAGTCGCGTGCAAGTAGGTCAGCATTTGACTGTCATCCAGCCAGGCGATTTCGGGCATCACGCCATCGAGCAGATCAAACACGCGACCGGTTTCCGCCACGAAGGCTTCCAGTCGGCCATGCCAATCTACACCCTCTCCGGGTGCGTTCTCGTACAGCATTTTGGCCGCGCGGGCGTGGGATTCCTCCTGCGGTAAGAAGGTCAACGTCAGGTGATAGCTGCTCTCGAAGTGTTGGCTCGACTCTTCAAAAGCAGCGCGACGCTCCTCATCCACCAGCCAGGACAGTGCCTCGGGAAAATCTGAGTGTGGATAGCTCGCCGCAAGCTCACGTTCGGCTTCGATGAACAGCGCCCAGCCTGACCCCAATCGGCGCAGTGCGTTGTTGAGCCGCGCCGTAGTGGCGATCATCTCCCCCTGCGTGGCACTGTCCAAGTCCGGTCCACGAAAGCGCGCCGTTCTCTGGAACGAACCATCCTTGTTGAGCACGACCCCCGGCGCGACCAGTCCTGCCCAAGGTAACCAGTCGGCCAACAGTGCGGGGCGCTGGCGGTATTCGGTGAGGTTCAGCATCGCGACATCTCCCTACACGTCCAGCAACGGCTTGTGCTTGATATGCCGGGCAAAGACCTGCATGAACTGCGCGTCGACCCGCGCTCCCCAAACCGCCAGTGAATGACCAACGATCCATAGCACCACGCCAGGAATCCATAATTGCAGGCCCAATCCGACAGCGGCAGCCAGGGTGCCGTTGGCAATAGCGACCGTGCGCGGCGCACCGCCCAGAAAAATCGGCTCGGTCAGCGAGCGATGCAGCGGAATCTCGAAGCCGGGCGCGAACGCCAAGCCCCCCTCATTGGCGGCGCTCATACCACGGCCCCGCCGGAAAAGCTGAAGAAGGACAAGAAGAACGAGGACGCAGCGAAGGCAATAGAAAGCCCAAATACGATCTGGACCAGCTTGCGGAAGCCGCCTGACGTGTCGCCGAAGGCCAGCGCCAGGCCCGTAGCGATAATGATGATTACCGCGACAATGCGTGCCACCGGCCCCTGGATGGATTCGAGGATCGCTTGTAGCGGGCCTTCCCAGGGCATGCTGGAACCGGCAGCTTGCGCTGTGCTAACCAGCAAGAGCATCAGCACGGTCAGCAGCAACCCTCGCCAGACGGAGCGGAAAAGCGGATATAAATGAAAACGGGCAAGGTTGTGTGTCATGGTTATTCTCCAATGGGACAGGGGGACGGGGTTGAATCAGATGGCAGTGGCAATTCGGGCAAGGCTGTGTCCAGTGCGTCCACCAGGCGGTAGCCAGCAGGGTCGAGGCCCATCACCCGGGCAATGTCCGTGATGCGGCGCTTGCGGCCACGCCCGGCGATATGAATAACGACATTGACTGCCTCGGCAATCAGCGGGCGCGGTGGATTCACCGCGACTTCGAGAATCAATTGCTCCAGTCGCAAAAGAGCTCCCAGGGCGGAACCGGCATGAATGGTGGCAATACCACCGGGGTGACCCGTGCCCCAGACCTTGATGAGATCCAGCGCCTCACCACCACGTACCTCACCGACAATCACGCGATCAGGACGCAGTCTCATGGTGGCGCGCACCAGTTCGCCCATGGTTACGACGCCGGCAAGGGTGCGCAGCGGTACGTGGTCATGGGCAGCGCATTGCAGCTCGATGGTGTCTTCGAGCACCAGCACCCGGTCGCCGGTGGTAGCAATTTCCGCGAGCAAGGCGTTGGCCAATGTGGTTTTGCCGGTGCTGGTACCGCCGGCGATAAGGATGTTCTGCCGTTCGCGCACCGCACCGCACAGGAAGTCGGCCTGCTGCGCCGTCATCATCCCGGCGGAGACATAGCGTTCCAGCGGAATCACACCCACAGCGCGCTTGCGCAGGGCGAAGGCCGGTCCCGGCGCAGCCGGCGGCAAGATGCCCTCAAAGCGCTCGCCCGTCTCCGGTAACTCGGCAGTTAGCAATGGTTGTCCACGATGCACTTCTGCGCCAACGTGTGCAGCTACCAGCCGGATGATGCGTTCGCCATCGGTTTCAGACAGCTCCACTCCCAGCGGGGCACGGCCGGAGGACAAACGATCCACCCACAGCGTGCGGTCGGGATTGAGCATGACTTCAATCACGTCCGGATCTTCCAGCGCCGCAGCGATCACCGGCCCCATGGCTGTGCGCAGCATCTGGATACGCCGATCCAGCGCAACTGCAGCGGAAGTCTGTGGAACGGAGCTCATGAGGTATGCTCCCGCGCCTCGGCCGTTGCTGCCGTCTCGTCCATGCGCATCGGGTCAGGATGAAGCTCCTCCACCACGTCACGCACCAAGCTGCGGCCACGCAGTAGGTGGCGGCCGAGTTGTTCGACGAACTGCTCGAAACGCGCCTTGCCCTGGGCGCGGGCCGCATCCTGGTGCGCTTCTGGCACCGGCGTGCTGACTGTCAGGAAGTAGCGCACGAACAGCGCCAGCGTCTCGATCTCGATGTTCTGGTCGCGTTCCAACTTCTCGAACTGGCGTGACAGGCGATCCAGCCGCTTGGCGATGGCAGCTTCGCGCTGGTCGGCCGCATCCGGTGACAGCCAGGACGCCAAGGCGGCCGCGACAATGCTGGATTTCGAGACGCCTTTCTTGGCGGCCAATTCGTCCAGTCGCTTGGCGTGCTCGGGCTGGATAAAGAGATTCAATCGGTATCGACTCATAGCTCAATTCCATCATCAGGGTTGAGGGACGTCAGACGCGCGACGCGCTGCATGGCAGGGTCGAGCTGGCCGGGAAGTACCGCCACCGGCTCGTCGTCATCGAGCAATGCCAGATCGCTGGCCGCGTGTTCCGGCTCAGGGCTGTAAGCGACTGTCTCGGATAGTTCGGGTTGGCGGCGTGGGCCACCGTCATCGGTCGTGGCGGTATTCTTCATTTCCTCGACAGGCGTCTCCGCCGGTGGCGCCGACACGGCTGGCATCACCAACCCGCTCCAGTCGTCGGGTCGAGACGGGGGCGCATCCATGTAATGCTCCGCCGCGATTACAGGCGTCGGCAGCACGCGCTGCTTGAAATTGGCATCAAGGTAGTAACGCAGTTTCTTAGCTTTGATCGGCGCCACGCTGGAAACCATCACCACGGCTTCATCGGATGGAAGCTGCATCACCTCGCCAGGCGTCAGCAGCGGCCGTGCCGTTTCCTGACGCGACACCATCAGGTGCCCGAGCCAAGGCGCGAGCCGGTGGCCCGCGTAGTTGCGCTGCGCGCGCAGTTCGGTGGCGGTGCCCAACGTCTCGGAAATGCGCTTGGCGGTACGCTCGTCGTTGGTGGCAAACGTCACTCGCACATGGCAGTTGTCCAGAATCGAATGGTTCTGCCCGTAGGCTTTGTCGATCTGGTTCAGGCTTTGTGCGATGAGGAAGCTGCGGATGCCGTAGCCGGCCATAAAAGCCAGCGCAGTCTCGAAGAAATCGAGCCGGCCAAGCGCCGGGAACTCATCGAGCATCAGCAACAGCTTGTGGCGGCGCTCGATTCCATCGGAACCATCAAGCGATTCCGTGAGCCGTCGCCCGATCTGGTTTAGGATCAGCCGGATAAGAGGTTTAGTCCGACTGATGTCCGATGGCGGTACCACCAGGTACAGCGAAACAGGGTGCTCGGCCGCAATAAGATCAGCGATGCGCCAGTCACAGCGTGACGTGACTTCCGTCACCGTGGGGTCACGGTACAACCCCAGGAAGGACATAGCGGTGGAGAGCACACCCGAACGCTCATTGTCTGCCTTGTTGAGAACTTCCCGCGCGGCAGAAGCCACCACTGGATGCGGCGTATCGCCCATGTGCTTCGTCGTCATCATTCGGTGCAGGGCCAGCTCGAACGGGCACGCCGGATCGGACAGGAAATTGGCGACACCGCGCAGCGTTTTGTCTTCGCCTGCATAAAGCACATGCAGGATGGCACCCACCAGCAGCGCATGACTGGTTTTTTCCCAGTGATTGCGACGCTCTAGCGCGCCTTCGGGATCAACCAGAATGTCGGCGATGTTTTGCACGTCGCGCACTTCATGCGCGCCACGCCGTACTTCCAGCAACGGGTTGTAGCCGGCCGAGTTCGCATCGGTGGGATTGAACAGTAGGCAGTGTGAGAAGCGCGAACGCCAGCCGGCAGTGAGCTGCCAGTTCTCACCTTTGATGTCGTGGATAACCACAGAGGCGGGCCAAGACAGTAGCGTTGGGACGACAAGACCAACACCCTTGCCGGAGCGCGTCGGTGCGAAGGCCAGTACATGTTCCGGACCTTCATGGCGCAGGTATTGGTCGTTGTGCAGCCCGAGAAAAACACCCACCGGATCGGACAGTTTGGCCTTATGGATGTCGGAGGCGCTGGCCCAGCGTGCTGACCCATAGGTGGTGACCCGCTTGGATTGCCGAGAACGCCATACCGACATGGTGATGGCAACGACGACGGCCATCAGGCCACTGCCACCGGCAATCGCTCCACCGGTGTCAAAAACTTCCGGCGCGTAAGCGCCAAAGAAGAACCACCATTCGAACAATTTCCAAGGGGGATAAACCGGTGTGCCGAAGAGATCAAACCAAGGCAAACCGAGGCGTAGCTGATAGCCCAGAGCGGCGGCAGTCCATTGTGTGGCTCCCCACACACCGGCGATCACGATGCCGAAAACGGCAGCGATCTGCCCAAACAGAACGCCCTGAGCTTGCATTGGCTGGCCTCCAGTATTCCCGCGTTAATTCTTCGGTCAATCACGACACGAGAATGTGCCGCATAACGCGAGGATCAGTGCCAGACCAGTGCCGGTCAAAGACCGTTATCGAAAGCTATGTGATGCAAAAAGCATCGTTTCATGCAGAAGGATGGGCCGTAGAAACAAGGCAAGCGTGGGCGTGCTGCGGCGTGTCAGCAAAGAAAAGCGGAATTTCTATATGAGTGGCGGACAATCAGAATGCCGGCGAGTCTTCCGGCGGCGTATAGGGGGTATCACCATCACCGTAGAATCGCTTGCGCGTGGCCTCAGCCACCCGGTTACACAATACGTCGCCCAGCGTTGGCCGGTCGGTCTTGCACTGCTGACGCAGTTCCTTCATTCGGTCAGGGTCGGCAGCCAACTCGTCCACGCTGGGTACGTTAGCGGCGGCAGTTGCTTCCTGATTAGGTGGCTTCGATGGGTTGCAGGCAGTCAGCATTGCTATCAGCAATACAGGGACAACTCGTTTCATGGCTCAACCTCCTCTTCGGGATCAGGTTCAATTGGGCGAACAGGTCTTGTGGCGTCTGGGGACTCGATGGCATGCACCCGCTCGACGAAACGGGACAGAACCTCAGACGCCTCCGCTTCCCGGTGCAGCAAATAGGTTGTCAGCATCGGCGAACGCCCCGACAGTGGCCGGGCGACCACGCCCGACTCACGGCTGGCACTGATGTGTGCCGCGCCCGCCAGCCCCAAAGCAAACCCGGCCGACACCAGCACCATCATCAAGTCACACGAAGCCACTCGCTCCGCAATCATGGGTTCTTGCTCGACCCGTCGCAGGACACGATCAATCTGGCGCGCCTGGCCTTCACAGACCTGCGGGTCGCACAGCACCAAGGGGTGACGCAGCACTTCTTCCAGTGGAATGCACTTGTGGGTCAATAAGGGATGCCGGGCCGGTACTGCCACCATGAGCGGATCGCGCCACACCGCCTCAACCGTGATGTCATCACCCACCTCATCGGACTGCGCGAATCCCACGTCGTATAGGTCGTCATGCAGCCCCTTGATCTGCTGTGACAGCGGCACCTCGAACAGGCGGATCTCGATCTCGGGTTCTTCCTGCCGACACAGTGCCAGCAAGGACGGCAGGCGCGACGGCGTGATGCCATCGGACAATGCGATACGCAACTGGCCGTGAAAACCGTTGGCGGCCGCCTTCACACTGTCGCGCGCCTGCTCCAGCGCAGTGAAGACACGAGGCACATGTTCCAGAAACAGTTTGCCTGCACGAGTCAGCCGCGTGCTGCGGCTAGTGCGCACAAACAACTGCTCACCCAGGTCCTCTTCCAACTCCTTAATAGTGCGCGACAGTGGCGACTGCTCGATATGTAGCTTTTCCGCTGCTCGGGCGAAGTGGAGTTCTTCGGCGACAGCCAGGAAGCAACGCAGGTGTCGAAACTCCATTGCTTGCCGCCCCTTATCAGTTCGTCGACCTCTGTGCCCTTGCCAGAATAAGCAACAAAAGACAAACCAGCAGCGCAGCTCCCAAGTTATAGAGCATTCCCGCGACAAAGGCCGAGGCGTATTGGCCCGCTTGCACTGCTGCACCATCTCCTGCAGCCAACGCTGTACTGAACAGAATGCCGACCACGGCTACACCCAGCGCCGCACCAATCTGCTGAACGGTAGAAATCACACCCGATGCCATACCGGCCTGGTTCTCTTTGACAAAGCCCAGCACCAAATTCAGTAGCGGCGTCATGATCAAGCCTTGACCGGCTCCGACCACGATTAGCATGGGAATCAGCCGTACCGGCGCCAGCTCCGCGCCAGCCTTCTGGACCTGCGTAATCAGCAGTCCGATGGAAACTGCATAGACCAACGCGCCTGCGACGATAGCGCGCGTTCCCCATCGTGCCACCAGCCGGGGTGCGGTTAGTGATGCCAGGACGAAGCCCACGCTGCATGGCGCGAAGATGCTGCCCGCGACGAAGGGGTCAAGCCCAAACCCGGTCTGCACCAGCAAGGCAAAGGATAAAAAGAATGAGCTGGATGTGGAATAGACCAGCAGCACCAACAATGCGCCCAGCGCAAAGCGGCGTTGCCTCATCAATTGCATATCCACTAACGGAAGACGGCCAGCTATCCGCTGCCGCTCCTGATACCAGTAGAACGTTGCCATCAGCGCTGCAGCGCCGCCTAGACTCCACAGACTCCAGGCAGGCCAACCTTGCCCAGGCCCCTCAATCAGCGGCACCAGCAAGAGCGTCAGTCCACTACTGACCAGTATCACTCCAATCCAATCCAATGCTGGGCGCTGCTCGGCTCTGGACTCGGGAATGCAGCACGCCGCTCTGATCGCGAACAGCCCGATAGGTACGTTGATGAGGAAGATCGTACGCCAGCTCAGTCCGAATAAGTCGGCATGCACCAGCCACCCACCCAGTACCTGGCCGGCGATGGCGGCCAGGCCCAGCGTCATACCCAGCAAGCCAAAGGCGCGCCGACTATCGTCACCGTTGAAATTGACGCGAATGGAAGCATAGACCTGCGGGAACAGCAATGCAGCGGCTAGGCCCTGAAAGACGCGTGCAACGATCAAAAAATCTGCGCTGGGGGCCAACCCACACATCGCCGATGCCAACGTGAATCCCGCCATGCCAACGATGAATAATCGACGGCGCCCAAACAAATCCCCCAATCGCCCCCCCGTAATAAGCAGCACACCGAAAGCCAGTTCATAACCCGCGACGATAAAGCCGATCTGCGCAAAGCTCGCGCCCAAGCCTACTTGCATGCTGGGGATGGCCACATTGACCACGAACAGGTCAAAGATGGTGACGAAGCCAGCCAGTAACAGGATGGACAGACCCAGCCACGGGGCGCTTTTTGTAGGGATGGTACTCGTTGTGAGAAGGGATGAATCATCGCTCATATTGCATCTCCAAAGTCATAAAGTGATCATTCTCAAATCTTTTTTAAACGAGTACAATTTAACTATTTATACTATTACTAAAAGCAACGAGGTAAGCGATGCGCACCCTGAAACGAACGCGCGACGAACTCACGACTTTTTTGCGCGCACGTCGTGAGCGGCTATCGCCCACTGATGTAGGCCTCCCCAGTGGAGGACGTCGGCGTACGCCGGGGCTTCGCAGAGAGGAGGTAGCAGCACTCGCCGGTGTCGGGTTGACTTGGTACACATGGCTGGAGCAAGGCCGTGACATAGGCGTGTCAGCCACGTTCCTGGACAATTTGGCAAGGGTGCTGAAGCTAGATGCAGCAGAGCGCCGCCACCTGTTTCTGCTGGCCCACGAACGCCCGCCGGCCGAGCCAGGCAAGACGTGGTGCGTGCTGCCATCACTGGTGCGGCGCTTGATGCACGACTTGCCACACCCCGCCTTCGTGCTCAACCTGCGCTGGGACGTGCTGGGCTTCAATGCTCCAGCAGACGCGCTGTTCGGCTTTGGCAAGCACGCACCCGAGCGTCGCAACTTGCTCTGGCTGCTGTTTACCGATTCCGTCCTGCACGAGCGCGTAGACGCCTGGGAAGAACAAGCCCCGCTGATGCTGTCGAGCTTTCGCCGCGATTTCGCCCGCGCCACGCAGGAAGCCGATATTCATGAACTGGTGGACGAGTTGGAACGGGTGTCGCCGGAATTCAAGGCGTGGTGGCGAACGCACGATGTTCATGCGCCCTGCAACGGCGTGCGCGATCTTAGGCTGGATGGTGAGGTGGTTGAATTTGAACACACTTCATTGACCATCGACGCAGAACGCCATCTACGCTTGGTGGTTTATGCGAAATGTGAGAAAACAGTATCCTAGGCGATGGTTGGTCCTCGCTGCCGCCCAATCTTCCACGATACGCCGCCGGCGCGCACCGTCGCGACGATCTGTTGCCCCAGTCGCTGCTCGTTCACCGGCTTCCAGGGCTCGAGACTGAATCCCATGCCATCATCAAGCATCGCATAGCGTCCGTTAGTGAGCATGCCGATGCCCCAGTAAATGCCGGTAGCGATGGGACGATCTACTTCATAGTTCGACTTCCTCCTGATCAACTTCGGGCGGCGGTACTAGCCTGACGCCCTCGGGCGGTTCGATAGCCTGTGCCCGCTCAATGAACCGGGCCAGTACTCCCGACGTCTCCGCTTCCCGATGCAGTAAATAAGTCGTCAGCATCGGCGAACGGCCCGCCAATGGCCGAGCGACCACACCAGGTTCGCGGCTGGAAGCGATGTGCGGCGCGCCCGCCAGGCCGAGAGCAAAGCCTGCCGATACCAGCGCCATCATCAGGTCCCAGGAGGCCACACGCTCGGCGATCAAGGGTTCTTGCTCCGCACGCCGCAACACCCGCTCGACCTGGCGTGCATGGCCCTCGCATACCTTGGGATCGCATAGCACCAGTGGGTAGCGCAGCACTTCATCGAGAGGAATGCACTTGTGGGTCAATAAGGGATGCCGGGGCGGTACTGCCACCATGAGCGGATCGCGCCACACCGCCTCAACCGTGATGTCATCACCCACCTCATCGGACTGCGCGAATCCCACGTCGTATAGGTCGTCATGCAGCCCCTTGATCTGCTGCGACAGCGGCACTTCAAACAGTCGTATTTCGACTTCCGGTTCTTCCTGTCGGCACAGTGCCAACAACGTCGGCAGACGCGATGGTGTGATGCCGTCGGATAGCGCGATACGCAATTGGCCATGAAAGCCGTTTGCAGCAGCTTTAACGCTGTCTCGGGCTTGCTGCAAAGCGGTGAAAACGCGTGGCACATGCCCCAAGAACAATTTACCGGCCCGCGTCAGTCGCGTGCTGCGGCTGGTACGGACGAACAGCTGTTCGCCCAGATCTTCCTCCAGCTCCTTGATAGTGCGCGACAGAGGTGATTGCTCAATGTGCAGTTTCTCCGCCGCACGAGCGAAGTGGAGTTCTTCAGCTACGGCCAGGAAGCAGCGCAAATGTCGAAGCTCCATCCTGTCTTACTCTTGCACAGCAGAAAAACCGTGATGCCTAGCCGCCCACACGACGATCAGCGTTGCCGCCAGCAGCACCATTAGGGCAGGCGAGAATGCGGCCACGCCGAGGCGGTCCAGCAAAATGCCGCCGATAATGCCACCACCTGCGATCGCCATGTTCCAGGCTGTGACCAGCATCGACTGCGCAACGTCGGCCGCATCTCCTGCTGTTTTGACGATGGCGGTCTGAAACAGTGTCGCTGCACCGCCGAAGGCCAAGCCCCATGCGGCAACCGCCGTATACACCACGCCAGGCGTATCGCCCGCCACCCCGAGTGCCAGCGCGGCCAGGCCGAACACGAACGTACTGGTAAGCGTCAGCACACGCAGGTGGCGGTCGATCAGCACGCCGATGATCCAGATGCCCAGCAATGATGCGATGCCGAACACTAGTAGCACCAGATCCGTTCGTTCTGCCATGCCGGCCGTCGTCAGGAACGGCGCGATGTAGGTATAGAGAATGTTGTGAGCCAGTACGAAGGCCAGCACCACAAAAAGTACTGAGCGCATTCCCGGTAAGGAGAACACATGCCTCAGCGTAAACCGCTTTCCGGCCGCTTGCCCAGCGAAGTCTGGCACCTTGACTCGGACCCAGATCATGAGCACCAGCGCCAGTAGGCTCATGATGCCAAAGCACATCCGCCAGCCCACCAGATTGCCAAGAAATGTACCCGCAGGAACGCCGAGCGACAGCGCCAACGGTGTTCCCACCATAGCAATCGCGATGGCCCGGCCTTTTTGGTGTTCGGGCACCATGCGCGCGGCATAGCCTGCCAGCAGTGCCCAAAGTAGTCCGGCCGACACACCCCCCAAGAAGCGAGCGACCATGGTTAGGGCATAGCTGCTGGAAAATGTCGTGACAGTGTTGGCGATGACAAAGCCGGCAAGAGCTGCCAGCAACAGCGGTCGGCGTCGAAAACCCTGCGTGGCGGCCGTTAAAGGAATCGCGGCCATCAGTGAGCCGATGGCATAGAGGGTGACAAACTGCCCGGCCAGCGCCTCGGAGATTCCCAGGCCAGCGCTGATTTGCGGCAGCAAACCCGCCGGTAAGGCTTCAGTGAGGATGGTGACGAAACCTGCTAGCGCTAGTGCCAGCAGCGATGCGATAGGAAGGCGTGCTACACGTTGATCCGTGTCACTGCCAAGCGCCGTTGTTGTCGAACTTGTCATAGTTTTGCCCTTTCGAGTACCAATCACGCCCACAAATGGCACGGAATCGGCACGAATTGAATTTAGTTAGCCATGTTAAAGAGGTTTCCAATACAGGACAATAATGCTAATGTTCTAAACATAACGGACAAATATTCGTAAATAGGTTCAACGATGGAATCGCTCAACGGCATCGCGTTCTTCGTGCAAGCGGCGGAAACCCGCAGCTTCTCCCAGGCTGGGCGTATCCTCGGCGTGTCCTCGTCGGCGGTGGGCAAGAGCGTGTCCCGGTTGGAGGAGCGATTGGGGGTGCGCCTGCTTCATCGCAGCACGCGTAGTATTACCCTGACCAACGAAGGCGCACTGTTTCTGGAGCGCTGTCGACGCATCCTGTGTGAAATTGAAGCGGCTGAGCTGGAACTGTCCGAAACCCAGCAAGCGCCACGGGGTCGTCTGCGTATCAGCCTGCCCCTGGTCGGCATGCTGGTCATGCCCGCGCTGACCGCCTTTATGCGACGTTATCCCGACATCGAACTGGACGTGGATTTCTCGGATCGCTTAGTGAACGTGATCGAGGAGGGCTTCGATGTGGTGATGCGCACCGGAGAACCCACCGACTCGCGTTTGATGGCCCGTCAGGTCGGCAGCTATCGGCTACAACTGGTCGCCTCCCCCGGCTACCTGGCAGACCACGGAACGCCCAAGGTTCCTGAAGATCTCGCCGATCACGCCTGCGTGCAGCACAAGTTTCCCTCCACGGGAAAGCTCGAGCCGTGGCCCTTGAAGCGCGCCGAGGGAGCGCCGGAATGTGAGGTGCCGGCCAGCATGACGTGCAACACATCTGCCGCCTTGATGGACGTGGCCTTGGCGGGTCTTGGTATCGCATGCTTGCCAGACTTTATGGTGCGACAGGCCATTGGGCGGGGAGAGTTGGTTTCGGTACTGGAGGCGCATGTCGAACACCAGGGCTCATTCCGGCTACTGTGGCCGTCGAGCAAACATCTGGCGCCGAAGCTGCGTGTCTTTATCGACTTCATGGTCGATACACTGTTCAAACAATGACGGGTAGAGGGCAAGGTACACCCATGCGTTGAAGACGTTGGCGCCTAATACACGCAGCCAAGACCACTACCTGGGAACTGGAAACCGCCGAGTTACAGATCAGCTAACCGATAGGGAGACCACGTTGCTGCCCGGCCACCCGCTCCCACGATACCGAGCTGAACCCAATACCATCATTGAGCAACGCGCTTCCTTCCGCCACTGGTAATGGGACGACCTCTTTCATAGTTCGGCTTCCTCCTGATCAGATTCGGCCGGTGGCACTAGCCTGACGCCCTCGGGCGATTCAATAGCCTGTACCCGCTCAATGAACCGGGCGAGTACTCCCGACGTCTCCGCTTCCCGATGCAGTAAATAAGTCGTCAGGATCGGCGAACAGCCCGCCAGTGGCCGAGCGACCACACCAGATTCGCGGCTGGAAGCGATGTGCGGCGCGCCCGCCAGGCCCAGAGCAAAGCCGGCCGACACCAGCGCCATCATCAGGTCGCAGGAGGCCACGCGCTCGGCGATCAAGGGTTCTTGCTCCGCACGCCGCAACACCCGCTCGACCTGGCGTGCATGGCCTTCGCAGGCATTGGGATCGCATAGCACCAGTGGATAGCGCAGCACTTCATCGAGAGGGATGCGTTTATGTATCAGCAATGGATGCCGGGCCGGCACTGCCACCATGAGCGGATCACGCCACACCGCCTTAACCGTGATGCCGTCACCCACTTCATCGGATTGGGCGAATCCCACGTCATACAGGTCGTCCTGCAACCCTTTGAGTTGCTGCGACAGAGGCACCTCAAACAAGCGCAGCTCGACTTCGGGTTCCTCCTGCCGAGACTGTGCCAGCAAGGTCGGCAGACGCGACGGTGTAATGCCGTCGGATAGTGCGATACGCAATTGGCCATGAAAGCCATTAGCGGCAGCCTTCACGCTGTCGCGCGCCTGTTCCAAGGCAGTGAAGATGCGCGGCACATGCTCCCAGAACAATTTACCGGCCCGTGTCAATCGGGTGCTGCGGCTGGTACGGACGAACAGCTGTTCGCCCAGGTCTTCCTCCAGTTCCTTGATGGTGCGAGACAGTGGCGATTGCTCAATGTGCAATCGCTCTGCTGCACGGGCGAAGTGCAGTTCTTCGGCTACGGCTAGGAAGCAGCGAAGATGACGCAGTTCCATCACGCCATCTCATCATAGAGAGACGTACTCCGAGATAGCCACATCATAGGGCGCCCTAATGTGCGAAGAAATGCATTCCGCCATCGACAGGAATGACTGCGCCAGTGATGTAACGAGCCAATGGCGAAGCAAGAAATGCCACCAGATGGCCGATGTCTTCCGGCTCACCGAAATATCCGATGGGAATGTTGCGGAAGATGAATTCCTGTCTGCTCTTATCAGTTGGATGCAGTCTGTTCAACACTTGGTTGCTGTTGATCCGACCTGGTGCAATCGTGTTGATCGTGATTCCCTCGTCGGCTACGTCGCAAGACAGTCCTTTGGCCCAAAGGTGCAAGGCGGCTTTCGCTGCCGTCGCGGCATTTAGCGATCGAGGCTCCATTGAGCCGCTGAGGTTGATGACGCGGCCCCAGTGGCGAGCACGCATTTCTGGAAGGATGGCTTGCGTCAGACGCCGCGCGGCAGAGAAGTTGAGAGCAAACGCCTCGTCCCAATGGTCATCGGAAGCGGATGGTTCTGTCGGACGTGAGGCGCCTGCGCAGTTGACCAAGATGTCAATATGACCGAGAGCCGTCGCGGATTCAGCGGCAATGCGCGCGACATCGGTAGGTTCTGTAATATCACCGCTCACGACGATCGGAGCTTGTCCAATGGACGCAGCGATTTGGGAAGCAGTCTGTTCCAACTCATTGTCCCGACGTGCAGTAATTGCTACGCGCGCTCCCTCGCTGGCCAGAATACGTGCAACACCGACGCCTATGCCGCTGCTCGCGCCGGTGATTAGTGCTGTACGCCCCTTTAGATGTAATTCCACGTTGTCCTCCTATGAGAGTGAGAGTCCGTCCAGGGAAGGAGGCTAGAAGCCATGCGGCCTCCCGCCAGGACTGCTCCAAGCATTTTATTCAATACCATAATTTGATAAACTGCATATAACTTTATAGATATTAAACCTAGAGTTTTTAATGGGCTTGTTGGACAGCATGAAGGTGTATGTGCTGACGGTGGAGAAAGGCAGCCTGAGTGCGGCCGCTGCCACGTTGGACATCTCCGCGACTATGGCAGGCAAGCATCTGCGCTCATTGGAATCGCGATTGGGAATGCAATTGCTGAACCGAACGACTCGACGGCAGCATCTGACGGCATTCGGCGAGGACTACTACACCCGATGCAAAGAGATTCTGCGCTTGGTAGCCGAGACCGATGCGCAGGCGCAGCATCAGCAGTTGGCGCCTGCCGGCAAGCTGCGAGTCACAGCCCCTGTCGCTTTCGGGACGCATGCATTGATTCCTGCCTTGTCGGTCTATATGGCTCTCTATCCCGAGGTCAGACTCGATGTGATCCTTTCGGACCGTGTGATGGACTTGGTCGAGGAAGGATTCGAGGTTGCCATTCGCATTGGCACGCTGCCGAAGAACGCGCCTCTGGTCGCAAAGCCACTTACGCCATACAGGCTGATGATGTGCGCTTCACCAGACTACTTGGCCCACCGGGGTATACCGGAAACAGTAGAAGACTTGAGACATCACGATTGCCTGTCGTTTAGCCCACCGGCATTGTCCTATTGGTTGGGTAGCAGCAAAGAAGAGCCTCGCCGATCAGTATCTGGACGAATTCAAGTGAACAACGGTCAAGCACTTCGCATCGCCGCACTGCATGGTATGGGCATCGTTCTGCAATCCACCATCTTGCTGGAGGCTGATGTTAAAGCTGGGCGTTTAGTTCAACTCTTCCCAGAGCAAGGTCTGCCAAGTCGTCCCATGAACATCGTCTATCTACCCGATCGGTATCATTCTGCCAAGCTACGCAGCTTTGTAAAGTTTCTCACGGAACACTTCCCACCCGTAGCCAGAAGTTAATTCCTCGTCATCGCGCAAGTCAGCTTATGGAGTGGTTGCGCTGCCTTCCAATCTCCCACGACACCCCACCACCGCGCACTGTCGCAGCAACCTGCTGCCCCAATCGCTGCTCGATGACCGGTTTCCAAGGCACCAGACTGAACCCCATGCCGTCATCGAGCATGGCATAGCGCCCGCTGGCGAGCATGACGCTGCGCCGGTAAATGCCGGTCACGCGCTGTCCGTCGGCCACTGGGCGATGCTCCAGCCCCGTTTCGGCGGCAATGTCCTTGGCAGCTCGCGCCAGTTCACGATTGCGCAGCGTTCCCAGCAGGTTGCGCGCCAGAATTACGCGCTGGCCGCGTCGATGGGCCAGCCCCTGTTCTTCGAGGAAGTCGGCTCGTTCCTGCAACGCTTCCTTCACCTCTCCACCAAAACCTATGTCACTGAATCCTCGACCACCGCCGATTAGTTGCTGATCAAGCCAAGTAGCGCCGATCACGCGCGCCTGACGTTCGATGGGCAGGTGCGATTTCAGCTCCACCGCCACACCGCCCAGACACTGAGTATCATACTGACGCCCACGCTCAGGCAGGTCGCCCGGCACCTTCCATAGCCCCTCGGCCACGCGTTCTACAATGCCCACACGACGTAGCGCTTCCAGTCGACGAACATGGGCCGCGACAACTTCTTGCGGGTCGCGCCCAACCTTGGCTCGGCCTTGTTCGATGACCAGGTGATGGTCTGTGCGGTACAGGCCATCGCTTGCCAGTTCCGCGATGTTGCGATCGGCCGCACGTAGCTCAGCAGAACCGCGCACTTCCACCAAGGCGCCGGTGGGATAGTTCGTCAACTCGTCACGGGCGTTGAGTGAAACGTAATGGGCCTTGCCATCCACGCCATCAATCACCAAATACCCCCGGTCGTGCAGTTCATCGGCGAGCCCCTTACCAGCCACACGCCCGGTGACACTGCGCCCGCTTTCACCCGGTTCAAAGACGGCCAGTTCTCGTGACAGTCCGCTTATGGACCGTTGCAGGGTGCGGATGATATCGCCACGTTCACCCAGGGCACGCAATGTCTTCTCAGCATCGGCGTGAATGTCCCAGTTACCGGGCTGCACCTCGTCTGCCAAGCCCAGACGCTGCAGGTGTTGTAAGCGGCCAATGAGCAGTTGTCTCTGGCGTTGCATCGTCGGGTCGATAAAGCGTTCGATCTGCACCCGGCGGTCATCGCCAGCCTCTCGTTGAAGCTTGCGATCCAGGCTCGTCCACCGCTCCTGTTCCACCTCGCGCCGCAAGGTCTGTTGGATCTCCAGTTCCGTACGCCGCCCCAGCCATTCCGTCGCCAGTTCCGCGGCGCGATGGCGGATACCATGGGCGATGTAGTCGCTGGCGATGATGAGGTCTTTGCCAGTGTCGTCACGCCCACGCACAACCAGATGCGTGTGTGGGTTGTCGGTGTTCCAGTGATTCACTGCCACCCAATCCAGCTGCGTGCCCAGATCAGCTTCCATCCGGCTCATCAGGTGACGTGTGTAAGTGCGTAGATCGCCTAGCTCGGCTCCATCCTCGGGCGAGAGGATGAAACGGAAATGGTGCCGGTCGCCCTGACAGCGTTCCTTGAAAGCATCGAGATCGGCCTCGTCAATCTGCGGCCCATAGGCTCGGCCTGGCTCACCATTACGCCCCGCGCCGTCGCGCTCGATATAGCGCAGGTGCTTCCCCATCGACTGCGGGCTGGCCCGGCGCTGATTGACCAACAGGGTTTTGATAGTGACACGGCGCGAGAACGGCGTCAGTGAGGAGCCCGTAAAGCGTGCGGCGGTATGGCCACGCCCCAAACATGAGCCGGGCCGCTGGCCAGCGCTAACCGCCGATGTCTGACGGCGTGCCGAGGATTTGCCACCACTGGCTTTGCCTGTCTGCTTGAGCACTTTGGAAACAAAGCCCTGTCCCCGGTGCTTTGGCGCATTGGGGCGGATACGAAAATCATCATCGTGGTGGTCACTCATGGCTGAGTCTCTAGAAAGCTGTGGCGTGTTCCGTCGCGTAAAGCACACGGATAAATCAACATCAGTGCGGGTTTCGCGCTCCACGCGGCACCGTGGCAACGCCGCGATGTGCCGCGCCACCCACACGTGCAGACTGACTTTGCGGACGGCCAGGTGCCGCCCCCTTTTGTCTTGCCTTCCGCCTTTGCCCTTCGCTGTCGCTCCGGGCAGCGGCGGCCCGGGGGCGCGGTGCTGCTGGCAGCCAGCGCGCCGGCGAACACAGCCACGACCACAGGCCGGGCATGTTCGAGGCAAGACGCCTGCACGTTGGAAGGCTGCGCGGATGCGCTCGCACTGCACGCGCGATAGCACGGCGACGCGCCATCAAGGAAGAGCTTCGATGTCACGCTGAACCACAGTAAATCGGCGGCCATCATGGACGTTTCTCCAGCCAGGCAGGGCTCGCAACACCGATCACGGCAGACACGCTGACCGGACCAAAATAGCGACTGTCAAACGACGCTGGGTTGGTCACGCTCAACAGGAACAGTTCGCCAGGTTGAAGCTGCCGGCAGTGCGGCCAGGCTTGTAGCTCCCGGCCAAGCCGGTCGGTGTGCAACAAAGTCGCCACCAGTACACCGTCGATGCGTATCTGATCGGCCGAAATGCATACATGTTGCGGTGCGACTGCACCCACACGTTTCAGCAATGGAATGTGGTCTGGCAGGTAACCACGCCGCGCGGCGAGCTCAGCCGTTTCTGGCGGTAATGTGGTCAGGACGATGCTGCCGACTTCCAGCCGATGTGACAGCGAATCGGACGAGTGTTGCAGCGGATCGAGGCGATACCAACCCACGGCCACGCTGTCCGACGGGTTGTAGGTCAGGCGCGGCAACGGCTGCACGAAGGACGCCCAGGCCAATGCAGCTAAGCCGCAGACGGAAAGAACTATCAGCAAGATGCGCACGCTCAAGGGCGAGCGAGAACGCAATGCGGGGCCAGTATTAGACACGACGGTCATTGCAGCGCCCTCCCGGCCAGCCAGGCGGCATGTCGCTCGGAGGTGTACTCGGGCAACGGAGAACGCGCAGCAAGCCGATTGGCGAGCGTACGCCAGTACGCGGGTGGCACCGTTGCCGGTGCAATACCTTGTGCCTCGATAGCGTCGATGCGTTCCAGCATAGTGCGCACCCTGTGGTCGCCTTGCGTGTGCAGCAGAAGACGCGCGCCGGGCTTCACACCAGGGATACGCTGCATGGCATCTCGCGGCAGACCAGACTGCATCACCATGAGTTGCCAACGCACAGTGCCGTAGTCATTAGCCTGCCAGCGGATGCGGCAGAATATGGCGTTTGGCAGGAACACCGCCACGCGCCGCCAGCGATCGAATCGAATGATGCGTACGGGTTCACCGAAGCGCAGGTAAAGCTTGAAGCGGGATTCGAGATAGGCCAGCGAGACGCGCGTCAGCGGTGCGCTGTCGGCCTGGCCGGGGAACGAGACAAGCGGTGGTCGCGATGCAACTGGTGCCGTCGAAGGTTGTGTGTTCATGATGGGTTCTCCGGGAACTCGCGTTCCAGCAAGGCGCGCAGTAACTCGGCTACGGTCACTCCCTGCGTGAAGGCCGAGACCTTGATGCGCGCCCGCATGGCGGGCGTGATATCGAGGGTCAATCGGGCGGTGTAGAGATCGCCCTTGTTGAGTGCGTCGGCGTCGCCTTGGCGAATCCATGCCTCCGCCTGTGGATTGGCGGGAGGACGCGCACCGATGCCGACGCGTTTGCTGTGCGCCTTGCTCATAACGGCCACCGCAGCAGTTCATCCACCAGCGCCGTGATTTCACGTGCGGCGATGCTGTCTGACGCCGTTTCGCGTGCCAATCGGCCAGCGGCCACGCTGTCGGCGAAAACGATACGCTGGCGCACTTCAGCGCGCAGTACGGGCAACGGCTGTTCGGCCAGTGCCTGTCGTGCTTCACGCCCGATCACCGTGGTGCTGACGCGCCGATTGATGACGAAGGCCGCAGTGAGCTGCGGGCGGAACATTTGTGCCTCGCGAATCAGCGCCATCATCTCGGCAGAAGCCCATAGGTCGTAGGGGCTCGGTTGCACCGGGATCAGCACCCGCTCGGCCGCCAGCAGTGCGGAGCGCGCCAAGGCGGCAATCCTGGGCGGGCCATCGATAATGACGTGATCGGCCCTTCTGGCGAGTTCTGGCGCTTCTTGATGCAAGGTCTCACGGGCGAGACCCACGGCACTGAATAGCCTGGGCAAACCTTGCTGGCTTCGGCGCTGTGTCCAGTCCAGTGATGATCCTTGCGGATCGGCATCCAGCAGGATGACGTTCTGACCGCGCAGCGCTAGTTCGCCGGCGATGTGGGTAGCGAGCGTAGTCTTGCCTACGCCGCCTTTCTGATTGAGCAAAGCAACGATCATGGCGCGGCCCTCCGTACAGGAAAGTAATACCTTGAACAGCCTGAAAAACGCTTTTGTTGTTGCTGGTTGACGTTTATCCACCGATTCAATAGCGGTTTATTATTATTGGTTAGATAAGTTTTTAAGTTAGATATAAAGTTAAGGGCCGAAAAAGTATTTATAAACCAGTTTGTTAGACTAAATTCTCGCGGCTGATAGCACGATACCGGTGCGCCTGATAGCACGAGTCTTAGCGCGCCCGATAGCACGAGCCCGTTCACAGCTTGTTCTGCTGCCATCCCCAGACTTATCCCCGTGCCGTTTGCGGCACGGGCCGGAAGGCGAGAATCTCCGGTTCGCCGGGCCAGCGTTCGATGGACAGCTCGTAACCAGGCAGTGACTGCTTCGCTACCAGGGCGCGCAGGTCGCGGGCAAAATCGCGCGGCTGCGCCAAGCTGCCGGACTTGCGATACAGGTAAGGGACATCGAACTGCCAACCGTTTGCCTGCCGACCGCCATGCTTGCGAACCAGCCGGTACAGCCAGCGCTCTATACCGCCGGTGAGCCGAAAGTATGTCGGGTCGATGGTCAACACCAGTGCGGCATCGAGTACGCCCGCATAGAACCAGTCCGGCAAGATCAGCTCGATGCCTAGCGGCTTGCCGTTGGCATCGGCCAGTTCTTTCCACTCGTTGATCCAGGAAAACCGGTGCAGGCGCCGCCCGGTGGTCTCTCGGATGGAGGTGGCCACCGTGGTCGATTGCAGCCGGTCGAATGCGGCTTTGAGGCGCTGGTAGTCGCGCAGCGACGTACCGCGCCCGATAAAGCGCAGGATCTCGTAGGGCGTGGCCTGCATTCGACGTGACGGCTGGATGCCCGCATCGCGGGCTTCGACAATCTGGCTGGCGGCCCAGATCAAGATATCGGCATCCCAGATAGTGGCGATGCCGTGTTCCTGCGTGCCCTCGACACGAATGGTGATCTTGCCGCTGCGAAAGTCGATCGGCGCCGTGCGCCGCGACTTTGCCAGCGAGAAGAACGGATAGGCCATCAGGTCCTGGGCGTCGCGCGGTGCCATATCCTCGCCCGGCAGTGCGCGGAACAAATCGAGCTGTTCTCGCTGTTGCACTGGCCGCTGCCAGGGCGGCGGCGATGAGCTGAGTTTGACGCTGGGCACCGGCGAGCCGTCGATCAGCGGCCATCACGGTAGTCACCCGCGTGGCGTTCGGCGTATTCGGGGTCGGAGGTGGCCTCGTAGCTGCGCGCATCGGCCCACGCATCAAGATCAGCCACAGCGTACATGACACGGCGGCCGAATTTACGGAACTTCGGCCCGCCGCCGATCACGCGCTGCTTTTCCAGCGTACGCGGCGACAGACGTAGATATGCGGCGGCTTCGTCGTTGGTTAGGTAGCGTTGTGGCTGCGCGGGCGCAGCGGCAGTAACGGCGGCAGGTCGTAAAGGAGCGGGTCGCATGGGATGTACCTCCATCGGTTGAAAACGTCCGGCCACACAGCGCGGCCGGATGGAGGCAGTCTCAAGAAACACGGGGCTCTTGTTCAGGGACGTTTTGCGGTAACTGCAGCGCGTCCCTGCTCAACCGGAGGAAGTTGTACCAAGCGGCGATAGCCGCCGCGCATCAGCGCATTACCCCTGCGGACCAACCGACGCACGCGGGCGCGCAAGGCGCTGTCGGCATGCCAGTCATAGGCGATGGCATCAGCCCCGAGCAGCCCTTCGGCTACTTCACGCAATGACGCGCCCGCCAAGGTCGCGTCGAGTGCCTGCAAGGTGTGTAGCTCCAACAAAGGCGCCAGGGATGGTCGAGGCCATGTCAGCGCCACAGGAGGGATGCCGGTGACGGTTGCCAGCTTACCCAGCGAGGCCGACAACCCCTGGCAGCGTGCGCGGGACGTGCTGGATGCTCGGATGGCATAGGCGTAAGCCATGCCATCGGCCAGGTCGGGCGCCAAAGCAAAGCGCAGACAGACACCCGGCCAGCGGGCCACCAGTATCAATCGCCGCCCATCGTGGACCAGGTGCTTGTGGCCCGGAAGGCGCCAAAGCGTGAAGACTTCCGCATCGAGTGGTGGGTCGACATCTGGATAGAGTTGGAGCACTGCATCGTGATCGGGAAACCAGGTTGGATGCGCGTCCCGGGCATCCAACGCAGGATTTTCTAGCAGGCGCAGCCCCCAGTGATGCGCTGCATCTGACCGGCGACGACGGCGTAGCCAGTCCCGGCGGTAATCAGGATGGCGACGCAGGTATTCCCATGCCCGCGCTGGACCATCCAGGTGCAGGACGTAGAGATAGGCCGCTGTCGGATACCAGGACGCGGCGTTGTGACCAGCCATGGTGCAACCTCCCTCGGCTTGAGGTACGTCGCCACTGCGGATACGCGTGCTATGGAGCGATCATCAGAATGTCATGGGTCCAACGATAAACTGTTAGCGTCAAGACCGATTGGCTCCGAGCTATTGCAAGTTTCGTCCGAATGCGACGGCGGCCTGCCCCAAAATGGCGTGCCGCATCGGCCAGCCTGCCAAAAGCCACGCCGGGGATCATGACCGTTTCGATCCTGAACGCCCTATTTGGATGCAATATCGCCCATCCAGACCGTAAGGGTCTGGAGTCAGACCCAAAACGTCATAATACGCTACCGTTCGCCCTTACAGCTCAGTCGATGATCGAGCCGCTTTCCTCGGCGAGCAGCAGGTATTCCGACAGCCGTCGCACCGGCTGAAAGTAGCGATCGCGCATCACGAGCTGCCGGTGCGGTCCGACGATGGATCTCAGATCGGACAACTTCACTGTTCCCAGCTCAGGCATGCCGATCCCAAGGTCGATCAGGCCGTGGGCGGTGTCCCCGTCGGCAGGATCGAGCGAGGCCAGCAGCCAGGTAGCGTGCGCATCCGGGGTGAATAGACATACCACTGGCATCGGGTCCAGGGATTCACCGTTGGTGCGAGCGTAGCCGTTGGTGATCAATTGCGCACGCTCCGCGTCGGTGATGAGCAGAGTCATGGTCGCACGCCTTCCCCAAAAGAACAGAACCACCAAACCGCTTCACCATTTGTACGTGAAAACTCAAAAGCGCAACCCCGCGAATCAGCCGAAGCGTAGAAGCGTGAAGGCGCATTGGCGTAAGTCTGGAAAGGCACAAATACGACTCCTCGGATTTGGCGAGATCCGCAAAAGCGGATTTCCGTAAAAACACGAAATGGGGATAAACTCAAAATGAACACTATAGATTGTAGCCCTATAGTGCGCAACGAGTTGTCATCTTGGGTTTTGAGAGGAAACCATAGGTGGCAGCAGAATACTCATTGGCGAGGGCGTTGAAAGCAGTCCGGAAAGCGCGTGGCTTGAGCCAAGAAGCGTTTTCCGATGTGTCGAGCCGTACCTACATGAGTACCTTGGAGCGCGACCTGAAAAGCCCGACCCTCAGCAAGCTGGCCGAACTGTGCGAGGTGATGGAGGTGCATCCACTTACGTTACTAACGCTGGCTTATACGGAGAACGACCAGCACAAAACTAGCCAGTTGCTGGATAGAGTCCAGCGTGAATTGGATGCGATCGTGGAGGGTACAAAGGAATGAGCGTCTCCAACTCCTCACCATCGCTGGCCACCGAGTACGCTTGCGACAATGTATGCCGTGTCCTTGCTCTTGATGGCGGTGGCGCAAAGGGCTTTTATACACTGGGCGTTCTCAAGGAAATTGAGGCCATGCTTGGATGCCCACTATACAAGCGGTTCGACCTTGTATTCGGCACGAGCACTGGGGCGATCATTGCTGCACTCATCGCTCTAGGATATGAAGTAGACCAGATACACGCTCTCTACACCGCGCATGTGCCGCGAGTTATGTCCAGCCGATCAGCTTCGGAAAGAACAGCAGCACTTCAAGATTTGGCGAAGGAAGTGTTTACAGACAAGACTTTTGAAGATGTCAAGACGGGTATCGGTATCGTCGCTACCCGTTGGGTGACCGAGCGTCCCATGATCTTCAAGGGTAGCGTTGCGCAGGCACATGGCCGCAAGGGAACCTTCAGTCCTGGATTCGGAGTCAGCATTGCTGACGCAGTGCAAGCGTCTTGCTCGGCCTATCCATTTTTCAATAGGAAGACGGTCGTCACTGCAGCCGGCGACAAGATCGAATTGATCGATGGAGGCTATTGCGCAAACAATCCCACCCTTTTTGCAGTAGCAGACGCGACTGTCGCCTTAGAAATGGAACGCAAAGATATTCGGGTCGTGAACGTCGGCGTCGGTACTTACCCTGAACCAAAGCCGGGATTACTGATGCGGATAGCCAAAAAATGGCTTGCCGTCCAGTTGCTTCAGAAGACGCTTGAGATTAACACTCAATCAATGGATCAGTTGCGCAACATTCTATTCAATGACGTTCCAACAATTCGTATCAGCGATACCTTTGAGCGCCCAGAAATGGCGACAGACTTGCTTGAGCACGACCTTGATAAATTGAATCTCCTTCGACAGTGCGGCAGTGAATCGTTCGCAGCGCATGAGGCACAGCTAAAGGAGTTTTTGATATGAGGGAGGCAGAGCATGGGAATACCTGAGTCACAGCTCGAAGTCTGGTCCCACCAAGGATCTATCAAGCAGTCAGCTGCAACCTACCATTGCATCAAAGATGCACTGGAGACTGCGAGTGCTGCGTACCACGGCAAGAACTATCAGGTCTTCCTGCAAGGCTCCTATGGAAACGATACAAACATCTACTCCGAAAGCGATGTGGATGTGGTCATACGACTCGATGATGTTTACTACACCGATCTGACATCGCTTTCGCCTGAAGATAAAGCGATATATGACCAGGCAAGTATTCCGGCCACTTACGCATATGACCAGTACAAGAAGGATGTAATTAAGGCGCTTACTGACCGTTTTGGCTCTGACGTCAAGGTCGGAGACAAGGCCATTGCCGTAGCGGCGAATGGTAGCAGACGGAAAGCCGATGTCATCGCAGCGATGCAGTTCCGGCATTATTGGAATTTCAAGAGCAGCCAAAATGCGCAGTACACCGAGGGTATCTGTTTCTTCAATGGAGCAGGAGAACGCATTGCCAACTATCCGAAGCAGCACTCGCAAAACCTGACCGCCAAGCATCAGGACAGCAACCAATGGCTCAAACCTATGGTTCGCGTCCTGAAGAATATTAGAAGCAAGCTCGTTGATAACGGCACATTGCAACCTGGAATCGCCCCGTCCTACTTCTTGGAAGGCTTGCTCTATAACGTGCCGAACGACAAATTCAGCTCTAGTTATGCGGACGCCTTCGTCAACGCAATAAATTGGATTCAGAATGAAGCGGACAAGACTAAATTAGTGTGTGCCAATGAGCAGTACTACCTGCTCCGCAGTAGAGCGCCCAATTGTTGGGAAAGCGCTGACGCGGAGGCATTTATCAACGCCAGTATTGATCTCTGGAATACTTGGTGAGGTACGCCAAAAAACAATCATTCGCCGCTAAGACAACGCGGCCTACAAGCAAGCGGAGTTAGGAATGGGCGGTCGCGTCATCAACCTTTTTATGTGGGGATACCAAGAGCACTACAGAATACGTATTCAAATACTGGCTCGCGATGTCCTCAAGGTGCTGGGAGCACCTTCAGAGGCAGAGGTGCTTCTTGTTGGAGCGCTAAGACCCAATAGCGAGAACCGGAATCCGGTCTGCGTCGAGCCAGAAGCGGGAAAATGGCCCCTGTCACTATTTGAGGGCTTGCTCGATTCAGTCGAATCGACTTACCGCAACCACGATATGCAGAACCTGTTTTTTGGCGACGAGGCAAGTATGCGGGACAAGCCCGAATGGATGCGCCGAGATTCGGTACGTATATCTGTTGGGCAGGCTCTCCAGGTCTTCGACGCCGAGCACGATGTGGCTTCTTTCTGTGGCGAAGTCAGACGCATTGACGATTACTACATTACCCCGGTCATACAGATTCCAAACGCAACTTTTGTGCAGTTCCCACCGCTACCTTCCAAACCTGTCGATAAGGGACAGCAAGGAAGTGGGCTTCGCAGTTTGATACATGCAGCGATGCATGCCGTTCTTCATGAGGCTACTGAAGAGTTGCAGAACCCTCAGCCTGGACGATTTATCCAAAACAGCATGAGAGATGCAGAAGAAATCGTACGTATTGCTGCAAAGAATTTCCTGCATACTCCAGGACTCTCAATCGATAAACGGTACATTCATGCCGATCTTTTCAATGTATTGAACCTTATCTCATCTCTTATGTATGAGGGGGCGAAAGGTGTTGGTCAGCTTATTCTCGTCGATCCGGAGAACGAGGCGATCGAGTTCCTTGCAAAGTTTGCTCAGCCGGTTCCTTTTCGTGAGCCACGATGGGCGCGGAAGGTCTTGCAGATGGCGACAACAGGTGTTGGCATCATTGCAGACAGTCAGCGCATCTACGGACTTGGGAAGCTGAGGGATTCGCACGATTTCAGTGCGCAGGATGCGTTCACAGTTGCTTTTCTCGATCACTATCACTGGGAGTTGCGTTGCGGCAATCAAGTCCTGCTGCGCAGTCACTATGCTGTGCCTAAGCTTCCGCAGGAACCTTTCGACAAGGTTGCCTTCCTCTCAAACTATGCTCGCCTGTTTCCTCAAGCTTCACGGGAAAATGGATTGCACCTATGGAGCCTATTGCTGGCCCAGACTAGACAAGATTACGGCAGCATGATTGTCGTCGCTGCCGACGCAGCCAGCGAAGCACGACGGCTTAGCAAGCAGGGTACCTGTATAGATCCAACCTTGCTTTCTGAATCGTTGATGCAGAGTGTCAGTGGAATCGACGGTACCATACTGCTCGATCCCGCTGGCCTTTGCCATGCTATCGGGATCATTCTCGACGGCGAGGCGACCGATCAATGCACGCCTTCAAGGGGCTCTCGATACAATTCCGGCGTTCGCTACGTAAAAGCGAGCGGTCCCAGAAGGCTTGCCATTGTCGTATCTGATGATCGCACTGTCGACATTATTCCTCGGCTTCGACCGCTGGTTAGCCGTGCGAAGATAGAACAGCATATAGCTCGGTTAGAAGCGGCTACACTCGACAACTATCACGATTCTCGAAACTGGCTGGACGAACATCGGTTTTACATCAATAACGAGCAATGCTCTCGGATCAACAAGACAATCGAAAGATTGGATGCTCTTCCGAAGGAAGTGGGCTTGATCTACATCGGAACGGAAAAGTTTGAATCTCATCCCGAGATGGATGAAAGCTATCTTACTGACTAGCCGATTACTGCCGCGCGATGGAGGCGTAAGCTCCACCGCAATGGGCCTCACCACCTGTAGGAATAGGAAAGAGTTTTGAAAGTAGAGGAAAGCATTGTCCGGTATTGGCATGCCGTTGAATTGCTGCAACCGCAGTCTGCCCCTAAGTTGAAGAAACGCAGCAGTTCCTACAGTGCGTTCATTCACAACACGCCCATAGGGAGTCCTATCCCTCCTTGGTCAACGACAAGTATTGTTGCAAAGCAACAATTGCCCAAGCGGCGCGTCTGGAGCCACACACTCTTTGCCCATATCTATGACAGTCGGCGTATCACTGAACACCTCAAGGAAGTCTATGGCGCTGATCAGGCCTATCGTGAGCCACAGTATCGAGAGTCGGCCCTGTTCGCTGCGAAATTCACTATGACGGGTCAGTTCGTCGATGACAGTTTCGTGCTCTCCAGCGAAGCATGGTTTCTGGGGCGGGTGTTGACGGGAAAGGATTGGACCAGGGGGTTTGAGGAGGACCAAACAGCCATTGGCGATCATGTGAAAGTGCTGTTCGAGGGTCAGGTATCCAGCGGAGCGCTGCGTGAACTGACACACTGGATTCTCCAATACATCGGCGTAGCGGGTTTCTTTGGTGACATGGACGGCCACGTATTTCGCTTTCGCTCCCAGCCTGTCAATCCCAACAAGCCAGAGTCGGAAGACGATCCACTCAATAGCTTTCTGCTCGATGATCTCGACAACGTCGCCGACAGCATTATCAAGGGAGGAAAAAGCAATCCGTTAGATCAATACTTATATCGGCACGATGCACGGCTACGGTTGCAAATAGACCATGATCGCGAATCGCTACCACTAATCGATCGATTGATGCCAGACGCCTATCCCACGAGCTGCTGGCCCTCGGAACAGCATCTGGGGCTGGTGCATTCCCAGCAGTTGGCTGTCAATACGATCCTCGCCACACTTGGCAACGGACAAGGAGTGTTGGGTATCAATGGCCCTCCAGGCACAGGCAAGACGACGCTGTTGCGAGATTTGATTGCCGCCATTGTTACCAGCCGTGCCGATGTACTCGCCAAGCTATCCCGAGCCTCCGATGGGTTTATCCGAAACGGACGCGAAGCAGCCAATGATGGCGGTAAGGAACAGTCGTGCTTCAAACTCGATCCAGCTCTGTATGGCTTCGAGATCGTTGTGGCTTCGTCCAATAACGGCGCGGTGGAAAACGTCACGCTCGAATTACCCCAGCGCGACAAGATCGACGAGAGCTGGCTGCCCGAGGCGGAGTATTTCGCCGAGCTGGGCGAACTGGTGAGTGGAAAACCTGCGTGGGGATTGATTTCCGGTGCGCTGGGTAGCAAAACGCGGCGAAACAAGTTCGTGGAGCGCTACTTCTATGGTCAGCGCCCGTTCGGCAGCGACGACAAGGCGGACCCTGACGCCGAAGATGAGGCCGAACTAGATGATGAATTTGGCGACACGGTGAACGCCTTGTTTTCTACGCCTTCCTCGGCAGAGGAAAAGTTTGGTGCAAGCGAGGAGAACGACGAGGCACCGGCGGACAAGCAAGAAGGACCGAAAGGCTTTCTCGGATGGCTCAGTGCATGCGCTGAGGTCAACAAGACTCGCTCCCCGGAACAACGCCAAGCCTTGTGGCGGCAAGCCATCGCCGATTATGAGGCTGCCAAGACAGAGGTGCGCAAAACGTGTGCTGCTGCCAATCGCATCCGCGAGCTGATCCAAGCCCTCTGCAAGACAAGAAAGCAGGTCGCGGAGCAATCTGAAGCGCTACGTACTCTTGAAAGTAAGCTGGCTGATGCGGTCAATCAACTCTCTCGCCTGGATGCCGAAGAGAACCGTCCTGCCAGCATGGCGCTGAAACAGTGCTTGTATGAACTTGACGAGCATCAAGCGCGAAAGCCGAGATTTTGGGCAAAAGTTTTCAGTTTTTGGGGCGCACAGCGAGACTGGGATGCTAAGCGGAAACGGCTCGAAAGCCACCACGACTTGGCCAAATCCGAGTTTAGCCGGATAGCACGCCTCACCAAGCAAGTGGATGTTTCGCGGGAGAGCCTGGAAAAGCAGACGGCCGATACGCGACGTGCGCTTCAACGTTTGCGCAGTCAATGCCAAGCACACAAGCAAGATGCCATCGACGTGGCAAGGGAAGGCCAAGCCGATCACCTGCTCGCATGGCTGCAAGACGGCGCTATTGGTCGCGGCGATGCTATCGAGTTGGCCGAGCCTTGGCGTCTTGAAGGCTGGCGCCAAGCGCGTGCCCGCGTCTTCATTCAGGCACTCAAGCTTCATCGGGTGTTCTTTGAGTTGGAAGCTTCCCGTATGCGCTCCAACCTGTTTCTCATCAACGGAATGTTGACTGGCACCCGCTACCAAGGCTTCTCGCATGATGCTATTCGCTCGGCCTGGGCGTCGCTGTTCATGGTCGTGCCTGTATTGAGTAGCACCTTCGCGTCGTTTGCGCGCTCATTCGGCTCGTTGGGAGCCGGCGATATTGGCTGGCTGCTGGTAGACGAGGCTGGCCAGGCATCACCCCAAGCAGCGGTCGGCGCGTTATGGCGGTCCCGGCGTGCATTGCTGGTGGGCGATCCGCTGCAACTCAAGCCAATCGTCACCGTCTCCGATGCCGTGCTTGAACATATGCGCACACGCTACCAAGTCGATACACACTGGCTCCCCAATCGACAATCCGCACAGACACTGGCTGATGAAGCTACCCGCTGGGGGCGCATGGCTGGACCGGCCGATGGCAAGACTTGGGTAGGATTACCGCTGGTCGTACACCGACGCTGCGACAAACCCATGTATGCGCTCGCTAACCGCATCGCCTATGACGGTGCGATGGTGTATGGAACCCTTGCACCTCGCCCCGACAAGGAAACTCTCGCCAGCTTCTTGACCGGATGGATTCAAGCCAGCGGAACGTCACAAGACAACTGGGTACCAGCCGAAGGCAAAGCCCTTCAGGACTTGCTTGCGCTGTTGCATAGGGATGGCGTGAAGGCTGAAGACATTGTGGTCATCACTCCGTTCAAAGCCGTTCAAGAGAATCTTAGAGGCATGCTCTCTGACAAGATGGTATCCGGCACAATCCATACCATGCAGGGCAAGGAAGCGCCTATCGTTATTTTGGTGCTGGGCGGTAATACGGCTGGTTCGGGAGCCCGCAACTGGGCGGTTTCGGAGCCGAATCTTTTGAATGTGGCGACAACTCGCGCCAAACGACGCTTCTATGTGATTGGCGACAGAAACGACTGGAAGAATCGAGCGTTGTTTTGTGATGTCATGGATCTGTTACCACTGCAGACCACTTCGGAGCGCGAGCAGGAACAGACACCAATTTCCCCGTAGTCGCCCACTCGAACCGATGAGGGCGATCATAGTGTAGTTGGTGAGTGGTATGGAGGTACCTCAACGTCTATTAAATAGTGTTTGCTGAGATACCGACGAATTCGCTTTGACTCAATATGCTGTGGAGCACTACAACATTGAGGATCGACCATGAGTTCAACAGGAACAATGAATCCACAGCAGATCTGCGAAGACTTTCTCCGAAAGGAAATTCGTTACAACAGTGAACACCATATCCTGCCAAGCGAAAGCGCCGTCGCGGATCGGCTGCTAGATCGCGGGATTGAGATGAAGCACGTCTATCAAGAACTGCATGAAAAGCTTCACCTGCACCCACCAGCACTCTCGCTTCTCCTTGGTTTGGTTCTGAGTGCAGCCGCTTTCTGGAGCCCGGAGAAAATACAGAGAGCGCGAACTGCGCGAGACGATCTCACCAAAACCAATCACCAAATTGCAAAGAAGGCGGCCGAACTAACAATGCTGCTGGAGCGACGTTCTGACCTGCATAATACATCTGGCTTTAGTAGTGATACTCACTATCACGTCTGCGACGTGCTTGAGGCGGCCTCCCAGCACAATTATCTATTCACGTCTTATGTACAAGATCACCTGGATGCTTTGAGAGGACAATTTGACCTCAAGTACTGGCCTTCACTGAGCGAATTTTTGCAGGTATTAGCATTAGATGCGAAGACCGCCAACACGACTGCAACGGATCCCTTGACCGCTGCCGCAACTGCGGCAGTCCGTGCATCCAAGGCAGATTTCTTCAAAGCGCTGTTCGCCGCTATTGAGGAGAACTGCGCCGATAATTACGGCCGCTTACCAAACGGCTTCAAGCTTTCCGACCGGACACTGGCCTCACTAGGCAACTGCGCATTGGATCTTGACCCCGACGACTTGGTCGATGATGCATATATCAAACGATTCCGGCAGCGTGAACGCAGTGGAGCCAAGTAGCAAAGTCCGGCGAAGCAAAAAAGGGGGCCGAAGCCCCCTGGGTCAGATCAGGCCACGTTCGGCAAAGGACATAGTATCGCTACCGGCGACAATGACATGATCCAGCGAGCGTACATCCACCAGCGCCAGAGCCTCCTTGAGCCGATTGGTGATGGCTTCATCGGCACGGCTCGGCTCGGAATTTCCGCTGGGGTGATTATGCGAGAATATCACCGCCGCCGCATTGAGCCTCAGGGCCTCCTTGACCACCTCGCGTGGATACACCGAAGCACTGTCGATGGTGCCCCTGAACATCTCGGTGTATTCGATCAAGCGATGCTGCGAGTCTAGGAACAGTACTGCGAAGACTTCGTGCTCGAAACCAGCCAGCTTGGCACACAGGTACTCTTTGACAAGTCTTGGTGAGGTGAAGGACATACCACGCTGTATTTTCTGGTCGATGACCTGACGCGCGGCGTCAAGAATCTGATCTACCGACGCCGGCAGGTAGCGCCCTTGTGCGTCACGGACCAGCAGAGAGGAATCGAACGAGGAAAAGGACAGTTGTGTCATGATCGTGCTCCGGTTGCTCGGGCGGAATTGCCCGGAACCGGCGTCAGCACGGCGCAGCGCAAGCTGTCACAGGGTCATGAACGGCCATGGCCGCAAGCGTGCGAGCACGCGCAGCCCTTGACGGCGAGAACGCCGTGGTACGGTGAAGGGAACAGCAAGACCGCCCATACCCTACCCACTACATACACTCGCCCTTGGCAAGCGGAGCGCGCAGGCCCTTATGGGCCGGAGGCGTCAGGGATCAAAGCCAGATGGCCGCGATTCGGAACGAAGCGCGGGGCGTAGCCCGCGAGCCCGACGGCGGCACGCCGGGATGCAAATCTTGGGTGTGGATAAATTTCAAATAGTGTTCTGTATGCCACACTCGCATGGTGCCAAGCACCATGCAACGTCAGTCACGTAGGAAGCCTGGCTTGGCTACGCCGGAGTACTCATAAGGGGTTTCACACCTCGTGGCGGGCTGCTGTGCGATTATGTCTGAGATCTGAAACTACGGCGATCAACCTATTGACCGGCTCGGCCAATCGTTTCGGTAATACACGATGCTCGGAAAATCTTTTTTCATTGGCAATCCAGCGCTTCGCAACCCATATATCGTCTTCGGGGTGATTGTTGTCCACTCCGTTGCAATACTTGTAGCCAACAAGTGCATCGGTATGCGATAGCAGGATACGGGCCATGGTCATGTGAAAACGGTGCGCCTGAAGATCTGCTGGCCCCTTGGGGCGAGGAAGCGTCAGGCGAAGACATTTCTGATCATTGAAGTCCCTCCAGTCAGGCCCAACAACCTGCCCGGCACGCTCCAGCATCTTACGGGCCTGGTCGTTTTTACCATTGACTATCGCCACAGCAACAGTTCCCTTCGAATACTCCAGCTTTTCAGCCAGTAGATTCATCCAGTTCACCAGTTTGTTCAGCGTTTTATCGTCGGCAAACACCAGAAACTGATGGCGCTGCTCGTCGTCGAGAAACGCCGGCAATTGCGCATAGAGTGGGTATAGCAAGTCATGGAGATAGATGCAGGTCTGCCGGCGCCCTTGCTCATGGCTGCGGGTGGTCGCAGTCAATACCCGCTGCGCCCATTCCGGCGTAAGTTCGGGCAGGGTCATTTCGGTGATATCGATGGAGATGAGTGGGAAGCCGAGTGACTTTCCGATCAACGCCTTGCGACCGTCAAAGGCATGGCCAAGTTCGATTTCAACACCGCCAAGCACCATCGGCTCAGCCTGGACCGGCGGCCCAAGCACAGCCACGTCGAGCCGGAACTTGCTGCCAAAAGGCGTCTCTAGGGGATGTTCATTTGCCACTCGGTCGGCGCCAAGCAGCAAGTTCCCCTCCAGCGGATAATCCGATGAGTCCACATCCTTGAATGACCAGGGCATTGCAAGCCCAGCACGCAAGCGCCTTGAGAGTTCCTCCGCGACAAGTTCTTTCGCCCGCCGGTGTTCGGGGCTTTCTTGCACAACACGCCACCGGCTGGCTTCTTCATCATCGAAGTGCGCTTTAGGGTTAAAGGTGTGTTGGGCAGGGAGTACCCGAAAATGGGATCGCCGACGCAATTTTCCATTTTCAAAAGAGGGGCTGACCCACGTCACCATCTGTCGCGATCCGTCGGGAGAGACTAATGGCCAAAGCTTGCGCGCATGTTCACGGCTGCGTACACCACGTGCCAGTATTGTGGTTTGGAAAACTCCTTTCCGGGAGAAAACTACAATCGCCTCGTCCATTTTCTCTTCCCCGGTTACGCCGATACGGCAGCTAGTCTCGTGGCGCTATCCAGCTTACGATGAACCAGCGATACCAGCGTCAGGATGTCCAAGGCGTCCTGTTCGGACATAGGCCAATTCGTTTTCGCGGCATGGGCAAGCGGATTGCGTACCGCCCCAAACAGACCGATCAGCAGGTTTACAAAGCCTCTCTGCTCGCTTTTTTCAGACTCCGTACTCAGTGTCTTCAAGACAAGTACAGGTTGCTGACCGCCAAATGCCTTATTCACAAGGTCAGCACCATCGCCACTCAGACCCGAGAGCTGGCGAATCCGCTCGGCAACGCCCTTGGTCGCTTCAAATACCGCGTGAAAATAGTTCTCGTCCATGAGTTCTGCGCGACAGTAGTTCAGGACTTCTACATGCACAGCGCGACTTTCCAGTGCCGCCTTGAGTCGCCCGGCTCGTGCACGGGCTTCGTCCAGCGTATTGGCCTTATCGGCATATCCGACTTTGCCATCTTCACGCACATAGAAACCCGAGAAAGCCAAAACAACATTGAGTTCATCGCGGCGCCAGGCAAATGTCCCAGGATTGCTTGCGTAGCTCACGGGATTCATCGCGCGATTGATGAACATGATGAGATGGTTACCAACCTGATGCTGGTTCTGAGCGCCAGCCAACGCATTGAACAGCCGTTTCCATTTGGTCATGTCCGGGGATGAGTCGGCTACCTGGATCTCTTGTAACAACCGCCCGATCTGCGTGCCAGTCAGACCTTGTGCGGTGTCGGCAAGAACGCGGCAGGCAGCTTCCAGGTGCTGGGAGCTGAACGGGGCAATTTGTGACGCCACTATCTGTATCTCCGTCTTACACTCATCAGATAATGGCCTGCAAGCCCTTGTCAGCGATGACGTTGAGCAGCTTGAGCGCCGGGCCGGCTGGGTGCGTTTCACCCTGTTCCCACTTGCGTACCGTCGAGGCGGTGGTGTGCAGATGATGGGCGAACACTGGCTGACTGAAGTGCAGCGCTTCACGCAGACGCTTGATGTCGTCGGCGCTGAACTCGCGCACCGGCGGCGGGCAGATCGCGTCGAATTCACGCATCGTCACTTTGCTGATCGCGCCGGCGTCGTGCAATGCGGCCAGATCACCGCGCAGGGATTCAATGATTTTGCTCGTCACAACACACCTCCAGTAGAACACCAGCCTGCAATGCCTTCACCAACTCCTTGGCCGATAGCTCTAGAAATACCTTGCCGGCATATTGCAGCGCTTTTTTCTCGTCCCGCGTGATGTTCGCCTTGTCGCTTTTCGGGAACCCATGCAGGAATACATAACGGTGGCCAACACGGGCTGATAACAAGGTGCGGTAGCCACCGCTCTTACCCGCACCAGGGCGGGCGACCCGCTTCTTGTAAAGGTGGCCACCCAAATCGGCATCAATCAGCCCACTCTCCATTTCCTGGACTGCCTTGCACAAGGCTGTATCGGACAGTTTCTCGGCAGTTTGCCACCGCGCAAAGTCCTTTCGCTTCAAGACGTTCATACTCGTCCACCATCAAAACTATACCCGTAACGGGCATGATTGTCTAGCCCTTGCAAGTGGCAAGTAGCCACCCATCCCCAGAGGTCGGCAAGCCCGAACGCCGGGATACTCAGCCTGTTCATACGGAAGCCGCCTTGGCGTGTGTAGCCCCTGTAATCGTCTTGCGCCGGTTTGCCACCAGTTCGGCTGCCTCACGCACCGGATCATCCTCGGTGTGGATATAGCGCATGAACATGGTCACCGTCTTATGCGCGGTCAGCACCATGCCGACCTTGACCGGGATACCCGAGTTAGCGATGTCGGTAGCCGAGCGGTGGCGGATGCCGTGGGTGCCAACGTGAGGTACGCCAGCCGCTTTGAGCGTCCGGGTCCAACCGCCGTAGTACTCCCCATAGGTCAAGTGGGTAAGCGGGTTGCGCGGCGACGGCAGGACATAACGTGCACCGGGCTGCCGAGGCGCAGTGGAAAGCAGCCGATAGGCTTCCTCGCTCATGGGTTTGGACATACCACCGGTCTTGCTGTCGGGCCAGACCACCCGGCGGTTCTCCAGGTCAATCCATTCCCATTCGAGTAGCACGATTTCGGAGCGCCGGGCAGCAAACTCGAATTGCAGACGGATCGCCAACGGGACGACATCGGGCACCAAGCCCTCGGCCTCGATTTGGTCAAGGTGCTTGAATAGCTTGGCCATTTCTTCGTCTGTAATGAGGCGAGTGGTCTTTCCCCCGGTATACAGCGGAACGTGTCGGCACGGGTTCGAGCCATCAGGTCGATAGCCCCAAATCTCAGCCAGGTTGAACATCTTACGTAGGACAGATAGCGCCTTGTTTGCCTCACCCGGCTTGTAATCCAGTTTTTTCATCATCGCGGCCACGTCAGCGCGTTTCACATCCTGGACCTTCATCCGCCCCAGGATCGGGATAATGTTGCGGTCGATGTTGCCCTGGTAGCCTTTCTGCGTACTGGGTTTGTTGCGGTGCTTGGAGTAGTCCTCCATGAACTTTACGCACAGCTCCTTGACTGTCGGCGCCTTGCGCGCTTCGGCCTTGGCGGCCCCCGGATCGCCGCCTCGGCGAACCTCGGCCAGCCAGTTTTGCGCCAATGAACGGGCCTGTTCGACAGTCAACTCTCCGTACAGGCCCAGTGCTGGCTTACGCCGCTCACCGGCATTCGTCCGGTACTGGAGCATGAAGACCTTGCGGCCGGCCGGCGTGATCTTGCACAGGAAGCCGGGGACGAGAGTGTCGCGCAACTCGACGGGCTGCGCCTGGGGCTTTGCCGCATCAATTGCGGACTTGGTGAGTTTGATCTTGGCCATAGCTGACTCCTTGGAAAGACCCGTTTCCAGGAGCCTGTTAGGAGCCAAGCGGATGGAAGCCGGGTCAAGTTTCGGAAAGCACCGGCATATGATGAATTAGCCTAAGTTATTGATAAACCTGCTGTAGCGAGCTTAGGCGTAGTCCAGCGAAGTACGGTGCTGGAGTCATGGTGAAATAAAAAAGGCCGCCGCGTACTTTGCCAAGGAGTCCGGCTGAAGTACGCCTTTATCAGCCAACTATCCGCTGACTACTCGGTTCGACGCCTGTGCCTGACGTTGAAAGTACATCCTAGCGGTTACTACGCTTGGCTGGCTGAATCGAAGTCGGCACGAGCCAAGGACGATCAACGCCTGCTTGGACTGATCAAGCACGCGTGGCTAGAGAGCGGCGGAGTGTATGGCTACCGCAAAATCCACGACGACCTGCGTGAGCTTGGAGAAGCATGCGGCAAGCATCGTGTTGCTCGACTGATGCGCCTGGAAGGATTGCGCTCGCAGACAGGGTACCGACGTCGGCCGGGGCGCTATGGTGGCAAGCCTCCAGCGGCCTCACCGAATCATCTGGAGCGCCGATTCAATGTCACTGAACCCAACAAGGTCTGGGTCACGGACATCACCTACATCCGCACCTATGAAGGCTGGTTGTATTTGGCGGTGGTGCTTGATTTGTTCTCGCGGCAGGTAATCGGCTGGTCAATGAAGCCGCAGATGACCAGTGACCTGGCTATTGATGCCTTACTGATGGCCGTGTGGCGCCGCAAGCCAAAGCAGGAGGTGATGATTCACTCCGACCAAGGTAGCCAATTCAGCAGCGGTGACTGGCAGAGCTTCCTGAAAGCCAATAACTTGCTTGGTAGCATGAGTCGGCGTGGTAACTGCCATGACAACGCGGTAGCGGAAAGCTTTTTCCAGCTGCTGAAACGGGAGCGAATCAGGCGAAAAATCTACAGTACCAGGCAGGATGCCCGTGCTGATGTGTTCGACTACATCGAGATGTTTTACAACTCAAAGCGCCGGCATGGTTTCAACAATCAGCTGTCGCCGGTAGAGTTCGAGAAGCAACATTTACTGAGCCAGGAAAGTGTCTAGGAAAGCCGGGGCGATTCATATCGCCCCTCCCAGTCTCTAAGAGACAGAACTGAGCGAGTGCTGCCGCAGTGAAGACCTTTATCCGCAGTAGTGGTCAGATATTGTAGTCTTGGCGAAGTTTCACGAAAACTGCAATCAGGTTTACTCCGAGCAGCCGGAACGTTGATCAAGAGCTACAATGCCTTATCAGCTTGCTGAAGAGGTAATGTTCAATACCGTGAGGCCCGAAGTTACGTAGAAAACAGCGGTCTAACTGAGCGGTTTACGCGAAAAGTAAGTTGGCGAATACCACTGGTTGGTATTAGATCGATCTTAGACCCTGTGTTATAAACTCCCCTCGAATCACCATCTCCCCCTCCCGCCACAACCGCCACTCCCCCGGCTCATAAGTGGTCCACCGCTCATTACTCGTCAGCGGCTCAGTCGCAATAACAGTCACCACGTCTGCTGAGGTAGTGTGCTCGGTGAAATCGATACTCACTTCCACATCACTTAGATGCGCAGCGCCGAAGGGCGCGCGGCGGGTTATCCAGTGGAGTTTGCTGGTGCAGAGGGTGTATAGCCAGTCGCCGTTGCTGAGCATGATGTTGCATACCCCTTTGTCGAGCAGGGGCTGGTAGGACTGGCTTAGCTGTTCTATCAGCTCGGTCGTTGATGGTGGTTCGCTGAAGTGCGCGGTGAGGGTGTTGAGCAGGTGGCAGAAGAGGGCTTCGCTGTCGGTATCGCCCACGGCGCTGAACTGTCCGGTCTTTGGGGTAAAGTCGGTCAATTGGCCGTTGTGGGCGAAGGTCCAGTATTGCCCCCAGAGTTCGCGGGTAAACGGATGGGTATTGGCCAGGCTGACACCGCCGACGTTGGCTTGGCGAATATGGCAGATGACGTTTTCCGACTTTATCGGATAGGACTCGACCAGTTTGGCGATGGCGGAGTCGTGGCAGGGGTTCGGGTCGTGAAAACAGCGCACACCTTTACCTTCGTAAAAGGCGACGCCCCAGCCGTCGCGGTGCGGTCCACTGCCGCCGCCGCGACGCATCAGCCCGGCAAAGCTGAAGCAGATATCAGTTGGTACGTTTGCGCTCATACCCAGCAGTTCACACATCGCTTGCCCCGGCTGTTACAGATTGAGTGCAGAATTAACTCAGTTTGCTGCTGCGCTGTAAAGCCGGGTTGAGCGCGTTGGCGTTATCACATGCGCATGATGACGCCCTGCTGCGGGCTGACCTTGCCATCCAGGGTGTTCAGGTAGCCTTGTTTGATCGCTTGCTCGCCTGCCAGCTCGCTGATGTCCATCCAGGCGCTCACTGAGCCAACCAAGGGCTGCCATAAGCTCGCGAAGCGGGTCATCAATGCGGCCGCACCCAGTTCCTTGGCTCTGGCTTCCCAGTAGCCTGGCGCAAAAAATACCTGTGGCGCGGGTCCTGGCAAATCCTTTTCTGCGCCGCGCTGATCCCAGTGTGCTGCGCCGACCAATGAGCTAAAGCGCAGGTTATCGGCAAAGTGCTTATGCACCTGCGCCAGAACTGTGCCGTTGCCGGCAAAGTCGACCGATACACTGGGCTGGCTGGCATCCAGATCGCCGATCTGATCATAGCTCACTACTTTGTCGTAGTAGCCCAGGTTACGGACAAATTCCAGGTTGCTGTTTGACGTCAGCGCGGTAATGGTCAGGGGCTTGCCGCGTTTAGCCCGTTGATGCTGGAGCATGAAGGCCAGCCCGAGCGCGGTTTTGCTGGACGCGCTGGTGAGGATGATCTGGTCTGCAGCAAAAAAGTCATTTTCAGCCAGGTAATCATCGAGCAGAAAAGAGGTAATCAGCAGCGGGCGCAGCAACATCTGCAGCGCCTCTGTTTCCTTGCGATACGCTGGATCGCGAGCAGTGAACTGATACTGGTTGTAGGCCAGCGCCAGATGAGCCCGGTGGCTACTTTTGTCGGTAAAGGCGTTGTCGGTCAGGTCACCGGGCTGCACCTTCAGCTGTGGCGCCATCGGTAGATAGCCGTAAACCCGGGTGCCTTTAGTGATGCTCGGGTGCTTGCTGGCAGTCACGTCAGCAAAGCCCCATACCGGAATCTGCCCCCAAGGCTCCTCTACCGGGAAGAAGTCCCAGTATTGGAAGCGTTTGCCCAGCGCCGCGTAGGTAATGTTGTTGGCCGTAAAGGCAGCGCGATCGACCGCTAGCAGGGCCTCACCCTCGTTTAGATCCGCTTCTTTCAATAGCGGCTGATGCAGCTGTTGGCAATCATGCAGATCGTTCTGGTTTACGACAAAGCAATCGCCTGCAGAGTTAAACATGCTGAGCTCTCCTTGAGAGGTGTCCGGGTTCTGAATGTGTGGCACGTGGGTAAGCCTAGCTTGCCGGGTAATAGCTGCGTGGTCTGCATCAAATCATCGGAGAAATGAGGTGGGATAAGGAGAGGCGAGATCACGCTGGATCAGCGATTTCCTGCTCTTTTTTGGTGCTTGCTGCCAGTTGCGCTAGATCATAAATAAAAAATGTATCTTTTTTTTATTATTTTAAAAGGCTCTGGAAAGAGGTTTTGAGGCGCTTTTTTTGCGGGCTACGGGGCGCGCTGTAAGCGCTGTGACCTATTGGTCACAAAATTGCATTATTATATTTAGCCTCAAATAGCATCGTTTCTGTTTATGGCTGTTTTTTGGTGCGTTTTACATTTCTGGCTTAACTGCTTGACTTGAATCAATGCCTGCCGTGCGAATTACGGCGACGCTTGACGATGAATCGAATACACCTTATCCGGTACGAGGATTGCGAAAATGAAACAGCTCACCCCTATGGACTCTCACTTCTTTTACTTTGAGGCGCCCAATCAACCCATGATGATTGGCAGTCTCTGGCTGTGTGATCAGAGCAGCGCGCCAGGTGGGCTGGTTCGACATAAGGAAATCCTGCAGTACATTTCTGACCGACTGAATACCACCTCGTTCTTCCGTCGCCGGCTGGAACAGGCACCTTTCCAGCTGGATGATCCTTACTGGCTGGATGATGAGAATTTCGATCTGGAGTATCACGTTCGCCACGTGGGCCTACCGCAACCGGGAGACTGGCGTCAGCTGTGTATCTTTACTGCGCGTACTATGTCCCGCAGCGTCGATATGGAGCGCGCACCCTGGGAGATCTACATCATTGAGGGCGTCAACAATGTAGAAGGTATTCCGCCCAACAGTTTCGCCGTGCTGATTCGCTTTCATCATGCCTATGTTGACGGCAAGGCCAGCCTGGAGCTGACGACCGCCATGATGGAGGAAACAGCCGAGCATGAGTACGGTCGCCGCGACCGCGTTGAGGTAGCCGAGCGCTTGCCAACCAAACTGGAAATGTGGGCGCGCACCACCCCGCGGATGATGGGGCAGACATTGCGTAGCATGAAAGCCGGGTTAACCGTCGGGCGCAAGGGGCTAGCCCGGATTTCTCATGAGGGGATAAAAGAAAGCGGCTGAAAGTGCTATAGTTTCAGGACCTTACACCGTTCACCAAGCACCAACAGCCGCTATCCAAAATGGTACCTGAAAAACTGACCTTCT